>NZ_JOGP01000002.1:0-440666 GCF_000719505.1 Streptomyces sp. NRRL B-3229 | reverse complement strand
GTTCAGGCTGCCCACGGACGCCTTGTACTCGCCGTTGGTCGCCGCGGTCCATCCGGTGATCGCCTTGCCACCGGTGATGACGGGCGTCTCCCCGTTGTACGCCTGGTAGACCACCGTGTGGCCGTTCGTGCCCGAGTCACTGGTGCCGAAGCTGATGGGGGCGGTGAGGGGGTAGGTGCCGCCGCGCAGGTTCACGACGATGTCGTCGGACATGTTCGTGTTTGCGGCCCGGACCGCGGCCTGGGCGGCCTGCACGGTCTTGAACGCGGAGGAAGTGCTGGTTCCCGCATTGCTGTCGCTGCCGTTGGTCGGGTCGACGTAGAAGTTCATCGTCGCCGCGAAGGCAGGTTGGGCGGGCAGTACGGCTGCGAAGACGACAGCCGCTGCGGCGAGTGCCGTCGCCGCCCCCGCTCCTCTGTGTAGGGGTCTCATCTGTGGTGTGTCCCTCCTCGGAACCCCCGCTGCTCATGAGTGGTATTTATCGGGGTCCGAGGGGGATCTGGTCAAGATGATAGGTCTACTTATTTTTCCCCAGACGTAACATCGACGACATGGAGATCATCCACTCTCCCCCGCCTTGGACAGGTATGCGCAGGTGAGGGAGCTGTTACGGGTCACGAGCAACCGGCGGCCGCAGTCTGCTGGTAAAACCCAGCACGCGATCCCGATCCGAAGAAATGAGTAGTACTTATCTGGGATTCGGAGTCTTCGGCTCCGCCGCGTCAACCGCCGGAGGTGTCCAACTCCGCGTCCTCGCCGACACCCGCACAGTCATAGGGATCCCGCAGCCACCCGTCCGGCAGCACAACCCGGTTGTTCCCCGACGTCCGCCCCCGAGGGCCGTCCGCCCCCGCCGGCCACGCCTGATCCAGATCCAACTCGTCCAGCCCGGACCGCAGTTCCGCCAACGACGACGTGATCGCGAGCCGCTTCCGCATCTCCGACCCGACCGCGAACCCCTTCAGGTACCAGGCCACATGCTTGCGGAAGTCGATGACACCCCGCGCCTCGTCCCCGATCCACTCCCCGAGCAGGGCCGCGTGCCGGACCATCACCTCCGCGACCTCCCGCAACGCGGGACGACGGAAATCGGTCCGCCCCTCGAACGCCGCCACGAGGTCGGAGAACAGCCAAGGACGTCCCAGACACCCCCGCCCCACGACCACTCCGTCGCACCCGGTCTCCCGGACCATCCGCAACGCGTCCGACGCCGACCAGATGTCCCCGTTCCCGAGCACGGGAATCTCCGGCACATGCTCCTTGAGCCGCGCGATCGCGTCCCAGTCCGCGGTGCCGCCGTAGTGCTGCGCCGCCGTCCGCCCATGGAGCGCGATCGCCGTCACGCCCTCCTCGACCGCGATCCGCCCCGCGTCCAGGTACGTGATGTGGTCGTCGTCGATCCCCTTGCGCATCTTCATCGTGACGGGCAGGTCCCCCGCCCCGCTCACGGCCTCGCGCAGGATCGCCCGCAGCAGGGGGCGCTTGAACGGCAGCGCCGAACCCCCGCCCCTGCGCGTCACCTTCGGCACCGGACACCCGAAGTTCAGGTCGATGTGATCGGCGAGGTCCTCCTCCACGATCATGCGGACGGCCTTGCCGACGGTCACGGGGTCGACGCCGTACAGCTGGATCGAGCGGGGCTTCTCGCTCTCCTCGAAGTGGATCAGCTGCATGGTCTTCTCGTTGCGCTCGACCAGCGCCCGGGTCGTGATCATCTCGCTCACGAACAGGCCCTTGCCACCGCTGAACTCTCTGCACAGCGTGCGGAAGGGGGCGTTGGTGATCCCGGCCATCGGGGCGAGGACCACGGGCGGCTGGACGGTGTGCGGGCCGATCTGGAGCGGCGGGACGGTCGTGGACATTCCCCCATTGTCACGCACGCCCCGGGGTACCCGTGCATCGATCATGTACCAACCATTAGTTAGACGCACTATCGAAATCGGCGTACGATGACCCCCATGCCCGAGCTCAGCCCTCGCCGACGCATGCTGGTGCTCGCGATCTGCTGCATGAGCCTCCTGATCGTGAGCCTCGACACCACGGCCCTCAACGTCGCCCTGCCCGCCCTCCAGCGCGGTCTGGGCGCAAGCACGGCGGGCCTCCAGTGGACGATCGACGCGTACACCCTCGTCCTCGCCTCCCTGCTGATGCTGGCCGGCTCCACCGCCGACCGGATCGGCCGCAAGCGGGTCTTCATGGCCGGTCTGGTCGTCTTCACGATCGGCTCCGCGCTGTGCTCCGCCGCACCGAACCTGGACGCGCTGATCGCCTTCCGCATGGTGCAGGCGGTCGGCGGCTCGATGCTCAACCCGGTCGCCATGTCGATCATCACCAACACCTTCACGGACCCGCGCGAGCGGGCCCGGGCCATCGGGGTGTGGGGCGCGGTCGTCGGCATCTCCATGGCCGCGGGTCCGCTGGTCGGCGGCGTGCTCGTGGACGCGGTCGGCTGGCGCTCGATCTTCTGGGTCAACCTGCCCGTCGGAATCGCCGCGCTGCTGCTCACCCTGCGGTACGTCCCCGAGTCCCGGGCGCCCAGGGCCCGTCGGCCCGACCCGGTCGGACAGGTCCTCGTCATCGCCCTGTTCGGCTCGCTGACGTACGCGATCATCGAGGCCCCGACCTCCGCCCTCGGCTCGGTGCTGCCCTTCGCGGCGGTGGCCGCCGTCGCGCTGGCGGGACTCCTCTGGTACGAGCCCCGGCGCGACGAACCCCTCATCGACCTGCGGTTCTTCCGGTCCGCGCCGTTCAGCGGGGCGACCGTGATCGCGATCAGCGCGTTCGCGGGTCTCGGCGGGTTCCTGTTCCTTTCGACGCTGTACCTCCAGAACGTCCGCGGTCTGGACGCGCTGCACGCGGGCCTGTGGATGCTGCCGATGGCGGTGCCGATGTTCCTGTGCGCGCCGCTCGCCGGACGGCTGGTGGGTTCGCGCGGGCCGCGGTTGCCGTTGCTGGTCGCGGGGTTCGCCATGACCGCGAGCGGAGTGCTCTTCGCGGCGTTCGACGCAGAGACCTCCGACGTTACGCTGCTGCTCGGGTACGTGGTGTTCGGGATCGGGTTCGGGTTCGTCAACGCGCCGATCACGAACACGGCGGTGTCGGGGATGCCGCGGGCGCAGGCGGGGGTTGCGGCGGCCGTCGCGTCCACAAGCCGTCAGCTGGGGCAGACGCTCGGGGTCGCGGTGATCGGCGCGGTGCTGGCGTCCGGGTTGAGCTCCTCGTCGTACAGGGAGAAGTTCGTGTCCGCCGCGGTGCCGGGGTGGTGGATTCTGGCGGGGTGCGGGTTCGCGGTGCTGACTTTGGGGGCGGTGACCACGGGGCCCTGGGCGCGGCGTACTGCTGAGCGGACGGCTGAGCGGTTGGAGTCGGTTGAGGTGCGCGAGGCCGCCGGGGTCAGCGCGTAGTTTGGCGGCTGACCGCCGGTGGGGGCTTGTCGCGCCCACGCGGCGGAGCCGCATATCGATGCAGCCCCGCGCCCCTAGGCAGGTCGTCTCAGCGCAGGTGATCCAGCACTGTCCGCTCCAGGACAGGCACAAACCGCTGGCCCGCCACCGCCAGCCCGATCGCCGCGCCCACCCCCGCCCACGCCACCGGCCCCAGCGGCGTGCAGCCGAACAGTTGACTCACGCCCGGGGTCTCCACCACCGCGAACAGCACCGCCGCCGAGCCCAGGGTCGTCAGCCGGACCAGCGGGCTCTCCTTCCGGTCGGTCCAGGTCTGGGCCAGCTGTGTGCCGACCACCGCGCACAGGGCCATCGTCGTCGAGCGGCGGGCCGTGCCCGGGGTGAAGCGGCCGATGAGCCAGGCGACCGTGGCGCCGAGGCAGGTGGTGAGGGCCCGGGCGCGGATCTGGCGGGTCAGGGCGGGGCCGAGGACCGTGTCGACCGACGGGTCGTCCCCGGAGTCGGTGGGCTGCTCCGTGGGCGTCACCGCGACGGCCATCGCCGGGAACAGGTCGGTGAAGAGGTTCACCAGGAGCATCTGGCGGGTGGACAGAGGCGCGGCGCCGGAGAGGAGGGTGCCGAGGATGCCGAAGCCCACCTCGCCCGCGTTGCCGCCGATGAGGATGGCGATGGCGTCGGCGACGCTGTGCCACAGGGCGTGCCCCTCGCGGACGGCCTCGATGAGGACGGAGAGGTCGTCGCCGGTGAGGACGAGGTCGGCGGCGTTGCGGGCGGCCGCCGAGCCGCGGGCGTTGATGCCGACGCCGATGTCGGCGGCGCGGATGGCGGCCGCGTCGTTGGCACCGTCACCGACCATGCCGACAACCCGGCCGGCATCCCGGAGGGCCTCGACGACCTGGAGTTTCTGCTCCGGCGCGACCCGGGCCACCACATCGGCGTCGCGCAGCATCCGGGAGCGCGCGGAGCGGTCGGCGGCGGCGAGTTCGTCACCGGTGACGACGGTGGCGTCCTCGGGCCAGCCGAGGTCGGTGGCGATGGCGTGGGCGGTCCGCGGGTGGTCGCCGGTCAGCACGACGGGCCGTACGCCTGCCTCGCGCAGCCCGTGCACCAGGGCGGGCGAGGTCTCCCGGGGGACGTCGGCGAGGCCCAGCAGGCCCACGAACTCCAGGTCCCGCAGGGGCTCTTCGAGTACGGCCTTCGTGTCGCCGTCGAGCGGTCGGCGGGCGACCGCCAGCACGCGCAGTCCGTCGGCGGCCAGGGAGTGGGCCCGGTCCTCGGCGTCGGCGGGGAGGCCGGCGCAGGCCGGCAGGACGGTCTCCGGGGCGCCCTTGACCACCAGGACCGGGGTGTCGTCGCCGGAGTGTCCGACGGCGGCCGCGTAGCCGCGGGCGGCCTCGAAGGGGAGGCCCTCCAGCTGGGTCCAGTGCTCGTCGGGGGCCGCCGCCTCCAGGACGGCCTCGTCGGTGGCGTGGGCCGGGCGTTGCCCGGGGTCGCCGTCGAGCTGCGGGCAGGCGCGGGCGGCGACGCGCAGCGGGCCGTCGGTGCCGGGTTCGCCGGGGGTGCGGGCGATGCCGTCCGGGTCGGTGACCCGGACCAGGCGCAGCCGGTTCTCGGTGAGGGTGCCGGTCTTGTCGAAGCAGATGGTGTCCATGCGGCCCAGCGCCTCCAGAGTGCGCGGGGCGCGGACCAGGATGCCGTGGGCGCTGAGCCGGCGGGCGGCCGCGAGCTGGGCGACCGTGGCGACCAGCGGCAGCCCTTCCGGTACGGCGGCCACCGCGACCGCCACTCCCCCGCTCACCGCCTGCCGCAGGGGTGTGCCGCGCAGCAGGGCGAGCCCGGTGACGGCGGCGCCGCCGGCCATCGTCAACGGCAGTGCCTTGCGGGTGAGTTCCTGGAGCCGGGCCTGGACTCCGCCGGCGGCCGGGGTGCGGGCGGCGAGCGCCACGGCACGGGCGGCCTCGGTGCGTTCGCCGGTGTCCACGACGACCGCGCGGGCCTGTCCGGCGACCACGGTCGTCCCTTCGAAGACCATGCAGTGCCGTTCGGCGACCGGGGCGCGCGGGCTCGGGTCGGTGTGCTTGTTCACGGGGAGGGACTCGCCGGTGAGCGCGGACTCGTCGACCTCCAGGCCGTCCTCCCACAGCAGGCGGGCGTCGGCGGGCACGACGTCGTCCAGGGTGAGCTCGATGACGTCACCGGGGCTGAGCCGGGCGGCGTCGACCACCCGTGGTTCCTCGTCGTGGTCCGGCTCCGCCACCCGGGCCTTCTGCTGCTGCTGGGCGAGCAGCCCGGACAGGGCCCGCTCGGCGCGCAGCCGCTGGAGCCCGCCGACGAGCGCGTTCAGGTCGAGGGCGCCGACGACCAGCAGGGCGTCCATCGCGGAGCCGAGGATCGCGGAGGCGGCCGAACCGACCGCCAGGACGGGGGTGAGCGGGTCGTCGAGCTCCCCGCGCACGGCCCTGGCGAGCTGCGCGGACCACCTGGCGGGGGCCAGCACGGGCAGTCTTACGACGGTGTCGGCGGCGGTGCGGACCCGGGCGGTGGTCTGTTCGACGGGCGTGGGCTCCGGGGGCGCGTCCCGCCCCAGACGGTCGCGTACGTCGTCCGGGTGCAGGGCGTGCCAGGCGACCCGGGGTCGTGGGTGCGGCGGGCCGGCGGCCGTGACGCGCAGGGCGGCGCGGGCGCCGCTGAGCAGGGCGGCGGCCGCGGCGGCGTCGACGGGCGCGTGCCGGAGGCCGGGGAGTGCCGTACCGCGGCCGCCGCGGCCCGACTCGCCGACGGCGACGAGGAGTCCGGACAGGGCGGCGCCGGAGCGGGCCAGGGTCTGGGAGCGGCGGCCGACCGCGCGGGCCGCGGGGACGGCGGTCAACAGCCGCCAGACGTCCGGGAGTCCGCGCGGGGCGAGGACGTCGGCGCCCCAGGCGACCGCGCAGCCGCCGTCGGTGAGGGAGACGGCGATGTCGCCGCGGAGGAGTCCGGCGACGGCGTCGGCGTCCTGCGGGCGGGCGACGGTGAGGACGCCGCCCCCGTCCTCGCTCTCGTCGCGGAGTAGGTCGACGACCTCCCTCAACGGCCTTTCTGCGGACACGACTTGGTCGGCGAGGCCGGTGAAGTCGGCGAGGGCCGGGTCGTCCAGGACGACGACCCGGAGTCCGGCGCGGCGGGCCGCGTCCAGTACGGGTTCGGCCCAGGGGTCGGCGCCCGCGCCCGGGGTGCGCAGGGCGCTCGGGTGCAGGAGGACGGTGCCGACGGTCTCCAGCAGGCGCAGCCGGTCCGGATCGCGCACCAGGACGCCGGAGCGGGACAGGGCGGCGCTCAGCACGGCGTGGTAGGCGGCGGGGCCGTAGCGGGCGGCCTTCGGGGAGCCCGCGAGGACGGCCTCCGCGGCCTCGGTCACGTCGTGCTTGACGAGGAGCGCGGCGACGGCGCCGGCGAGGCTGCCCGCGGAGGCGTGACCCGCGTATTCCTGGGCGGGTGACCGCAGCGGCGGCGGGCGCAGGGCCGGGTCCCCGGGCACGCTGTCCCGGTCCGGGACGCACAGGTCGTCGTGGACGGCTTCGAAGGAGGCCGTCCGCACGATCGCCTCCGCCAACTGGCAGACGCGCAGGGTGCCGTCGAGCAGCAGGGAGGTGGGACTCTGGCCCGCACCGTGCACGGCGGCGTTGACGACGGCGAGCGCCACGTCGGTCCGCACGTCTCCGAGCCGGCCTCGCAACCAGCCCCTGAAGCGGGGGTTCTCGCGCAGCAGCATCACTCCGGCGGTCAGCGGCCGCGGCGAGGCGGGCAGCCGCAGCGCGGACCCGGTGACCGCGGCGACCACTCCTACGGCGTCGGCGCCGAGCGCGAGAGCGGCGGTCCGTACGGAGCCGGGGTCGCCGGGGTGGGCGAGTTCCTCGACGTCCTGTCCGCCGGCCGCCACGAGTCCGTGCCGCTCGGCGAGTGCGGCCACCCGTGCGACGACCCGGTCGGTGGCGACCCCGTCGGCCGCGGTGACGACCAGCCGTCCGAGGCCGCCGTCCCAGTAGGCCAACGCGATGTCGGGATGCTCCGCGAGAGCGGCGGCGAGACGGCGGGCGCGGTGTTCCCGCCCTCCGTCCGCCCGTTCGTCCGTCTCCTGCGTGCGCAAGGGCACGTGGACGCGGGGGCCCGCTCGCCAGTGCTGGGGCGCTCCCGGGAGGGCCCCACGAGCCGCTCTGGCGGCGCGGGCCGCGAAGTCGGCGGTGCGTACGCCTGCGCGTGCCGTTCCGGCCGCTGCTCCGGCGGCGGCGCCGATCGCGGGGGGCGTGGCGCGGACGAGCAGACGGGGGCCGGCCAGGAGGAGGTTCGCGGCGCTGGTCGTGGGGCGGGTGAGGAGTGCTTGGTTCATCGCTCGCCCTCAGTGGCCGGACCGGGTACGTCCCGTGGTGGACCCCCCGGGACCGCCCTGCCCCGGCGGCATCGACGGGCTCTCGTGCGGGGGGAGCTTGCCGGAGGGCGACGAGGAGGTGGCCGTGGCGGCGGCGGTCGCCGCTCCAGGCGACCCGTGGGATGCGGCCAGCACCTTCGGCGTGGGCCTGCCCGCGGCGTCCCCCGAAAGCGCGGCGCTCGCGTCCCCCGAAGGTCCGGCGCTTGCGTCCCGCTCCCCCGGCCTCGGCTGCGTCAGCCAGGCCACCGCCGCCCCGGTGACCGCGATCGGCCATTCCACGATGCCCGCGACACCGAGCACTCCGGCGCCCGCGTACACGGCGAACCGCCGGCCGCGCGGGGACACCGCCGCGACCCGGTCCAGTGCCCCGCCGGCCACCCGGCCCACCGTCCCGGCCCCGGGAACCTTCCCCAGCGCCGACACGGCAGCTCGCAGCGGCTGCGGAAGCTGTGGTGGTTCCTTCTCCGATGCCTGGTCCGGGGACGTGTGCGCTGCCTGCTGCGACGACTTCTGCTCGGCCATGACTCGCCTCGCCCGACTTGCTCGCCTGTGGGGGTCTCCCCTCCGGACCGCCCGAGTGCCCGAACCTGGGACGCTCACCCCACCTGACGGGGATGTGATCAGGCGTTCCGGAGCGCGCTCACACCACTTGGCGCGCGGCCCGCTCCAGGGCGATCGCGTGCAGTTTCTCCAGTCGCTGCCGGGACTCCTCGTCGGCGGGGGCGTAGGTGACCAGGCGGGAGCCTGTCTCGGGGCCGAGCCACAGGTCGGTGTGGTCGACGGCGATCCGGCCGACGTACCGGTTGCGGAACTCCTTGCGGCGCGGGCGGGAGGCCCCGACCTCGTGGCGGTCCCAGATCTCGCGGAACTCCGCGGACTCGGTGCGCAGCCGCTTCAGGAGTGTCTTCCAGGCGGGCTCGGCGAGATGCCCGGCCATCCCGGCGCGGAAGCGGGCGGCCATGAGCCGCTGCACCTCGGCCAGGTGCACGATCGAGGACCGCCACTCCTCGTGCGTGTAGGAGAGCAGCATGGCGTTGCGGTCCTGCGGGGGCACCGCGTCCAGGTCGCACAGCAGCAGGCCGTAGGTGCGGTTGTAGGCCAGGATGTCGTAACGGCTGTTGGACACGCAGCCCGGGATCGGCCCCAGCTGGTCGAGGACGAGCCGGAGCCCGGGGGTGATCGAGGGGCAGGTGGTGGCCGGCGTCGGGTCGACCGCGCCGGCGAGCTGGAACAGGTGCGAGCGCTCGGTCGGGTCGAGCAGCAGCGCGCGGGCCAGGGCGTCCAGGACCTGCACGGACACCTGGATGTCCCGGGCCTGTTCCAGCCAGGTGTACCAGGTGACGCCGACCGCGGAGAGGTGGGCGACCTCCTCCCGGCGCAGTCCCGGGGTGCGCCGCCTGCGGCCGCGGGGCAGGCCGACCTGCTCGGGTGCGATGTGCTCGCGGCGGTGCCGCAGGAAGGCGGCGAGTTCATGGCGCCGGATCTCCGAGACGGACGGCGTCACGGGCGCGGCTGTCTCCTGGGCCATGGTCGTCATGCCTCCAGCCTGCCCGCACCGGGACCCTGTTGCCAGGTGGTTCTTCTACCAGGATAAGGACACTCTGGTACCCCCCTGCGAGCAGGCGCAGGCTCGAGACCGTGACCACCGAAACGACGACTCCACACCTCGCCCGTCCCGCCGCGCCACCCGAGCTGGGTGGCCTCGGGCTGTTCACGGTGCTGCTCGCCGCGGCCCTCCCCCTCATCGACTTCTTCATCGTCAACGTGGCGCTGCCGACCATCGCCGCGGACCTGTCCGCGAGCGAGTCGGTCCTCGAACTCGTCGTCGCGGGTTACGGGTTGGCGTACGCCGTCCTCCTCGTCCTCGGCGGCCGGCTCGGCGACCTGTTCGGGCGGCGCCGGCTCTTCCTGGGCGGCATGGCCGCGTTCGGGCTGACCTCGCTGGCGTGCGGGCTGGCACCGAGCGCGTGGGCGCTGGTCGCGGCCCGGGTCGCCCAGGGTGCCGCGTCGGCGGCGATGCTGCCGCAGGTGCTCGCGACCATCCAGTCGGCGACCGCCGGACCCCGGCGGGCCCGGGCGATGGGCCTGTACGGCGCCACCGCGGGCCTTGCGATGGTGGCGGGCCAGATCCTCGGCGGTGTCCTGGTGGCGGCGGACATCGCGGGCACGAGCTGGCGTGCCGCGTTCCTGGTGAACGTCCCGGTCGTGCTGGTCGGCCTGCTGCTCGCGGCCCGTGCGGTCCCGGAGACCCGTTCCCCGCGCCCGGAGCCGGTGGACGTCCCCGGCACGGTCCTGCTCGCCGCGACCCTGCTGGCGCTGCTGGCCCCGCTGACCGAGGGCAGGGCGGCGGGCTGGCCGCTGTGGACGTGGCTGTCGCTGGCGGTGTTCCCGTTCCTCGCGGGGGCCTTCTTCGCGGTGGAGCGCAGGGCGGACCGCCGGGGCCGGACGCCGCTGGTGCCGCCCAGCCTCCTCGCGCTGGTGTCGCTGCGCCGGGGCCTGGTCCTGATCGTGCCGTTCTCGATGGGCTTCGCGGGCTTCATGTTCGTGATCGCGGTGGCGCTCCAGGAGGGCGCGGGCCGCAGCCCCGTCCAGGCGGGCCTGGCCCTGGTCCCGCTGGCGGTGACGTTCCTGTTCACGTCGATCGCCGGACCGCGGCTGATCTCCCGCTGGGGCACCCGGGTGGTGACCGCGGGCGCGCTGATCCAGGGGGCCGGACTCGTCCTGATCATCCTCGCGGCCCGGTACTCCTGGCCCGACCTGGGCCTGGTCGTCCTGCTGCCCGGGGGCGCGGTCGCCGGGATCGGCCAGGCACTCCAACTCCCCGTCGTCCTGCGGCTGGTGCTGTCCGAGGTGCCGCCTGCGCGGGCGGGTGTGGGCAGCGGTGTGATGGTCACGACGCAGCAGTCCGCCCTGGCCCTGGGCGTGGCCACGCTCGGCACGCTCTTCCTCGCCCTGGTGCCGGGCCTGGGCATGCGGGACGCCCTGGTGACGACGCTGCTCGTGCAGCTGGCGGGGGTGGCCCTGACGGGCGTGCTGAGTCTGCGTCTGCCGCGCACGATGAGCTGACCCGGCTCGCCTCCCGGCGAACACCCCGTGAAGACACTGCTGTTGATGTTGTTCTTGCTGCACACTCCTTGCCGGAGGCGAGGCACATGGTGCAGACGAACACGAGCAGGGTGAGCCGTCGGGACCAGCACGGGCGGGAACACGTCGTCCATGTGCTGCGCAAGGGCCCGCAGCGCACGATCAGCTGCGAGACCTGCGGCTGGCGCCGGGCCGCGCAGTTCCTGCCCTGGCTGAAGGCGGAGGAGCACCTGGCGGAAGCGCACCAGGCGACGGTGGATACGTCGGGGGGCTGACCCCACCGGACCCCACCGGTCCTCAGGCGCCCTCGGAGGTGTCCAGTTCGCCGACCAGGCCGCGCAGCAGGGGGCCGTACTCGGGGTGGGCGAGGGCGTGGGCCATCTGGGCCACGAGGTAGTCGGCCGGGTTGCCGGTGTCGTACCAGCGGCCCTGGATGACCTGGCCGTAGACCGCCCGGGTCGCCGCGTAGGCGTTGACGGCGTCGGTCAGGTAGATCTCGCCGGTGCGGTGCTCGTACCAGCGGCGGGTGCGCTCGCGCAGTTCGTCGACGATGCCCGGGGTAATGACATAGCCGCCGATGGCCGCGTACGACGAGGGCGCGGCGGCCGGGTCCGGCTTCTCGACCAGACCGGTGATGCGCAGGGTGCCGCCGCCGAGGTCCTCCTGGACGACCGGGACGCCGTAGCGCCGGGACTGGACGGGGTCCATCGGCATCAGGGCGAGCACCGGGCAGCCGGTCTGCTCGTAGGCCCGGATCAGCTGCTGGGCGCGCGGCACCTCGGCCACGAACACGTCGTCCGGCCACAGCACCAGGACGGGCTCGTCGCCGAAGGAGCGGGCGGCGTTGAGGACGGGGGTGCCGTTGCCGTAGGGGCCCTGCTGGTCGAGGTAGGTGATGTGGCCGCGGCGGGCCAGCTCGGCGATCTCCTCGACGGCGTCCGCGTAGGCGCTCTTGCCGTCGGCGCGCAGCTGCTCGACCAGGGCGGGGTTGGGGCGGAAGTGGTCCTGGATCAGGGACTTGCCGCCGGAGACGACGATGGTGATGTCGGTGATGCCGGAGTCCACCAGCTCGCGCACGGTGTGCTCGATGACCGGCTTGTCGCCGACCGGGAGCATCTCCTTCGGCGTCGCCTTGGTGAGCGGCAGCAGCCGGGAGCCGAGGCCGGCGGCGGGAATGACGGCCCTGCGGATGGTGGAGGACATCGGCTCGCTCGCCTTCTCTTCGGCCGGGCGGCTTCTTCTCGGCCCGGCTGGCGTCACATCGGCCGGCGCCTTCTCCTCGGCCGGACCGGCTGCACTCCGGCCGAGCCGGCTTCTCTTCGGCCGGGCGGCACACTCTAGTCCGTACACCTGGCCCGTACGCCTGGCCCGTCCGCCTGGGCCGTAAGCCCGGTCCGTCCGCCTGGGCCGTAAGCCCGGTCCGTCCGTCTAGTCCGTCCGCAGGCCCCTCAGCAAAAGCTCCACCAGCGCCGAGAAGTCGCCGTCGGCCTCCGGCCGCTCCCATTCGGTGAAGTACGCGGGGTCGTGGAAGCGGCCGGTGGCCTGGAAGACGGCACGGGCCTGCGTCGCCGGGTCCCCCGCGAAGACACCGGAGGCCGCGCCCGCCTCGATGATCCCCGTGAGCTGGCCGGTGAGGTCGGCGATGTGCTCGTCGACCACCGAGCCGGCCTCCCTGGTCAGCACCATGTAGGTGGCGAACAGTTCGGGGTCGTCGCCCGCCTTGCGGCGCTTGGCCTCGAAGAGGGCGGCGAGCCAGTCGCGCAGCCGGGTCTCCGGTGTCCGGTCCTCGTCGGCGGCGATGCCGGCGAGGGACACGGAGGTACGGTCCAGCCAGCGCTTGATCACCGCTGCCCGCAGCGCCGCCTTGGTGCGGAAGTGGCGGTAGACGCTGCCGTGGCTGACGCCGAGCGCGCGGGCCACGTCGACCACGGTGGCCTTGGCGGGCCCGTGCCGGCGCAGCACCTCCTCGGTGGCTTCGAGGATGCGCTCCGCGGTCAGGGTCTCGGTGGTCGGTGCCATGTCCTAGACCGTACCTGGCACGGTGTTCGCTACTTGCTGCCCAGGTGGGTCATCTGCGCGGCCGGATAGCGATCGCCCGCCGCCGCGTCGGCCGGCACGGCGTCCTCGATCGCGCGCAGGTCGTCGGCGTCCAGTACGACGTCCAGGGCGCCCAGCGACTCAGTGAGCCGCTCCCGGGTGCGGGCGCCGACGAGCGGCACGATGTCCTCGCCCTGCGCCAGCACCCAGGCGATGGCGATCTGTGCCACGGTGACGCCCTTCTGCTCGGCGATCTTCCGGAGCGCCTCGACGAGGTTCAGGTTGTGCTGGAGGTTGCCGTCCTGGAAACGGGGCGAGTGGGCCCGGAAGTCGTTCGCGGCCAGCTGCCGGTCGGCGGAGAAGTGGCCGGAGATGAGGCCGCGGGACAGGACGCCGTAGGCGGTGATGGAGATGCCCAGTTCACGGGTGGTCGGCAGGACCTCCTCCTCGATGCCGCGCGAGATCAGCGCGTACTCGATCTGGAGGTCGGAGACGGGTGCGGTGGCGGCGGCCCTGCGGATGGTCTCGGCGCCGACCTCGCTGAGGCCCACGTGCCGGACGTAGCCCTGCTCGATCAGTTCGGCGATCGCGCCGACCGTCTCCTCGATCGGGACGTCCGGGTCGAGCCGGGCGATGCGGTAGACGTCGATGTGGTCGACGCCGAGGCGCTGGAGGGAGTAGGCGGCGAAGTTCTTCACGGCGGCCGGGCGGCCGTCGTAGCCCGTCCACTCACCGCCCGGGCCGCGCAGCGCACCGAACTTCACGCTCAGCAGGGCCTGTTCGCGGCGGGCGGCGGGGGCGGCGCGCAGGGCCTCGCCGACCAGCATCTCGTTGTGGCCCATGGCGTAGAAGTCGCCGGTGTCGAGCAGGGTCACGCCCGCCTCCAGGGCGGCGTGGATCGTGGCGATCGACTCCTTGCGGTCCACGTCGCCGTACATGGGCGACATGCCCATGCAGCCGAGGCCGAGGGCGGAGACCTGGGGGCCGGTGGTTCCGAGGGTTCGGGTGCGTATCGTCATGCCCTCCACTCTGACATGACAGCTGACAGATTTCAATATCTGTCAGCTGTCACCCGTCACATAGAAAAACGGCCCCCGACACGAGCCCGGAAGGGCCTGCGTCGGGGGCCGAGGAAGACGGAGCGACTAGCAGCCGACCAGGCGGCTCGCCAGGTAGCCCTCGATCTGGTCGAGGGAGACGCGCTCCTGCTTCATGGAGTCACGCTCGCGGACCGTCACAGCGTTGTCGTCGAGGGTGTCGAAGTCGACCGTCACGCAGTACGGCGTGCCGATCTCGTCCTGACGGCGGTAGCGGCGGCCGATCGCGCCGGCGTCGTCGAACTCGATGTTCCAGTTCTGGCGCAGCGCCTGGGCGAGACCCTTGGCCTTCGGGGACAGCTCGGCGTTGCGGGACAGCGGGAGCACCGCGACCTTCACCGGGGCGAGACGGTGGTCGAGGCGCAGCACGGTGCGCTTCTCCAGCTTACCCTTGGCGTTGGGGGCCTCGTCCTCGACGTAGGCGTCGAGCAGGAACGCCAGCATCGAGCGGCCGACACCGGCCGCCGGCTCGATGACGTACGGCGTCCAGCGCTCGCCGGCCTCCTGGTCGTAGTAGACGAGGTCCTGGCCGGAGGCCTTGGAGTGGGCGCTGAGGTCGTAGTCGGTGCGGTTGGCCACACCCTCCAGCTCACCCCACTCGCTGCCGCCGAACTGGAAGCGGTACTCGATGTCGGCGGTGCGCTTGGAGTAGTGGGAGAGCTTCTCCTTCGGGTGCTCGTACCACCGCATGTTCTCCTCGCGCAGGCCCAGGCCGGTGTACCAGTTCCAGCGCTGCTCCATCCAGTACTCCTGCCACTTCTCGTCCTCGCCCGGCTTGACGAAGAACTCCATCTCCATCTGCTCGAACTCGCGGGTGCGGAAGATGAAGTTGCCGGGCGTGATCTCGTTGCGGAAGGACTTGCCCATCTGCGCGATGCCGAACGGCGGCTTCTTGCGCGAAGCGGTCTGCACCTGGGCGAAGTTGGTGAAGATTCCCTGTGCGGTCTCGGGACGCAGGTAGGCGATGGAGCCGGTGTCCTGGGTCGGGCCGAGGTGGGTCGAGAGCAGGCCCGAGAACTGCTTGGGCTCGGTGAACTGGCCCTTGTTGCCGCAGTTGGGGCAGTTCACGTCCGCCAGGCCGTTCTCCGGGGCGCGCTTGTGCTTGGCCTCGTACGCCTCTTCCAGGTGGTCCGCACGGAACCGCTTGTGGCAGGAGGTGCACTCGGTCAGCGGGTCGGAGAAGGTGGCCACGTGACCGGAGGCGACCCAGACCTCGGGGGCCAGGATCACGGACGAGTCGAGACCGACCACGTCCTCACGGGACGTCACCATGTAGCGCCACCACTGACGCTTCAGGTTCTCCTTCAGCTCGACACCCAGCGGTCCGTAGTCCCAGGCGGCGCGCTGGCCGCCGTAGATCTCACTACAGGGGAAAACGAAGCCCCGGCGCTTGCTCAGGCTGACGATGGTGTCGATCTTGTCGGCGGCCACGGTGCTCTCTTCATGACGAATGGACGGCAGCGAATGCCTCAGGTTACCGGCGTGGCCACCCCCGGTATCAAATCGGTTCGGGACCCGGGCTTTGTTGACAACCGTTTCCATATTTGATGAAAATGACTGTCATGAACGTACGACGCCTCATACCCGCGGTCGCCGCCGCCGGTGCCCTCGCCGCCCTCTCCGCGTGCTCCACCGACAGCGCCGCCGCGGGGAACACCGGCAGGTTCGACGTCGTCGCGTCCTTCTACCCGATGGCCTTCCTCGCCGAGCAGATAGGCGGGGACCACGTGCACGTCACCAGCCTGACCCAGCCCGGCCAGGAGCCGCACGACCTGGAGATCAGCGCCAAGCAGACCGCGCAGCTCCAGGAGTCCGACGCGGTGCTCTACCTGAAGAACCTCCAGCCCTCCGTCGACGACGCGGTCGCCCAGTCCGGGATCAAGACCAAGATCGACGCGACCACGCTGACCTCCCTGGAGGAGCACGGCAACGAGGTCGGCGGCCACGCGGCCGAGCACGACGACGAGCACGGCGAGGAATCAGGCGGCAAGGACCCCCACATCTGGCTCGACCCGGTGAGGTACGCCCAGGTCGCCCAGGGAGTGGGCGCCGCCTTCGAGAAGGCCGACCCGGACCACGCGGCCGACTACAAGGCCAACACCGCGGCCCTGGTGAAGAAGCTCGACGCCCTGAACACCCGGTTCAAGGACGGCCTCGCGCACACCGACTCCAAGGTCTTCATCACCACCCACGCCGCCTTCGGCTACCTCGCCGAGCGCTACGGCCTCACCGAGGAGGCCATCAACGGCCTGGACCCCGAGTCGGAGCCCAGCGCCAACCGCGTCAAGGACCTTGAGACGATGGCGAAGGCCGACGGCGTCACCACCGTGTTCTACGAGACGCTCGTCAGCGACAGGACCGCGAAGACCATCGCCTCCGACGCCGGGCTCAGGACCGATGTCCTCGACCCGATCGAGGGCATCACCGCCAAGTCCCGCGGCAAGGACTACTTCGCCGTCCAGGAGGCCAACCTCAAGGCCCTCCAGAGCGCCCTGGGAGCGAAATGACACCGGAGGACGGCATGACCGAGCCCGTCATCTCTCTGCGCGGAGTCCGCGCCGACCTGGGCTCGCGGCCCGTCCTGCGCGGCATCGACCTCACCGTGCAGCGCGGTGAGGTCGTCGCGCTGCTCGGGGCCAACGGCTCCGGCAAGTCGACCGCGATCCGCACGATCATCGGCCAGGTCCCCACGGCGGCCGGGGAGATCGAGATCTTCGGCACCCCGCGCGGCTGGTTCCGCGACTGGGCCCGGGTCGGGTACGTCCCGCAGCGCACCACGGCCGCCGGCGGGGTCCCCGCGACCGTCACCGAGATCGTCTCCTCCGGGCGGCTCTCCCGCGCCCGGTTCGGGATGCTCCGCAAGGCCGACCACGAGGCCGTACGGCGGGCCCTGGAGCTGGTCGGCATGGCGGACCGCGCGAAGGACTCGGTCAACGCCCTGTCCGGCGGCCAGCACCAGCGCGTCCTGATCGCCCGTGCCCTCGCCGCCGAACCCGAACTCCTGATCATGGACGAGCCGATGGCGGGCGTGGACCTGGCGAGCCAGGAGGTGCTGGCGCGGACGCTGAAGGAGCAGGTGGCCCAAGGCGCCACGGTCCTGCTCGTGCTGCACGAACTCGGCCCCCTGGAGCCGCTGATCGACCGCGCGGTCGTGCTGCGGGACGGCTGCGTCCTGCACGACGGCCCTCCCCCGCGCGCGGTCGGTCAGCACGCCCTGCCCGGACACGACCACGTCCACCCCCACTCCCCCGAGCACGAGCCGATGCGCACAGGACTGCTGAGCTGATGGACCTCCTCGACTACGCCTTCATGCAGCGGGCCCTGCTCGCCGCCGTCCTGGTCGGCATCACCGCCCCCGCGGTCGGCATCTACCTGGTCCAGCGCCGCCAGGCCCTCATGGGCGACGGCATCGGCCATGTCGCGATGACCGGCGTCGGCCTCGGCTTCCTGCTGTCCTGGTCACCGGTGTGGATGGCGACCCTGGTCTCGGTGCTCGGCGCGGTCCTCATGGAGCTGATCCGCTGGTACGGAAAGACCCGGGGCGACATCGCCCTCGCGATGCTCTTCTACGGCGGCATGGCCGGCGGCGTGATGTTCATCAACCTCGCGCCCGGCGGCTCCAACGCCAACCTGACGTCGTACCTGTTCGGTTCGCTGTCGACGGTCTCGGAGTCCGACGTCACCGCGATCTGCGCTCTGGCCGCGTTCGTCGTGCTCGTCACCCTCGGCCTGCGCCGGCAGCTCTTCGCGGTCAGCCAGGACGAGGAGTTCGCCCGTGTCACCGGTCTGCCGGTGCGCGCGCTCAACCTGCTGACGGCGGTGACGGCCGCGGTGACGGTGACCGTCGCCATGCGTGTGGTCGGACTGCTGCTGGTCAGCGCGCTGATGGTGGTGCCGGTGGCGGCGGCGCAGCAGCTCAGCCGGAGCTTCGCGGCCACCTTCGCGATCGCGGTGGCGATCGGGGTGACGGTGACGATCGGCGGCACCGTCACCTCGTACTACCAGGACGTGCCGCCCGGTGCGACGATCGTGCTGCTCACCATCGCCGCGTTCATCCTGCTCACCGCCCTCGCCACCCCGCTGGCCCGGCGCCGCGCCCGCGCGGTGGCCGCCCGGCAGCCGGCCGGGGACCCCGCCGAGTGTGCGATTCCGGCCACTCGGGCACCGGAGGGCACGGCCGGAGTCTGACCGGGCACAGGCCGGGCTGGCACAATGGCCCGGCAGGCGCCGAACGAAGGAGGAACCCGTGACGACCGCTGGACCGCCCGTGAAGGGCCGCGCCACCCGGCAGCGGGCCGCCGTGGCGGCGGCCCTCGACGAGGTCGACGAGTTCCGCAGCGCGCAGGAACTGCACGACATGCTCAAGCACAAGGGCGACGCGGTCGGTCTGACCACGGTCTACCGCACCCTCCAGAACCTCGCCGACGCGGGCGAGGTCGACGTCCTGCGCACCTCGGACGGCGAGTCCGTGTACCGCCGCTGCTCCTCCGGCGACCACCATCACCACCTGGTCTGCCGGGTCTGCGGCAAGGCCGTGGAGGTGGAGGGCCCGGCCGTCGAGAAGTGGGCCGACGCGATCGCCGCCGAGCACGGCTACGTCAATGTGGCGCACACCGTGGAGATCTTCGGCACCTGCGCGGACTGCGCGGCCACCGCCCAGGACTGACCGACAGGAAACTCACAGCAGAGCCGAGGGATAACCCTTGGCTCGCGCTCCTTTGCATGACATGACCCGGACAACCGTGCCACGCTCCCTCCAGCTCTCACGCAGTTCCCGCACGGCACCTCCACCCCGTCGTCGCAGTAGGAGTACGAGTGAGACCCTCCCCACGAAGATCAGCCGTCGCCGCGTCCCTGGTGGCCGCCGCGTCCCTCCTCGCCGTAGGCATCCAGACGGTGCCCGCCGCCGCGGGGCCCGCCTCCCCCCACCCGAGCCCGCTGCGCACCGGGAGCCTGGAGGCCAAGCTCTCCCCGGCCCAGCGCACGGCCCTGATCAAGAGCGCGTCCGGGAGGGCCGAGGCGACCGCCGACTCCCTCGGCCTCGGCGCCAAGGAGAAACTGGTCGTCAAGGACGTCGTCAAGGACAACGACGGCACCCTGCACACCCGTTACGAGCGCACCTACGACGGCGTGCCCGTCCTCGGCGGCGACCTGGTCGTGCACACACCCCCGGCCTCCCTGGCCGCGGGCACACTCGGCGCGACCTTCAACAACAACCGTCGTACCGTCTCGGTGAAGTCCACGACCGCCGCCTTCGGCAAGGCGGCCGCCGAGTCCAAGGCGCTGAAGACCGCCAAGGCGCTCAAGGCCGAGAGCCCCGCCGCGCAGAGCGCCCGCAAGGTGATCTGGGCCGGCTCGGGCACCCCGAAGCTCGCCTGGGAGACGGTGGTCTCCGGCTTCCAGGACGACGGCACACCCAGCAAGCTGCACGTCATCACCGACGCCACGACCGGCGCCGAACTCTCCCGCTACGAGGGCATCGAGACCGGCACCGGCAACAGCCAGTACAGCGGCACGGTCCCCCTGAGCACCACGCTGTCCGGTTCGACGTACCAGCTGTACGACACCACCCGCGGCGGCCACAAGACGTACAGCCTCAACAACGGCACCTCGGGCACCGGCACTCTGATGACCGACGCCGACGACGTCTGGGGCACGGGCTCCGGCTCCAACACCCAGACCGCCGGTGTGGACGCCCACTACGGCGCCCAGGAGACCTGGGACTTCTACAAGAACACCTTCGGCCGCAGCGGCATCAAGAACGACGGGGTCGCCGCCTACAGCCGCGTCCACTACAGCTCGGCGTACGTCAACGCCTTCTGGGACGACTCCTGCTTCTGCATGACGTACGGCGACGGCACCAGCAGCACCCACGCGCTGACCTCGCTGGACGTGGCCGGGCACGAGATGAGCCACGGCGTCACCTCCAACACGGCGGGGCTCAACTACACCGGTGAGTCGGGCGGGTTGAACGAAGCCACCTCCGACATCTTCGGCACCGGCGTGGAGTTCTACGCCAACAACTCCACCGACGTCGGTGACTACCTCATCGGCGAGAAGATCGACATCAACGGCGACGGCACCCCGCTGCGCTACATGGACAAGCCGAGCAAGGACGGCAGTTCGGCGGACAGCTGGTACTCGGGGGTCGGCAACCTCGACGTGCACTACTCGTCCGGGCCCGCCAACCACATGTTCTATCTGCTCTCCGAGGGCAGCGGCACCAAGACCATCAACGGCGTGACCTACAACAGCACGACCTCCGACGGGGTCGCCGTCGCCGGGATCGGCCGGGCCGCGGCCCTCCAGATCTGGTACAAGGCGCTGACGACGTACATGACGTCCAGCACCAACTACGCCGGCGCCCGCACCGCCGCCCTGAACGCGGCCGCCGCCCTGTACGGCACCAGCTCCACGCAGTACGCCGGGGTCGGCAACGCCTTCGCGGGCATCAACGTCGGCAGCCACATCACCGTGCCGTCGACCGGCGTGACGGTGACCAACCCGGGCAGCCAGACCAGCACGGTCGGGACGGCCGTGAGCCTCCAGATCAGCGCGAGCAGCACCAACAGCGGCGCACTGAGCTACGCGGCCTCCGGTCTGCCCGCCGGTCTGTCGATCAGCAGCTCGACCGGCGCGATCACCGGCACTCCCACCACGGCCGGGACCTACAGCACCACGGTCACGGTGACGGACAGCACGGGGGCGACGGGCACGGCGTCCTTCACCTGGACCGTGAACTCGTCCGGCGGCGGCAGCTGCACCTCGACGCAGCTGCTCGGAAACCAGGGCTTCGAGTCGGGCAACACCACCTGGACCGCGTCCAGCGGAGTGATCACCAACGCCAGCGGCCAGGCCGCCCGCACCGGCTCCTACAAGGCGTGGCTGGACGGCTACGGCTCCACCCACACCGACACGCTCTCCCAGTCGGTGACGGTCCCGAGCGGCTGCACCGGGACCACGTTCACCTTCTACCTGCACATCGACACGGCGGAGACCACCACCAGCACGCAGTACGACAAGCTGACGGTGACCGCCGGGTCGACGACCCTGGCCACGTACTCGAACCTCAACGCGGCCAGCGGTTACGTCCAGAAGTCCTTCAGCCTGGCGGCCTTCGCCGGTCAGACGGTGACGCTGAAGTTCACCGGGGTCGAGGACTCCTCGCTCCAGACGAGCTTCGTGATCGACGACACGGCGGTGACGACCAGCTGAGTCCTTCGTAGTCGGTGAAGGGCGGGTCGGAGGCTCAGGCCTCCGGGTCGCCCTTCATCGCTTCCTCCATGGCGAGCAGTTCCTCGTTCGGGACGGCCCCGCCGAAGCGGCGGTCCCGGGAGGCGAACTCGACACACGCCCGCCACAGGTCGCGGCGGTCGAAGTCGGGCCACAGGACGTCCTGGAAGACCATCTCGGCGTAGGCGCTCTGCCAGAGCAGGTAGTTGGAGGTGCGCTGCTCGCCGCTGGGCCGCAGGAACAGGTCCACGTCGGGCATGTCCGGGTAGTACAGGTACTTCGCGAGGGTCTTCTCGGTGACCTTGGACGGGTCGAGCCGGCCCGCCTTCACGTCCTCGGCGAGGGCCTGCGCGGCATCGGCGATCTCGGCGCGGCCGCCGTAGTTCATGCAGAAGTACAGGGTCAGCCTGTCGTTGTCCTTGGTCTGCTCCTGGGCGACCTGGAGTTCCTTGGCGACCGACTTCCACAGCTTGGGCATCCGGCCCACCCAGCGCACCCGGATACCGAGCTCGTCTAGCTGGTCGCGGGTCTTGCGGATGAAGTCGCGGTTGAAGTTCATCAGGAAGCGGACTTCGTCGGGTGAGCGCTTCCAGTTCTCGGTGGAGAAGGCGTAGAGCGAGATGTTCTTCACCCCGGCCTCGATCGCGCCCTGGAGCACGTCGAGGACCCGCTCGGCGCCGACCTTGTGCCCCTCGGTGCGGGGCAGCCCGCGCTCCTTCGCCCAGCGGCCGTTGCCGTCCATGACGATCGCCACGTGCTCGGGGATCAGCTCACCGGGGAGCTTGGGCGCCCGGGCGCCGGACGGGTGCGGTTCCGGCGTCCGGTACTCGCGGCGCTGACGACCGAGGATCCCGCGTACGACCATGGTGGTTCTCGTCTCCCTCTCAGGGTTGCTTCTCTACGTAGCGCAGGGATCTCAGCCCGCGCTCCAGATGCCAGTGCAGGTAGGCGGACACCAGGCCGCTGCCCTCCCGGACGTACCGCGGTTCGCTCGTGTCCGCGGTCTCCCAGTCTCCCGTAAGCAGCGCGGCGAGGAGTTCCAGGGTCTGTGGTGAGGGTACGACGCTGCCGGGCACCCGGCAGTCCACGCAGACGGAGCCTCCGGCGGCCACCGAGAAGAAGCGGTTCGGGCCGGACATCCCGCACTTCGCGCAGTCGCTGAAGCTGGGTGCGTAGCCGTTCACCGCGAGCGAGCGCAGCAGGAAGGCGTCGAGGACGAGGTGCGGGGCGTGCTCACCCCGGGCGAGGGTCCTGAGGGCCCCCACGAGCAGCAGGTACTGCTGGACGGCGGGCTCGCCCTCGTGGTCGGTGAAGCGCTCGGCGGTCTCCAGCATGGCCGTCCCGGCGGTGTACCGGGCGTAGTCGGAGACGATCCCGCCGCCGTACGGCGCGATGGTCTCGCTCTGGGTGCACAGCGGCAGCCCGCGGCCCACCAGCTCGCTCCCGCGCGCGAAGAACTGCACGTCGACGTGGGAGAAGGGTTCGAGCCGGGCGCCGAACTTGGACTTGGTGCGCCGCACCCCGCGGGCCACGGCCCGCACCCGCCCGTGCCCCCGGGTGAGGAGGGTGATGATCCGGTCCGCTTCCCCGAGCTTCTGGGTGCGCAGGACGATCCCGTCGTCCCGGAAGAGACTCATCGCCCACCCCCGTGGGCGCCGATCCGGTCCGCCTCAGCCGGCGTCCGGGTGCGCAGCGCGATGGCGTCGTCGCGGAACAGATGCATGCCCCCATTCTCGCCCACCCGGAACCCTGCCGGCCGCGGTCGGGTACAACGGCTCCCAGACCTGACGCGCCGGCTCGGCCGAGTTCACCTCCTGATCCGCCAGGCCGTCGCGATCGTGGAAATGGGGAAAATCTCGTTCGGCGACCCCGAGCAGCGCGTGCTGCGACCGCCCAGGGATCTCATGCTCGCGGATCTGTGCGAGGCACTCGAGAAGGGGATCCCGGTGACCTGTGTCCCCCGGATTCCCCGCCTTTACGAGGGGCGGATTCCGGAGTGGCCGGTGCGGTGACCGTGGGCTGCTCGACCGAGGTGGCTTCCCGCACCGCGTCCGGCGCCGCGTCCCATTCCCTGCCGCCGCCGTACGGTCTGAGCTGGACGTACGGCCCCTCGTGCCCCATCACGACGCCGACCTTCCCGGTCCGGGTGTCCACGACGTACGAACCCACGGGCATTTTCGCCACCGATTACCTCCAGACTCCGATTACACGGAACTCCCCCGCCTTTTCGGGTTTCACTCCTCCTTTCTCACGGTCGGATTATTTGCCTGCGCCACCGTGTTCGAGCAGGCTTTTCGAAAACCCCGGCCGAATATCCCGCGGCGGATCGCCGACCTTCCACGCGACCGGGGGTAAACCCCCCGGAGAACCCGGGAGTTGACCGGATGGGGCGCCGACGCGCGGTCCGCGAGGCTCCTCGTATGAAGCAGATGAAGCAGAGGACGCACAGGACTCAGAGGACGCAGAGGACGCGGATGCAGCCGGTGGCGAAGAGCCTCACCCTGATCGCCGCCGCCTCCGGTGTCGTGCTCGGTGTCATGGCCCCGCTGTCCGCCTCGGCGGCCCCCGGGCCCCTGGCGCTGGAATGGACCAAGTGCGAGGGCAGCGGCCTCGATTCGCGCCAGCGGTGCGCGACTGTCGCCGTGCCCATGGACTACGCCGACCCGAACGGCCCGAAGATCGAGATCGCCGTCTCCCGCATCCCCAGCGAGAAGCCGGCCGCCCGGCGCGGTGCCCTGCTGCTGGTCCCCGGCGGACCCGGCGGCGACAGCATGAACGACCCCTCCGAGAAGGGGCAGCGACTGCCGAAGAAGGTCCGCGAGGCCTATGACCTCATCGGGTTCGCACCCCGCGGGATGGCACCCTCGACCGCCGTCGACTGCGGTCTCGAACACCGGGACCTGGCCCGGACGACCCTGCTGCCCTGGCCCGCGGCGGACGGCTCCGTCGACGCGAACATGGCCGCGGGCAAGCGCCTGGCCGGGGCCTGCGCCCGCAACGGCGGCGAACTGATCCGGCACATCAGCACCCTCAACGAGGCACGCGACCTCGACCGCGTCCGGGTGGCGCTCGGCGAGCGCGAGGTGTCGCTGTGGGGCGTGTCGTACGGCACCTATGTCGCCGACGCCTACCTCCAGCTGTTCCCGCACCGCACCGACCGGGTCGTCCTGGACAGCAACGACAACCCGGACCCCGTGCTCGCGGAGCGCGCCTGGCTCGCCGCGTTCGAGCGGGGCGCCGAGGACAACTTCCCGGAGTTCGCCAAGTGGGCCTCCGCGCCCGGCAATCCGGACCGCCTCGCCGACACGGCCGCCGAGGTGCGCCCCCTGTTCCTGGAGCTCGCCGCCCGTCTCGACCGCGAGCCGATCCCCTGGCCGGGCGCCAACCCGGAGGAGCTGAACGGCAACGTCCTGCGCCAGACGATGCTCGACTCCTTCTACGACCCGGACGACTACCCGGCGCTGGCCCGGCTGATCCGCGCCGCACGCCAGGGCACGCTGCCGGCCGCCCCCGCCGGGCCGCCCGAGGCCGTCCTCCAGAACGTCACCGCCGTCGCCGCGGCCACCATCTGCAACGACGTCGACTGGCCGAGCGACCCGGCCGCCTACCGCCGGGACGTGGCGAGGAGCCGTGCCGCGTTCCCGCTGACCGGGGGCATGCCGAGGAACGCCATGCCGTGCACCGCCTGGCCGTGGGAGCCGAAGGAGGCACCGGTGCACGTCACCGACCGGGGCCCCGCCAACATCCTGATGGTGCAGAACGAACGGGATCCCGCCACCCCGCTCAGCGGCGCCCTGAGGCTCCGCGAGGCCCTCGGCCGGCGGGCCGTGATGGTCGTCAACGACTCCACCGGCCATGACGCCTACCTCGGCAACGGCACCTCGTGCGGCGACGCGACGGTGTCCCGTTTCCTGGCCACGGGGGTGCGCCCGTCCCGGGACACCTACTGCCGCTGAGGGTTCGGGGCCGTGCAACCAAGGGATGGCGGTCGGCGTCGGTCATGAGAGAGATCGACATCTGTCCCCATACGAAGGAGAGCGAGATCTTGGGCTCCGGAAAGCTGTCCCGCCGCACGCTCCTGGCCGCCGGTACAGCCACGTTCCTGACCACCGCGACCACGCCGGCCGCCCGTGCCGCCGACGACGTCGCCGCCCGTCTGCGCGCACTGGAGCAGCGCTACGACGCCCGGCTCGGCGTCTTCGCCCACCGCCTGTCGACCGGGCGGTCCGTCCGCTTCCGCGCCGACGAGCTCTTCCCGATGTGCTCGCTGTTCAAGACCCTCGCCGCCGCGGCCGTCCTGCGCGACCTGGACCGGCACGGGGAGGTGCTCGCCCGCCGGATCCACTACACCGAGGCCGACCTGGTGCAGCCTGGCTCCGACCAGACGGCGGCCCATCTCGCCGAGGGCATGACGATCGCCGAGCTCGCCGAGGTGGCCATCACCCACAGCGACAACACGGCCGGCAACCTCCTCCTGCGCGAGCTCGGCGGCCCCACCGCGATCACCCGCTTCGCCCGCTCCCTCGGCGACCGGACGACCCGCCTGGACCGCTGGGAGCCCGAGCTCAACACCGCCGAGCCGTGGCGGCTGACGGACACGACGAGCCCGTACGCCATCGGCCGCACCTACGGCCGGCTGGTTCTCGGCGACGCCCTGGACCGACGGGACCGGCGGCTGCTCACGCACTGGCTGCTGTCCAACACGACCAGCGTCGACCGCTTCCACGCGGGTCTGCCTGCGTCGTGGACGATCGCCGACAAGACGGGCAGCGGCTCCTACGGCACCGCGAACGACGTGGGTGTCGTGTGGACCGAGAAGGGCGACCCGATCGTCCTGTCCGTCCTGTCGACGATGCCCGAGCCGGACGCCGTACGGGACGACGCCCTGGTCGCGGACGCGGCCGCGGTGGTCGCCGGCGCCCTGGGCTGACGGCTCCGGAAGCGTCGAAGAGCGTTCAGAAGCGTCGCACGTACCGGCGCTGCCACGGGGTCTCCACCGCCCGCCGGTCGTAGTGCGACCGGACGTACGCCACGGCCTCCGCGGCGGGCACCCCGTCCAGGACCGCCAGACATGCGAGGGCCGTTCCGGTGCGGCCCCTGCCTCCCCCGCACGCGAGCTCCACCCGCTCGCCGGCCGCCCGCCGCCAGACCTCGGTGAGCACCGCGCGAGCCTCCGCACGGTCCGCGGGCAGCCGGAAGTCCGGCCAGCGCAGCCAGAGCGACTCCCAGGGGAGCTCGGGAGGTGTCCCGCCGAGCAGATAGACGCCGTACGACGGGGTCGGCGCGGCCTGATCCAGCGGGTACCGCAGGCCACGGCCCCGCACCAGACGCCCCGACGGCAACCGGAGGACGCCCGGCGCCTGTTCGTCCCACCCGTTCATGGAGACATTCGAACCCGCCGCCGTCGCACAGGCAACCGAATCCGCTCGCCTTGTGGTCTGAGGGGCGAGGGAGGGTGCTTGATGCAGGCCGAACAAGAGGATCGGTTCCAGGAATTCGTCAGAGCGAGATGGTCGCACCTCGTGCGGACCGCGTATCTGCTCACCGGCGACGCACACCATGCCGAGGATCTGACGCAGACGGCGCTGGCGAAGGCGTACCGCTCCTGGCGGCGCGTGTCGGGCAGCGACAACCCGGAGGCGTACGTCCGGCGGATGCTCGTCACGTGCAACAGCGACCGCTTCCGCAAGCGGCGGGTCAAGGAGTCGCTGACGGACGCGCCACCGGAGCGGGCGGGCCGGGAGGAGGCCGTGGCCCGGGTCGACGAACGCGGGGCGCTGATGGCCGCTCTGGCCCAACTGCCGCCCCGGCAGCGGGCCGTGGTCGTCATGCGCTACTGGGAGGACCTGTCGGAGGCGGAGGTCGCCGAGGTGCTCGGCTGCTCGCAGGGCACGGTCAAGAGCCAGGCTTCCAAGGGACTGGCGAAGTTGCGTACGTATCCGGGGCTCGCGCAGGTCGTGGACCGCGCCCCGCAGGGAGGCACGAGATGAGCGAGATGAGCGAAGGGGAGCGGGACTTCGAGGAGCAACTGCGGGAGCTGCTCAGCGAGGACGCCTACACGATCCGGCCCTCGTCGGTGCCTTACCCGCAGATCCGCCGCCAGGGCGTGGCCGAGCGGCGCCGGCGGCTGGTGCTGGCCGGGGCGGCCCTGGTGACGCTGGCCGCGGTGCCGGTGGCGGCGATCACGCTGGACGGCTCGGGAGCGGCGGCGGAGCAGTCGACACCCGCCGCGGCGTCCGCGAGCCCCACGGCCGCGTCCACGCCCTCCCCCACGCCGTCCCCGACCCACACGGGACCGGCGGGACCGGCGACGGCGGGACAGCTGCGGGACGGGATCACGCTGGAGCAGGCCGTGGACGGGCTGGACAAGTGCCTCGCGTACAACCGGGAGACCACGGAGGCGGGGTCACACAGCCCGGACCTCGGCAAGGCCCAGGAGTACCGGATCATCCTGGCGCTGAACAGCACCGGTGACTCCAACGCGCCCGGTGACGGCATCTGGGTGGTCGCCGTGAAGGAACAGCCGACGCAGACACGGCTGATGTGCAACCTCAAGGACGGCAAAGCCGTCGGCGCCAACATCAGCACCGGCAGCGACCGCCTGCCGGACTCCCCGCCCGTGCTGGCCGACATCAACAGCGGCAAGCTCTACCAGCAGTCCTTCCTCGACAAGGGCCACTGGAAGCTGCCGTTCGGCTGGGGCCTCATCGGCACGGTCGAACCCACGGTGGCCAAGGTGACCGTCTCCTACGGCGACTCCGGCAGTCAGGCCGTCCTCGACCACGGCTGGTTCGTCGCCGGGGGCACCCTGAACGAACAGGTCATCAGGAACCCGCACGTCAAGGGCTACGACAGGAACGGCAAGCTGATCTACGACTCCGACACGGACAAGTCGTACCAGCAGGTGCAGTAGCAGGACGGCCCAGGACCGGGGGCGCCGTACAGGGGTCGGCGCCCCCTCGTCCTGTGCGGGAAGATCGGTGGACGGCCGATCCCGAGGAGCCCCGATGACCTTTCCCGCCCCGCTGACCGGTGTCGTCCCGCCCGTCTGCACGCCTCTGACACCGGACCGCGAGGTGGACGTGCCCTCGCTGCTCGCGCTCGTCGACCATCTGGTCGCGGGCGGGGTGCACGGACTGTTCGTGCTCGGCACCTCGTCGGAGGCGGCCTTCCTGACCGACGCGCAGCGCAGGCTGGTGGTGGAGACGGTGACCGGGCATGTCGGAGGGCAACTCCCGGTGCTGGGCGGGGTGATCGACATGACGACGGCCCGGGTCCTGGACCATGTGCGGGCGGTCACCGCGGCGGGCGCCGACGCGGTCGTCGTCACGGCCCCCTTCTACACCCGCACCCACCCGGCGGAGATCGCCCGCCACTACCGGCTGGTCGCGGCGGGCAGCCCGGTCCCCGTCCTCGCCTACGACCTGCCGACGGGCGTGCACACCAAGCTTCCCGCGGACCTCGTCCTGGACCTGGCCGCCGAGGGCGTCCTGGCCGGGCTGAAGGACTCCAGCGGTGACCTCGCGGGCTTCCGTACGGTCGCATCCGGTGCCCGCGGCCGCTCCGACATCACCGGCTTCAGCGTACTGACCGGCTCCGAGGCCTTCGTCGACGCGGCCCTCGCGGTGGGCGCGGACGGGGCGGTGCCCGGTCTCGCCAACGTCGATCCCGAGGGGTACGTCCGTCTCGACCGGCTGTTCCGCGCCGGTGACCTGGAGGGGGCGCGGGCCGAACAGGAGCGGCTGTGCGCCCTGTTCGGCATGGTGGGCGTGGGCGACCCGGCCCGGATGGGCGCGTCCTCGTCGGCGCTGGGCGCCTTCAAGGCGGCGCTGCACCTGCGTGGCGTGATCGCGTGCCCGGCGACGGCGGAGCCGCAGGTGCCGTTGTCCGAGGACGAGGTGGAGCGGGTGGGCAGGTTCCTGACGGAGGCGGGACTGCTGTAGAGCGCGCCGGACCGCCCCGGAGCTCCGGTCCGTCACCGCGTCCCCGGCGTCACCATCCCCGACTCGTAGGCCACGATGACCAGTTGGGCCCGGTCCCGGGCCCCCAGCTTGCCCATGATCCGGCTGACGTGTGTCTTCGCGGTGAGGGGGCTGAGGCCCAACGCCTCGGCGATCTCGGTGTTGTTGAGACCCCGTGCGACCAGGGCCAGCACTTCGCGCTCCCGGTCGGAGAGGCACTCGGGGCCGCCCGTCGCGGCCGGTGAGGGGCTGCGCAGGAACCGCTCGATCAGACGGGCCGTGGGCCCCGGGGAGAGCAGCGCCTCACCGGCCGCCACCGTCCTGATCGCGTCGAGGAGTTCGGCGGGCCGGGTGTCCTTCACCAGGAATCCGGAGGCCCCCGCCCGCAGCGCCTCGACGATGTTCTCGTCGGTGTCGTAGGTGGTCAGGACCAGCACCCGCACTCCAACGAGCGTCTCGTCGCCGGCGATGAGCCGGGTCGCCTCGATGCCGTCCAGGTCGGGCATGCGGATGTCCATCACCACCAGGTCGGGCCGGACCTCGCGGGCCGCGCCGACGGCCTCCCGCCCGCTGGCCGCCTCCCCGACGACCTCCATGTCCCGCGCCGACGCGACGAGCATGGCGAACGCGGCCCGCACCAGGGTCTGGTCGTCGGCGAGCAGCACGCGGATGGTCATACGGTTCCCTCCCCCAGGGTGAGCGGCAGCGCCGCCGTCACCTCGAAGCCGCCGTCCGGCCGTGGTCCGGCGTCGAGTGTGCCACCCACGCTGCGGGCCCGCTCCCGCATGCCGAGCAGTCCGAAACCGGGGGTGCCGCCGGGGAGGGGCCCGGTGCCGTCGTCGGTCACCGACACCCGCAGGGCACCGGGTTCGTCGTACAGCCGCAGCCGTACGGCGGGCCGGGGGCCGGCGTGCCGGACCGCGTTGGTGAGGGCCTCCTGGACGATCCGGTAGGCGGCGGCGCCGACCGCGGGCGGCGGGTCGGCGCGGACGCGCAGGTCCTGGTCGACGCGGGCGCCCGCGAGCCGGGCGGCGGCGACGAGGTCGGGCAGGCCGTCGAGGCCGGGCAGCGGGCCGCGGGCGTCGGGACCGTCGTGCTCGCGCAGCACCTCCAGGGTGGTGCGGAGTTCACCGCGCGCGGTGCGGCAGGTCTCGGTGATGTCGTCGAGGGCCTTGGCGACCGTCTCCCGGTCGAGGCGCTCGGGGTCGGCGGCCAGGACGTGGGAGGCGACGGAGGTCTGCACGCCGATCAGGGTGATGCTGTGGGCGAGCAGGTCGTGCAGGTCGCGGGCGATGCGCAGGCGTTCCTCGGCGACCCGGCGGCGGGCCTCCTCCTCGCGGGTCCGTTCGGCACGGACGGCCCGCTCGACGATGGAGGCCACGTACTGGCGGTAGTAGCGCACGTCGATGCCGCAGAACAGGACGGCGATGATCCAGCCGGAGGTCCGCAGCAGTTCGAGGGCCTGATGGGTGCTGATGGTGAGCATGACGCTCGCGGCGAGGGCGACGACGGTGACGCCCGTCAGGACCGTGCGCAGCGGGCGGCCGGTGACGGCGACCGTGTAGAGGGCGACGTAGGCGACCGGGGTGGGCGGGAAGTGGTTGTAGTCGAGGGCGTGGTAGGGCGTGATCAGCACCACCACCGCGGCCAGTACGAGCATCGGGCGGCGCCGCCGCCACACGATCGGCACATGGCTCGCCATCAGCAGCGTCCACCCGACAACGTCCGGGTTGCGGGCCTCGTGGGTGAAGTGCGCGGCGCACACGGCCACACCCGCCAGCACGACGGCGAGCAGTGCGTCGTTGCGGGTGCCGTGCGGGGCGGTCCGCGGGTCGCGGTTGACGGCCGCCATGATCCGCTCGCCCAGCCGGGGTCTCGTGGTCTCCTGCACGGTGTCATCTTCCGGGACGTCGGGGCGGAGGGCGCCCTTCCGGGAGGGAAGGGCGCCCTGGAGTGACCTCGTCACACGCGTTCCGGCTGGGGTTCGTTCCGGACCGGCGGCTCGGGCGCCCGGGACAGCGGGCCCGGCCACCACACCGTGCGCCGCAGTGCGACGGCCGCGCTGGTGACGAGGTAGGTCCGCACGAGGAAGGTGTCGAGGAGCACGCCCACCGCGATCACGAAGCCCAGCTCGACGAGTTGGACCAGCGGCATGTTGGTGAGCACCGCGAAGGTGGCCGCGAGGACGAGTCCGGCGGAGGCGATGACCCCGCCCGTGGTCCGCAGCGCGGTGAGCGCCGCGGTGACCGGTTCGGCGCCGGCCAGGGACTCCTCGCGCATGCGGTGCATCAGGAAGATGCCGTAGTCGACGCCGAGGGCGACCAGGAACACGAAGGACAGCAGCCCGAGTCCGGGATCGGTGCCCTCGAACCCGAACACCGGCCCGAAGACCAGCCCCCCGATGCCGAGGGCGGCGCCCCACACGGCGACCACCGCGGCCACGAGAATCAGCGGCGCGACGAGGGACCGCAGCAGGGCGATCAGGATCAGCAGCACGGAGACGAGGACGATCGGCACGACGATCTTCCGGTCCCGGCTGTTGGTGTCCTTCAGGTCGAGCTGCTCGGCACTGGGCCCGCCGACGTAGGAGCCGTCGAGCCGGTCCCGCAGGGCCTTGATGGTCGCGGTCTCCCCGGCGGACTCGGGGGCGTTCACTGCGGTGACGGAGATCTCGGTCCAGCCGTCCCCGGTGCGTCCCTGCCGCGCGCTGTCGACGCCCTGGGTGCCGCGGATCGCGGCGAGGGTGGCGTCGGTGCGGTCGGCCGGGGTGATGACGGCGATGGGCTGGGTGCCCTGCTCCGGGTAGGCCGCGGCGAGCGTCTCCATCGCGGCGACGGCGTCCGGCCTGCTGGTGAACGAGTCCTCCTGCTTGAGGCTGCCGGGCAGGTTCAGCACGCCCAGCGCGAGCGCCCCGAGGAGCACGGCCCCGCCGGCCAGCACGGTGAGGGGCCGCCGCCCGGCCGAGCTGCCCATCGCGGCGAACAGCGACCGGCGGGCCTTGGGGGTGCTGCCGTAGCGGGGCACCAGCGGCCAGAACACCCGGCGGCCGAGCAGCACGAGGACCGCGGGCAGCAGCGTCATCATCGCGGCGAGCGCGGTCAGTACCCCGACCGTGCCCAGCGGACCCATTCCTCGGCTGCTGTTCAGGTCGGCGGCGAGCAGGCACAGCAGACCCGCGGCGACGGTCCCGGAGGAGGCGATCACGGCGGGCCCGCAGCCCCTGAGCGCGGCGACCATGGCGTCGTACGGCCGCTCGATGCGCCGTAGCTCCTCCCGGTACCGGGAGACGAGCAGCAGCGCGTAGTCGGTGCCGGCGCCGAACACCAGGATGGTCATGATGCCGGCGCTCTGGCCGGTGACGGAGGTCCCGAACCCCTGGTTGAGCCCGTAGGCCACCCCGCGCGCGAGGTACTCCGAGGTGCCCGCGACCGCGAGCGGCACCAGCCACAGGAACGGGCTGCGGTAGATGACGATGAGCAGCAGGGCGACGACGGCGGCCGTGGTGTAGAGCAGCGGCCCGCCGAGCGCGTCGTAGACCTCGGAGGCGTCGGTGCCGAACGCGGCCTCACCGCCGACCTCGACGGTGAGCCCCTCCTCGCTCTTCGCGATGTCCCGCACGTCGTTGACGAGCAGGTCGCGGGCCTTCTCGTCCGAGCCCGGCTCGGTGCTGGAGACGGGATACAGCACGGTGCTCCCGTCCTTGGACGGAATGCCCCGCGGCTCGGCGGTGAGCCGGTGCGCGTCGGCGATCCGCCCGATCTGCCGGGCGGCGGTGGCCCGGTCGGCGGCCGTCAGTCCGCCGTCCCGGTGGTAGACGACGACCATCTCGGTGGCCTCGCCCCCGGGCAGCCGCTCCTGGACCTTCGCGACCTGCGTCGAGTCGGCGCTCGCCGGCAGATAGTCCACGGCCCGGTCCCGCTGCACGTCGGCGAGCTTGGCGGCGAACGGCGACACGGCCACCAGGACGACGATCCACAGCCCCAGCACCAGCCAGGGCACGGCCCGCCGCCGCGCGTTCTTGTCTACGGCCCCCATCAACGGGCCTCCCTCCGGTCGGACGTCTGAGTCGCTTCCAGACTTCCGCCGGAAAGGGGCGCGTTCGTCGGACGGGAGGGCGAGTTGGGGACTACTGCCTGGGGAGACCGGAGGCGCCGGCTACTCCCCGGGGAGTATCAGGACGGTGTCCGTGCCGCCGCCAGCAGTCTCGTGACGTCGTCCGCGCAGATCGTCAGTGCGGTGCCGATCGTCGAGAGGGCGTCGCGTTCCGCCGGGGTGTAGGGGCCGTCCGCCAGGGCGATGCGGGCCGCCTGGAGGAGGATCGATTCGCGGCCCGCGGGGGCGAGGTGCGGGGCGAGGGGGTCCAGGGCCTCGTGGAGCTCTATGGCGAGACCCGCTCCGCAGGGGCGGTCGTAGACGCCGCCGGTGTCCTCGGCGAGGGCCTCGACCAGGGTCTCCAGCTGGTCCTCCGTGCAGTCCTCGAAGCCCGCCGCGCGGACCGCGCCGGCCGCGACCTCCAGCGAGGTGCGGGAGCAGGTGCCGCCCGCCGTGAGGACCGCCAGGGCGACCGTGTGGACGGCGTCGCGGAGCATCGCCGAGAAGCGGGTCGTGGTGGGGTGGTCGAGGACGTCCGTGCCGAAGTGGCTCTGGCAGGCCGCGCACTCCACCACCGGGCCGGTGTCGCCGCGCGGCAGGACCGGGACGCCCAGCAGCGTGAGGCGGCGGCGGCCCGACAGACGCTGGTAGTTGCGGTCGCCTCCGCACCCGGGACAGAAGAACTCGCCGTCTCCGACGGTCGTCCACGCGGTACGGGTGCCCAGGAGGCGCGCAGGCCTGTCGGCACGGCCGTTTCGTCCCCGTCCAGGCAGCACGTCAGCACCTCCGTAACGCCGCGGCAACATCGCCGCGCTTGCGTGATGTTAGCCACATGAGGGAGGCGGCGTCAGCACCTCGGACGATACCTACTCGTGACCTCCACGTGCCGATGGCCGATAAACAACGGGGCCTTGATCGCCGTATACAGCGATCAAGGCCCCAAAACCCCCGGTCAGGGGGATTATCGAGCGGCGCGGTTGACGGCCGAGACGACCGCCTTGAGCGACGCACGCGTCGTGTTCGCGTCGATGCCGATTCCCCACAGAACCTTGCCGTCGATCGCGCATTCGATGTAGGAGGCGGCCTGCGCGGAGGCGCCCTCGCTCATCGTGTGCTCCTGGTAGTCCAGGAGCCGGGCGTCGATGTCGACCTTCGCCAGCGCGTCGAAGAAGGCGGAGATCGGACCGTTGCCGGAGCCGGTCAGGACCGTGTCGACGCCGTCGACCGTGGCCTCCACCTTCAGCGTGTCCACGCCGTCGGTGTCCGTGGTCGACTGGCCGTTCCTGACCTGGATACGGCCCCAGGGGTTCTCGGGGTTCGGCAGGTACTCGTCCTGGAAGACCGCCCAGATGTCCGAGCCGGTGACCTCGCCGCCCTCGGCGTCCGTCTTGGCCTGGATGATCTTCGAGAACTCGATCTGCATCCGGCGCGGCAGGTCCAGCTTGTGGTCGTTCTTCAGGACGTACGCGATCCCGCCCTTGCCGGACTGCGAGTTGACCCGGATCACGGCCTCGTAGGAGCGGCCGACGTCCTTCGGGTCGATCGGCAGGTAGGGCACCGCCCACTCGATGTCGTCCACGGTGACGCCCTTGGCGGCCGCGTCGGCCTCCATCGCGTCGAAGCCCTTCTTGATGGCGTCCTGGTGGGAGCCGGAGAAGGACGTGTAGACCAGGTCGCCCACGTACGGGTGGCGCGGGTGGACCTCCATCTGGTTGCAGTACTCCCACGTACGACGGATCTCGTCGATGTCGGAGAAGTCGATCTGCGGGTCGACGCCCTGCGAGAACAGGTTCATGCCCAGGGTGACCAGGTCGACGTTGCCGGTGCGCTCGCCCTGTCCGAACAGACAGCCCTCGACGCGGTCGGCGCCGGCCATCAGCGCCAGCTCGGCGGCGGCGACGGCGGTGCCGCGGTCGTTGTGCGGGTGGATCGAGATGCACACGTACTCGCGGCGGGACAGGTTGCGGTGCATCCACTCGAAGCGGTCCGCGTGCGTGGAGGGGGTCGAACGCTCCACCGTGGCGGGCAGGTTGAGGATGATCTCGCGGCCAGGACCGGGCTGGTAGACGTCCATCACCGCCTCGCAGACCTCCAGCGCGAAGTCCAGCTCGGTGTCGGTGAAGATCTCCGGGGAGTACTGGTAGCCGAACTCGGTCTCCGGGCCCAGCAGCTTCTCCGCGTACTCCATGACCAGGCGGGTGCCGTCCACGGCGATCTGCTTGATGTCGTCCTTGGAGCCCCGGAAGACGACCCGGCGGAAGACCGGCGCGGTGGCGTTGTACAGGTGGACGGTGGCCCGCTTGGCGCCCTTCAGGGACTCCACGGTCCGCTCGATCAGGTCCTCGCGGGCCTGGGTCAGTACGGAGATCGTCACGTCGTCCGGGATCACGCCCGGCTCCTCGATGATCGACCGTACGAAGTCGAAGTCCGTCTGGCCCGACGCCGGGAAGCCGACCTCGATCTCCTTGTAGCCCATCTTGACCAGCTGGTCGAACATCCGGCGCTTGCGCTCGGGCGACATCGGGTCGATCAGGGACTGGTTGCCGTCGCGCAGGTCGGTGGAGAGCCAGCGGGGGGCGACGGTGATCCGCTTGTTCGGCCAGGTGCGGTCCGGGATGTCGACCTGCTCGTACTGGCCGTACTTGTGGATCGGCATGGAACTGGGCTGCTGGCGGTTCGCCATGATTGCGGGGCTCCTAGGGATGTCCGGAAAGGACGGCCGACACGCAACACGAAGCTCCGCGGGGAGGGAGTCGACCTGGACTACAGGCCCTCGCCGCGGCAGCTAAGAAGAAGCAGCCCGAAACGCATGATGCGAGCCACTCTAGCCGAGCCGATCCGGATGGGCGGTTCCGTATCAGTATGCGGGACCCACCCCCGGCTCGGTAGCACAGAGCGACTGACGACGGGCCTCCGTATCCCTACATTTCACCAATCATGGTTGCACCTAGTGACAAGCAGATAACGCAGTGCCAGGGTGCCGGACATGACGACCAACGGGGGCTTCGAGCCCGTCTTCTGCACCGTCGTACCGCCACACGTCCTGGACAAACTGGCCCGTAACGACGACCCCGCGCTCTCCGGTCCCGCGCAGCAGACGTTGATGCGCGACAGCGAACTGCGCGGCCGACGCCGCGTGACCACCGAGTTCGGCCTCGCGGCCGCACCGACGGCGAAGGCACCGTCGGACCAGCCACTGCGGACGATCTACGACGCCGGGCACGGCAGCGCCCTGCCCGGCACCAAGGTCCGCGCCGAGGGCGCCGAGCCCGGCCAGGACGCCACCGTCAACCGCGCCTACGCCGGTCTCGGCGCCACCTTCGACCTCTACCTGAAGGCGTACGCCCGCCACTCCATCGACGGCGACGGCCTCCCGCTCGACGCGACCGTGCACTTCGACGAGAAGTACAACAACGCCTTCTGGAACGGCGAGCAGATGGTGTTCGGCGACGGCGACGGCGAGATCTTCCTCGACTTCACCATCCCGATCGACGTCATCGGCCACGAACTCACCCACGGCGTCACGCAGTACACGGCGAACCTCACGTATTACGGCCAGTCGGGCGCCCTCAACGAGTCGATGTCCGACGTCTTCGGCTCGCTCATCAAGCAGTACACACTCGGGCAGACCGCCGCCGAGGCCGACTGGCTGATCGGCGCCGGGCTCCTCGCCCCCAGCGTCACCGGCAAGGCCCTGCGGTCCATGAAGGAGCCGGGCACCGCGTACGACGACGACGTGCTCGGCAAGGACCCGCAGCCCGCGACGATGGACGACTACGTCCGCACCGGCCGCGACAACGGCGGCGTGCACATCAACTCCGGCATCCCCAACCACGCCTTCTACCTGGTCGCGAACGCCCTCGGCGGCCACGCCTGGGAGCGCGCGGGCCAGATCTGGTACGACGTCCTGACCGGCGGGGAGCTCTCCGAACGCGCCCTGTTCAACGACTTCGCCAAGCTCACGGTCAAGGCCGCCCGCGAGCGCTTCGGCGACGGCGGCGAGGAGCTCCAGGCCGTGTCGAAGGCCTGGGAGCAGGTCGGGGTGCGGATCCTGTGAGTCCGTACGCGACATAGCGCGGCATCCGTACTAGACAGGGACCCATGCGTATTCAAGTGAGGCGCACGGGCGGGTTCGCGGGCATCGAGCGGCACAAGGAGGTCGACACCTCCGGGCGGCCCGATGCCCACGAGTGGCAGGCCCTGGCCGAGAAGGCACTCGCCGCCGGCCGCGCCACCCGCCCGGTCGGCGTCCCGGACGGCTTCAGCTACGAGATCACCGTGGACGGCAGGACGGTGTACGCAGCCGATCCCCGGCTGACGGAGGAGCAGCGCGAACTGATCTCGAAGGTGCTCAAAGAGGGCGCCTAACTGGCAGTTCCCGCTTGCCCGTTGACTTCCCTACCCGCCAGTACCCATGATCCGGCGCATGGCGACTGAAGAGCATGCGATCCCCCGGTTCCCCGACGGCTTCCTGTGGGGAGTCTCCACCTCGGCCCATCAGATCGAGGGCGCGGCGGACGAGCGCGAGCGGTCCGTGTGGGACACGTTCACGGCCGAACCGGGCCGGGTCAAGGACGGCTCGACGGCGCAGGTGGCCTGCGACCACTACCACCGCTACCGCGAGGACGTCTCCCTGCTGGCGGGACTGGGCGTGGACGCATACCGCTTCTCGGTCTCCTGGCCACGGGTGCGCACGGACAAGGGGCTCGACTTCTACGACCGTCTCGTGGACGAACTGGTCGCGGCGGGCGTACGTCCGGTCCCGACCCTCTTCCACTGGGACCTGCCGGTGGCCCTGGAGGCGAAGGGCGGCTGGCTGGAGCGGGACACCGCCTCCCGGTTCGCCGAGTACGTGTCCGCGGTCGCCGACCGTCTCGGCGACCGCGTCGACCGGTGGATCACCCTCAACGAGCCCGCCGAGCACACCCTGTTCGGGCACGCGATCGGCGCCCACGCCCCCGGCAAGCAGCTGATGTTCGACGCGCTGCCCGCCGCCCACCACCAGCTCCTGGGCCACGGCCTGGCCGTCCAGGCGCTGCGCGCGGCCGGTGCGACGGACATCGGGATCGCCAACTCGCACGGGCCGACCTGGCCGGCCTCCCAGGACCAACCCGACGTGGAAGCGGCGGACTTCTACGACCTGCTGCTGAACCGGCTGTTCGCGGAGCCGCTCCTGCTCGGCGAATACCCCTCCGGGCTGGGCGACTTGATGCCGGGTGACGTGGCGGCGGACCTCAAGGTCATCTCCGAGCCGCTCGACTTCTACGGTGTCAACTACTACGCCCCGACCCGCGTCGGCGCCCCGAAGGGCGAGGACGCCGAGTTCGGCGGACTGACCATCCCCGCCGAACTCCCCTTCTCCGTCGAGCAGATCGAGGGCGTCCCGGTGACGGACTTCGGCTGGCCGGTGGTGCCGGAGGGCCTCACCGAGCTCCTCACGACCTTCCACCAGCGCTACGGCGACCGCCTCCCGCCCGTCGTCGTCACCGAGAACGGCTGCTCCTACGAGGGCCTCGACGACCAGGACCGGATCACCTACCTGGACAGCCACGTCCGCGCCCTGCACAAGGCGGTCGAGGCGGGCGTGGACGTGCGCGGGTACTTCGTGTGGTCGCTGCTGGACAACTTCGAGTGGGCCGAAGGGTACGCGCGCAGGTTCGGCCTGGTGCACGTCGACTTCGAGACGCTCGTGAGGACCCCGAAGGCGTCGTACGGCTGGTACCGGGACCTGCTCCGGGCCCAGAGGTGAGCACAGCCCTCGCGGAGCCGGCGGAGCGGGTCGGCAAGGGCTGGACGGCCTCCCTGTCCCTCGCCAACGTGGCGATCTGGGTGGGCTGGTACGGCCCGCTCCAGATCCTGCTGGCCCGCCAGGCGGAGGACTTCGCACCCGGCACCGGCATGTCGAAGGAGACGCTGCTGGCCTGGGTGACGGGGGTGGGCGCGGTGGTGTCGCTGGCGGCGAACCCCCTGTTCGGCGCCCTGTCCGACCGCACCACGGCCCGCTGGGGCCGCCGCAGCCCCTGGATCGTGGCCGGGGCCGCGGGCGGCGCGCTGTCGTTGCTGCTGCTCGCGGGCGCGCACGGGCTCTGGCTCATGGCGGTCGCCTGGTGCCTGGTCCAGCTGACCCTGAACGCGGCCTTCGCGGCGGTCACGGCGGCGGTGCCGGACCGGGTGCCGCGCCTCCAGCGGGGCGTGGTGGGCGGCTGGATCGGGGCGGCCCAGATCCTGGGCGCGGTCGTCGGCACGGGCCTCGCGACGGCGGCCGGCGGGATCGCGGCGGGCTACGCCGCGTGCGCGGTGTTCACGGTCGCGGGTGTGCTGCCGTACGTGCTGCGCCACCGGGACCTGAGACTGCCGGCCGCGGACCGGCCGCCCTGGTCCTGGGGGGCCTTCGTGCGCGGCTTCTGGCTGAGTCCGCGCCGCCACCCCGACTTCGCCTGGGCCTGGCTCACCCGCTTCCTGATCAACCTCAGCAACGCGCTGGTGATTCTCTACCTCCTCTACTACCTGCGGGACCAGCTCCACCACCACGACCCCGAACAGGGCGTCCTGATCCTCACCGCGGTGGACAGCGTGGCGCTGCTGGCCACGGTCGTGGTGGGCGGCATCTGGTCCGACCGCGTGGGCCGCCGCAAGCCGTTCGTGCGCTGGTCCGGCATCGTGATGGCGGTGGCGACGGCCCTGCTCGCCGTGTGGCAGACCTGGCCGAGCGCGATCATCGTGGCGGCCCTGCTGGGGGTCGGGCTGGGAGTGTTCATGTCGGTCGACTTCGCCCTGATGACGGACGTCCTCCCGACGGCCCTGGACCGCGGAAAGGACCTGGGCATCATCAACGTGGCGAACTCCCTGCCGCAGGTCGCGGCCCCCGCCTTGGCTGCCCCGATCGTGACGCACCTCGGGGGGTACAGGGTGCTGTACTGGGTGGCGGCGGTGGTGGGTCTGGCGGGAGCGGTGCTGGTGGGCCGTATAAGAGGCGTCGACTAGAGGGCTTTAGGGGCGCGGGACTGTATCGATTTGCGGCTCCGCCGCGTGGGCGCGACAAGCCCCCACCGGACCGGCAGACGACAACCGGCCCATACTTCACAGCGCCCCTGCCTCCCGCGCCGCATAGACAGACGGATACACCGGCCGATACCCCAGCTCCCGCCGAATCCGCTCCGTCGACATGATCACCAGCCACGGATCCGGATCCACCCGCTCGTACAACTCCCCCGGAATCTCCGCCCCGTTGAGCTGGTGCAACTCCACCGCCGTCACAGGAGCGTCGTCGGCGATGTTGTAGACCCGCCCGGAGATCCCCGGCGCATGAAGAACCCGCAGCAGCCCCTGCGCCACATCCGCGTGGTGCCCCATGTGCAACCGCTGCGCCGACGCCCAGTTCTTCGCCCACATCAGGGACTGCGCGAGATGCGGATCCCCCTCGCCGTAGACGAACGGCAGCCGCGCGACCCGCACGTCCAGTCCCTCCATCGCCAGCAGCGACCGCTCGGCCTCCGCCTTGGACGCGGGGTAGGCGCCCCACATGGACCCGCCGGGCCGGCTCTCGTCGTCCTCGGTGACCGGCCGGCCCCGTCCGGTGCCGTACACCAGACCGGTGCTGACCTGCACGAACCGCTCCACACCTGCGGCCGCCGCGGCACGGCCCAGTTCCACCGCCGCGTCCCGGTTGACGGCCCACGCCTCCTCGTCGGGTACGCCCCGGAAGGCCGCGGCGACGTTCACGACCGCGTCGACGCCGGCGACGGCCTTGCCGAGCGCCTCGGCGTCCCGCAGATCTCCCGTGACGACCTCGGCGCCGAGTTCGGCGAAGGGCTCACCGCGCGAGGCGTCCCGTACGAGGACGCGTACGCGCTCCCCCGGCCGGGACTGGGCCAGCAGCCTCGGAACGAAGCGCCGGCCGACCTGTCCCGTCGTACCTGTCACCAATGTCAGCATGTTCTGCTCCTCTCGTCCGGACCAGCGTGGAACGGCTGGACGCGCACCGGGAGAGACCTCTCGATCGGGGGATCGGCAGTCCCTGGATAAGCCGGGCGGGGTGCCGCACGCTGGAGGGGTGAACCGAGCCGAACTCGCCGACTTCCTGCGCCGTGGCCGCGCCCGCCTGGACCCCTCCGACGTGGGCCTCACGGCCGGGGCGCGCCGCCGTACGCCGGGACTGCGGCGCGAGGAGGTGGCACAGCTGGCCGGGATGTCGGTGGACTACTACACGCGCCTGGAGCAGTCACGTGGCCCGCGGCCGTCCCGTCAGATGCTGACGGCGCTGGCCCGGGCGCTGCGTCTGACCGATGTGGAGCGGGACCATCTGTTCCACCTGGCCGGGGAGGAGCCGCCGCGTCGGGAGACGGCGTCGGGGCATGTCCGGCCGGGGCTGCTGCTGATCCTGGACCGGTTGCACGACACCCCGGCGCAGGTGGTGAACGACTGCGGGGAGGTGCTGGCGCAGAACGCGATGGCCAAGGCGATGGTGGGCAACGTGATGTCCCGCCCGCGTCGCGACCGTAATCTGACCCGCCGGTTCTTTCTGGATCCGACCGCCCGCTCGCTCTTCCCCGAGGAGGACGTGGCGGGCCACGCGCGCGCCCATGTCGCGACCTTGCGGGCGGTGGCCGCGGCCCGTCCCGACGATCCGGAACCGGCCGGGCTGGTGGCCGAACTGCGGTCTTCCAGCGCGGAGTTCGCCCGTCTCTGGGACGCGCACGAGGTGTCCCAGCGCAACCGGGCCACGAAGCGCTTCCTGCATCCGGTGGTGGGCCTGCTCGAACTCGACTGCGAGGTGATGCTCAGCCACGAGCACCACCACCTCCTGGTCGTCCACACGGCCCGCCCGGGAACGGAGTCGTACGAACGCCTCCAGCTGCTCAGGGTCCTGGGCCTCCAGGACCTGTCCCCGCAGGGGACGGCCTACTAGAACCCCGAACCCCCTGGACCGCAGGGCCGTGGGCCCCCAGCCCCCGCTCAGAACCCCAGCTTCCGCAACTGCCGAGGATCCCGCTGCCAGTCCTTCGCGACCTTCACGTGGAGGTCCAGGCTGCATCGACATGCGGCTACCGCCGCGCGGCCGGCGTGCCCAGCAGCGCCCCGGCCCGTCCGCGAACCCGACGCCGACCTCATCGCGGCGACTACGCAGACGGCAGCCCCCGCAAACCCCCACCCACCCCGCTCAGAACCCCAGCTTCCGCAACTGCCGAGGATCCCGCTGCCAGTCCTTCGCGACCTTCACGTGGAGGTCCAGGAAGACCGGTGTGCCGAGGAGGGCCTCGATCTGCTTGCGGCTCTTGATGCCGACCTCCTTCAGGCGCTTGCCCTTGGGGCCGATGATGATGCCCTTCTGGCTGGGGCGCTCGATGTAGACGAAGGCGTGGATGTCGAGAAGGGGCTTGTCGGCGGGGCGGTCCTCGCGGGGGAGCATCTCCTCGACGACCACCGCGATGGAGTGCGGGAGCTCGTCCCTGACCCCCTCCAGCGCGGCCTCCCGGATCAGCTCGGCGATCATGACCTGCTCGGGCTCGTCCGTGAGGTCGCCCTCGGGGTAGAGCGCGGGGCCCTCCGGCAGCAGCGGGACGATGAGGTCGGCCAGCAGACCCACCTGCTTGTCGGCGACCGCCGAGACCGGCACGATCTCCGCCCACTCGAAGCCCAGCTCCTTGCCCAGCTGGTCGATCGCGATGAGCTGCTCGGCGAGGGCCTTGGACTCCACGAGGTCGGTCTTGGTGACGATCGCGATCTTCGGCGTCTTCTTGATCGACGCCAGCTCCTTCGCGATGAAGCGGTCACCGGGACCGAGCTTCTCGTTCGCCGGCAGACAGAAGCCGATCACGTCGACCTCGGCCCAGGTGGTGCGGACGACGTCGTTGAGCCGCTCGCCCAGCAGCGTGCGCGGCTTGTGGAGCCCGGGGGTGTCGACCAGGATCAGCTGGGCGTCCTCCCGGTGCACGATCCCCCGTACCGTGTGCCGCGTGGTCTGCGGCTGGTTCGCGGTGATCGCGACCTTCTGGCCGACCAGAGCGTTCGTGAGGGTGGACTTGCCCGCGTTGGGGCGACCCACGAAGCAGGCGAAGCCGGCGCGGTGGGGGGCCTCCGACGACGCCGACGGCTCGGATGACTGACTGCGAACGCTCATGCGCCCCATTCTCCCTGATCCACAGACCCCCGCCGCACAGACGCCCGACCATCCACCTCCCCGTGAGCTTCCAGAAACCTCCACGCAACGAAACATCGCGGAAACACCGGCGTGCCCGGCCGGAAACGCAGGCCGGTGAACCTCTGACGAGCCCCCACACCGTTGGAGACGACCGTGACCCTCGCCGCGCAAGGCATCGACACCGGCGACACCGCCTGGCTGCTCGCCGCCACCGCCCTCGTCCTGCTGATGACCCCGGGCCTTGCTCTCTTCTACGGCGGTATGGTCCGCACGAAGAGCGTCCTCAACATGCTGATGATGAGCTTCGTGTCGATCGCCCTGGTCACGGTGGTGTGGCTGGCCGCCGGCTACTCCCTGGCGTTCTCCGAGGACAGCTTCGCCGGACTGATCGGCGGCCTGGAGCACGCCGGTTTCGAGGGCCTCGGCCCCGACAGCGTCCACGGCACCGTCCCCACCCTCCTCTTCGCGACCTTCCAGCTCACCTTCGCGATCATCACGGCCGCCCTGATCAGCGGCGCGATCGCGGACCGCGCGAAGTTCGCGGCCTGGCTGGTGTTCGTGCCCGTCTGGGCGCTGCTGGTATACGTTCCCGTCGCCCACTGGGTCTGGGGCCCGGGTGGCTGGGTCCTGGACAAGCTCGGCGCCCTGGACTTCGCGGGCGGTCTGCCGGTCGAGATCACCTCCGGCGCCTCCGGTCTCGCCCTCGCGCTGGTCCTCGGCCCGCGGCTGGGCTTCAAGAAGGACGCCATGCGCCCGCACAACCTCCCGATGGTCGTGCTCGGCGCGGGCCTGCTCTGGTTCGGCTGGTTCGGCTTCAACGCGGGCTCGGCGCTGGGCGCCAACGGGCTGGCCGCGGCCGCCTTCCTCAACACCCTCGCCGCCGGCTGCACCGGCCTGCTCGGCTGGCTCTTCGTCGAGCAGAAGCGCGACGGCCACCCCACCACGCTCGGTGCCGCGTCCGGCGCGGTCGCGGGCCTGGTGGCGATCACCCCGTCCTGCGGCTCGGTCTCCCTGCTGGGCGCGCTGGTCGTCGGCCTCGCCGCCGGTGTCGTCTGCTCCTACGCGGTGGGCTGGAAGTTCCGGCTGAACTACGACGACTCGCTCGACGTCGTCGGGGTGCACCTGGTCGGCGGTGTCATCGGCACCCTGCTGATCGGGGTCTTCGCCGAGAAGGCGATGACCGGCGGCACCGAGGGCCTGCTGTACGGCGGCGGGCTCGGCCAGCTCGGCAGGCAGCTGGTGGCCGTGGTCGCCGTGGGGGCCTACGCCTTCGCCGTGACGTACGGCATCGGCAAGGTGATCGACAGGGTGATGGGCTTCCGGGCCGACGAGGAGCACGAGCACACGGGTCTGGACCTTACGGTGCATGCCGAGACCGCATACGATCACGGCGTCCTGGGCCACGGTGCCCCGGTCAGCGCGTCCACCGTCCCCTCCGCCCAGAAGGCCAAGACCACGTGAAGCTCATCACCGCGATCGTCAAGCCGTACCGCCTCGACGAGGTCAAGACCGCGCTCCAGGAGATCGGCGTCCACGGTCTGACCGTGACCGAGGCCAGCGGCTACGGCCGTCAGCGCGGCCACACCGAGGTGTACCGCGGCGCCGAGTACCAGGTCGACCTGGTCCCCAAGGTCCGCATCGAGGTGGTCGTGGACGACGCGGACGCGGACGCGGTCATCGACGCGGTCGTCAAGGCCGCCCGGACCGGCAAGATCGGCGACGGCAAGGTGTGGGCGCTGCCGGTGGAGACGGTGGTGCGGGTGCGGACGGGCGAGCGGGGTCCGGACGCCCTTTAGGGCGTCCCAGAGGGGCGCGGGGCTGTGTCACTGTGCGGCTCCGCCGCGTGGGCGCGACAAGCCACCACGGCGCAGCAGCCGAAAACGTACCGCCAGCCCCCCTCCCACACCACCGGCCACGAACAACACCACCGCCACCAACCACGGCAACGCAAAGAAACCTGCACTCGCCGACTCGTGAGTACCCTTCGCACTCGCCGTCAACTTCACGTCCCCCCAGTCCAGTTGCGGCGCCCCATGCCACGGCTCGCTCAGCCGCACCCGCTGCCCGGGCAGCAGCTCACCGGGGATCCGCACGAGGTCGCGCGCCAGCAGGGTCCGCCCGAACAGCCCCGTCGCCCGCAGCTCCACCTTCGGGTTCAGCGTGACGTTGCCGGTGTTGCGCAGGGTGTAGGAGATCGTCGCCGCGCTGTCCCCCACCCCGGGGACCAGCGGCTGGTGATGGCTGACGTGCACGTCCTCGACGGTGATCGCGGGGACGGTCGGCCCGCCGACCCGCAGGTAGATCCGCGCGGCGACGGCCCGCTGCACTCCGAGCGCCACCGTGCCGTCGCCCTTGTCGACCCGTTCGTCCAGCGCCACCAACGCGCCGGGATGGTCCCCCGGTTCGGCGCCCTCGGGCACTGACAGGGTGAAGGGCACGGTGACCTTGCCGTGGGCGGGGACGGTCACCCGGGACTTCGCGGGCTTCGCCCAGGCGCCCACCCCGCGCTGCTTCTCGGCGACCGTCCGCACGGCGAAACCGCCGTCGCGGGCGGTGTTGTAGGCGTCGGCGGCGTAGAGCCGGAAACTCAGCGGCTCGCCGGTCTTGTTGGTGACGACGACCTTGTCGTCGATGCTCTGCCCGGGATCGGCGGAGAGGTAGAAGTAGGGGCGCGCCCCGATCTGGGAGGCGGCCGGGTACACGGACCAGCTGCCGTTGTCGGCGGCGTGCGCGGGCACGGGCGCGGCGGCGGCCAGGAACAGGCTCAGGAGGAGGACATACAGCTTGCGCATGGGTGCGGACCCCCACGGTGGAGAGGGACGGACGGGCGGGTGCGGGCGCCCGTACGGTTCAGCTGAGCGTGAGGGTGAGGACTCCGGAGTAGGTGCCGACCGGGGTGAACGCCGGTACGTTCAGGGAGAGTCCGGCGTCCACGGTGAACTCACCGCCGGTGAGCGCCGCGTTGGGAGTGGAAGCGAGAGTCGCTCCCGAGGCTCCGACCGCGCCGGCGGAGCCGGCCTGGCAGGTGCTCGGGCTGCCGGCCTTGGTGGCGCAGGACGGACTCCAGCTCAGCGCACCGGCGTCGATCTTGGCGCCGGGGCCGGTGAAGTCGGTGACCTTGCCGGTGAGGGACCAGCCGGCGGGGCCACCGCGGAAGTCCTTGACCGTCACCTGGTTGAGGTTGCCGGTCGAGGCTCCGCCCTTGCCGTAGTCCACCGCCGAGAGGCTGACGGTGTCCCCGGCCTGGGACATGGACAGGGTGCCGGCCTTCACCGTGGTGGTGATCTTCTGGCTGCCGGCCGGGACGGGCGTGTCGTCGATGACGACGTACGCCTTGGGCCCGGTCCCCTTGGCGTCGCTCCACGCGCTGCCCTCGTACGCCACGATCCCGGTCGTCGTCTTGTCGTTGACGACGAGCGAGCCGCTGAAGGCACCCGTGGAGTCGGCGGTCGCGGTGGCGGTGTCCGCGGTCTGCGCGGAGCCCGCCCGCCCGGCCAGGGTGACCGTGGCGCCGGGGGTGAACTTGCTGCCGGTGACGGTGACGGCGGCACCGGGCTTGCCGGAGGCCGCGCCCAGGGTGATGTCCCGTTGGTTGACGGGGGTGGTGTCCGTCGCGGTCACCGTCTCGGAGACCGGGGCGGGCGGGGTGATCACCGTGCAGGGGGTGTCCAGTTCGAGGATGTAGCTGGTGTGGATGTTGTAGTCGCCGGGCGAGAGGGTGATCGCGCCGGGTGAGGTGACCTTGAAGGTGCCGGTCATGGAGAACGACGGGAAGGCGCCGTTGCCCGGCACCGGGTCGTTCTTCTTGGGGCCCGCGACGGTGACGGCACCGGTCTGGGCGCCGCCGAGGGTGACCTTGCCGGTCGGCGTCATGATGTCGGCCGGCAGGGCGATGGCCGTGGGGTTGCTGGCGGCGGGCTTGACCACCGTGTAGGTCACGGTGACGGTGTCACCCACCTTGGGGCTCTTGTTGTCGACGGCGACCCTGGCCGTGGTGGTGCCGTCGATCGGTGGGATGCCCGCGACGGCGGGCGGGATGCAGTGTGTGCCGTAGTCCACGTCGGTGGCGGCACCGGCCGGACAGGCCAGCGCGCCGCCCGCGGTGACCGCGAGCGCGGTCGCCCCGAGAAACGACGCCAGACGGCGTCTTCTTCGAGTCGTCGAACCCATGGATGTGCCCCCTCCGGAAGCTCCTGAAGTCCTGTGCCGACAGGGGGCATTGATGTGTGGATTGCGTGAGAAGTCAATGGAGTTGCCGCAGAAACCTGACGACATGTCAGTTCCTGCGGCAACTGCGGGACTTGGCCCGAGCGGTCCGGTACGGGGTCAGTCGAACACGAACGGACCGGGCGTCTGCGGACCGGTCGCGGAGCAGGTCACGGTGATGCCGAAGACGACGATCTGGAGCGAACCGCCGTACGACTCGAGGCTGTCGCCGGAGTTCACGGTGCCGCTGAGGGGGCCGACGGTCACGGGATCGCCGGTGGCGATGGCGGGGTTCTCCGTGCCGGTGAAGGTGGTGGTGGTGCCGTTCGCGTTCACGAACGTCAGGGTCGAGGTGATCGAGTCCTCGGAGAGCGGGAGCGGGGCGTTGATCGCCGAGGTGACCGTGACGGTGGCGGCGGTGCCGTCCTGCGTCGCGGTGAGGGTCGCCTGGCCGCTGCCGAAGAACCCGCAGTCGGCGTTGATGGTCGCGGTGTCCGGGGTGACAGCGAGGGCGGCGGGTGCGAACGCGAGCCCGGTGGCCGCGAGCGCGCCGACCACCAGTGCCGCACCGGTACTGATGCGTGTGCCGTTCATGGAATCCGGTTCCCTTCCCGTGGGGACTGCCATGTGGGGACGGACGGGGAGGTGCGGTCCGACGGCCGGCCTGCGCGGGCGTGGTGCGGGACGCCTCGCGGGCCGGGATCTGACGGTCCGTCGGAATTCCCGGTTCCATTGATGCGCACGGGACACGAATCGACAAGGGCGATATTCGGACCGGCCCCCTCATGGCCCGCCGATCACCGTCCGGCAACACTCCATCTTCGGAATTTTCAGAACGTTGACATTTGGATGCCATACGGGAGCTGAAGTGGACCGGAACAACAAAGTCCGGATTTCATTCCCGGAACGACAACATCCAAGCCGACGGCCGGTATGCGCTTTCAACAGCCCCAACCTGCACGGAGAAGCCATAAACGCAGGCAAGGCCGCCTGAACATGGCGCTCCACACTGACCGAAAAGATTCCCCGACTCCGTGTAGCATCGGTCTACAGCGGGACTTTATCAACCAGCGAAGGAAGCGGGGGCCGTCAACGGGGGCAATCATCGCTGCACCCACGTGCTCTCTTCACGCATGCGAACGTTGAGGGGAACGAAGGGACCGCATGTCATCCATACGAGTTCTGCTCGTGGACAGCGAGCGACTGGTGGCCGAAGGCCTCCAGAAAATACTGGAGGGATTCGCGGAATTCTCCGTGGTCTCCCTCGCCCGCGACGGGGCGTCCGCGCTCCAGCTGGTAAGGCGGGAGCGACCGCACCTCGTCGTCATGGGCCTGGGCACCGCCGGGGGCGACGGGGCCCAGGTGGCCCGGGCCATCCGCCGCGACTTCCGGCACGTCCGGATCGTCGTCCTCGCCACCAACCAGCAACCGGTCTACATGCGCGAGGCCTTCGCGGCCGGCGCCAACGCCTACCTCTCCCGCGACATCGGCGCGGACGAACTGCGCGACACCCTGCTCACCGTGCACCGGGAGGGCGCCGCGCTGTCCACGGTGGCGGCCGGACAGGTACTGGAGCTCCTGTCGGGCAACCAGGAGGACGACGCCTCGCCCCTGTCCCAACTGACCGAGCGCGAGCGGCAGATCCTCTTCCTCATGGCCGACGAGCACGCCACCCGTGGCATCGCCAAACGCCTCGGGATCAGCCCGAAGACCGTGCGCAACTACCTCAGCCGCATCTACGCCAAGCTCGGCACCCAGAACCAGGTGCAGACCGCGCTCTACGCCAGGCGCTCGCTGCATCTGCGCCCCGAGGCCGCCATCGAGCCCTGACCGGTGCCACTCGAGGCACCCTGTCCCCCTCCTCGCAAATACGCTACGCTACTCGTAGCGTATTTAAATGATCCCGGCCCAACCGCCGGGCCGAGGAGGGAACATGGCGCTCAACCGGTGGTGGACGCTGTGTGTGGTGTCGGTGGGCAGCTTCATACTGCTGCTCGACGTGACGATCGTGAACATCGCGCTGCCCGACATCGAGGAGGCCCTCGACGCTACGCTCACCGATCTCCAGTGGGTGGTCGCGGCCTACGCCGTGGCCCTGTCCGCGGTGCTGCTGACCGCCGGCTCCCTCGCCGACCGCTTCGGACGGCGGGCCGTCTTCTCCTGGGGCCTGGCCGTCTTCACGCTCGCCTCCCTGCTGTGCGGAGTCGCGCAGAACCCGCTCATGCTGATCGCCTCGCGCGCGCTCCAGGGCGTGGGCGGCGCCGCCCTGCTGGCCACGTCCCTGGCCCTGCTCGCCGCCGCCTACCCCGACGACCGCGACCGCCATGTCGCCCTCGCGGTCTGGGGCGCGGTCAGCGGAGCCGCGCTCGCCGTGGGGCCGCTGGCAGGCGGCGTCCTGGTCGAGAGCGCGGGCTGGCGGTGGATCTTCCTGGTCAACCTGCCCGTGGGGATCCTCGCCCTGATCGCCACCACCGCCCGCGTCGCCGAGTCCAGGGCGGAGCGCCCCGGCCGGATCGACTGGCCGGGCTTCCTCACCTTCGGCACCGCGCTGGGCTCGCTCTCCTTCGCCCTGCTGCGCGCCAACGAGGAGGGCTGGGACAGCGCCCCGGTGCTCGGCGCCTTCGCGCTGTCGGCCGTCGCGCTGACCGCCTTCGTCCTGATCGAACGGCATCGCGCGGACCCCCTGCTGCCGGGGGCGGTCCTGCGCAAGGTCACCACCACGGGCGCCGCCGTCGGCGTCCTGGCCATGAGCTCCACCGCCTTCGCGCTGCTGCTGTACCTGACGCTGTACCTCCAGACCGTGCTCGGTCACGCCCCGCTGGCGGCCGGGCTGCGGCTGCTGCCCCTGACCCTGTCGATCTTCGTGGCCTCCGCGGTCGCGGCCCGGGCCGGCACCCTGCTGCCGGCCCGCTGGCTGGTCTCCGCGGGCCTCGCCCTCATCGGAGCCGGCCTGCTGCTGATGGGCGGACTCGACGCCTCCGACGACTGGACCGCGCTGCTCGCCGGGCAGTTGGTCACCGGGCTCGGCGTCGGCGTGGTCAACCCCAACGTGGTCGCCGCGGCGATGGGCGCGGTGGAACCGGCCCGGGTCGGTGTCGCCTCGGGCCTCAGCAACACCTGCCGCTCGCTCGGCATCGCCCTGGGCATCGCCGCCCTGGGCGCGGTCTTCGCCGACCGGGTGCGCGACGCGGTCGGCGACGCCCTGGCCGGCACCCCGCTCCGGGGGCGGGCGCACGAACTGGGCGACACCGTGGCCTCGGGCCAGATCGGCGCCGTACTGCCCCAGCTGCCCCCCGAGCAGCGAGGGATCTTCACCGACGCGGCGCACACCGCGTTCATCGACGGACTCAACTCGATCCTGACGGTGGCGGCGGTGGTCGCGTTCGTCGGCGCGCTCGCCGTGATCCCGCTGATCCGCGATCGCGACCTCACCACTACCGGACCCGACGGCGCCCCTCTGCCGATCGCGGCGGGGCACTGACCCCGCAGCGGTCCCGGACCCCCAGGAGCATTCCATGAAGACCGAGACCGCCCGGTGTGTCGTCGTCGGCGGCGGACCCGCCGGGATGATGGCGGGCCTGCTGCTCGCCCGGCAGGGCGTGGAGGTGGTCGTCCTCGAGAAGCACGGCGACTTCCTGCGGGACTTCCGCGGCGACACCGTGCACCCCTCGACCCTGCGGGTGATCGACGAACTGGGTTACCTGGAGGAGTTCCTGCGCATCCCGCACACCAAGGTCACCGACATCACCGTGCACACCGCCGCGGGTCCGGTGACCTTCGCCGACTTCTCCCGGATCGGCGGCCCCTTCCCGTACATCGCCTTCATGCCGCAGTGGGACGTACTCGACTTCCTGGCCCGCAAAGCGGGCGAACTGCCCGGCTTCCGGCTGTACCAGAAGGCCGAGGGGATCTCGGTGATCCGGGAGGGCGACCGGGTGCGCGGGGTGCGCGCCGACACCCCCGACGGACCGCTGGAGATCCGCGCCGACCTCGTGCTCGCCGCCGACGGCCGGCACTCGACCATGCGGCGGGCCGTCGGGCTGCCGGTATCGGCCAGTGCGGCGCCGATGGACGTGCTCTGGTTCCGTCTCGCCCGCGAGCCCGAGGAGACCATGAGCTTTCTCCACACCGGCCGGGGCTTCGTGCTGATCACCATCGACCGCGGGAGCTACTGGCAGATCGCCTACGTCATCCCCCAGGGCCAGTACGACGCCGTACAGGCGGAGGGGCTGGACCGGCTCCGGGCCGACGTGGCGTCCGTGCACCCGCCGTTCGGCGACCGGGTCCGGCGGGAGATCGGCGACTGGGACGACGTGAAGCTGCTCTCCGTCCGGGTGGACCGGCTGCGCACCTGGTACCGGCCCGGGCTGCTGTGCATCGGGGACGCGGCGCACGCCATGTCGCCGGCCGGCGGGGTGGGCATCAACCTCGCCGTGCAGGACGCGGTGGCCGCCGCGCGGATGCTCGGGCCCACCCTGCGCGCCGGAGGCACCCCGACCCCGCGCGAACTGGCCCGGGTGCAGCGCCGCCGCGAGCTGCCGGTGCGGGCGGTGCAGACGGCCCAGGTGCACATGCTGGCCGACCTGTACCCCAAGGACCGCCGCTCCACGGTGGAGCGCCCGCTGGCCGCCCGCCTGGTCCGCCGCTTCCCGTTCCTGACGCGCTGGACGGCCCGCTTCATCGGGGTGGGCCTGCGCCCGGAGCACGTGTCGTGAGGGGATCGCCCGCACCCTGGACCACCCGTGGGCCGGCCCTCCCCCTGCCTGTCCGGGCGGACGGAGGCGGCCACCGCCCGCCCGGTCGACCGGAGGGGACCCGCCGCACCGTCGCGCCGGCCACGGCCACGCTCGCCCGCCGCTTCCGGCCCTGTGACCGGATTCGGTGGCGCGGGCCGGTGAGGGCGGCGCGGGGGCGGCCGGCCCTCAGGCGCGGATCGCCGGCCAGATCGTGTCGAGCACGGAGTCCACCCAGTCGGGAGGCGGTGGGGTGCCCTGGACCGCGTAGCGGGCGATGTACGAGCCCGCCATCATGCTGACGACCGTCTCGTAGTCGGCGTCGGCCCGCAGTTCTCCGTCGGCCACGCCGTCCCGCAGCGTGGTGAGGATGGTCTCCAGCCGCGGCCGCAGGATGGTCTCCCGGAAGGCCCGGGTGAACTCCGGGTCCTCGTCGCCGTGCAGGAGGGCGACCAGGGCGCGCAGCCCCACGACCTCCTCCAGACCATGCCTGAATTGCCGCAGCAAATAGTTCAATCGCTCCCGTACCGGAAGCCCGGCTTCGGGTTCGGGGATATTCTCGACGAAAGACAACGACGACCGCAGGAGTTCATAACGGTCCTTGTACCGGCGGTAGATGGTCGTCTTCGCGGAACCCGAATACTGGGCCACCGCTTCCACGGTGACTCCCTGGGGCCCGCGTTCCCGCAACAGGGCCAGTGCGGCCAGATTGATTCCCCGGGACACTTCCGCGCTGCGGGGCCGCCCCGGAGCCGAGCGGGTGATTTCTTCGTCAACCATCGGGCTCAGTATAGAGAGGTGCCGACGCCCCTATCCCGCGGCCGCGGCCCCGGGAAAGACTGCGGGCCAGCGCACCGGCACCCCGGCCGTGTGCAACCGCCCCAGCGCCGAGAGCATCGCGCCGGTCCCGTCGGTGGAGCGGCCCAGCGAGGCCGGCCACAGCCGTCCGCCGCCCGGCAGGCAGCGCGCCCCGAGCCCCGCCAGCGCCCGCCCCGGACCGACCTCCACCGAGATCCGGATCCCCCGCTCGTCGAGCACGCCGAGGGCGTCCAGGAACCGCACCGGGCCCCGCAGTTGACGGCACCAGTGCTCCGGTCCTACCGGCCCGGTGACCTGGGCGCCGGTCACCGTGGAGACGTACGGGATCCGCGGCGCGTGGGTGCGGACCGCGCCGGCCGCCTCCCGCAGCTCGGCCAGAGCCGGTTCCTGGAGCGGCGAGTGCAGCCCCGCCCGGACCGGCAGGGAGCTGGTGCGCACCCCGGAGCCGGTCAGCCTGTCCACGATCCGGGCGAGCGCCTCGGCCCTTCCGGACAGGGAGACCTCGTGCGGCGAGATGACCGCGGCGATCCCGACCGACGGCTCGGTGTCCGCGAGCAGTTCCCGCGCGGCCCGCTCCCCCAGGCCCACCACCGCCATCGCGCCGCCGGTGACCCGCTCGGCCAGGGTGACGGCCGTACCGAGCAGCCGTACGGCATCCTCGGGCGAGAGGACTCCCGCGCGGCAGGCGGCACCGTACTCGCCGAAGCTGAACCCGAGCACTGCCGCCGGTTCGACACCCCAGCTGCGCCACAGCTCCGCGAGCGCCGTGCCCAGACAGAACGTGCCGAGCGCGGCATGGGCGAGCCGGTGCACCACGGCACCGGCGGCGGGGTCGAGCAACTCGTGCAGCGGTACGGCGACGAAGGGCCGGGCGGCCTCGGCACAGCGGTCGAACGTCTCCCTGAACACCGCTTCCGTGCGGTACAGGCCCTGTCCCATGCCGGCGAACTGGGCGCCCTGGCCGCTGAAGAGGAAAGCGACCGGCGGGGCACCGGCCAGGTCGGCGTGCCCCTCGGCGACCTCCTTGACCGGCTCGCCCGCCAGGTGAGCACGGAGGCGTTCGGCGATCTCACCGGGCGTCCTGCCCACCACGCTCATCCGATGGCCGGAATGCGGCCCTTCGGCGGCCCGCGCGCACAGTCGCGCGAAGGTGTCGGCGTCGGTCCGGGCGAGCCGGTCGCCGGCCTCCCGCGCGGCCTCGTGCAGCGCCGCAGGGGTCGGTGCGGACAGGGTGAACAGCTGGGCGGTGCGGCGGTGTGTCGTCATGCGGATGCCCTTCGCGAGGGGTCACTCCCCTGGCCCGGTGCGGGCCACCGCCCGGCACCAGGCCGCGCCGGCGTCCGCGAGGGCGATCGGGAACGCCATGAAGGTGAACGGGCCCCCGGGCAGCGCCCGCAGTCCGGCGAGCCCCTCGATCTGGATGAACTCCCGGCGCCTGCCGTGCAGATGGGTCGGCCACAGGGCCTCGGGGTCGCGGGTGGCGAAGAAGTCCTCGACCATCCGGCGGGCGGGACCGTCGAAGCTCCAGCAGTCGGTGCCGAGCACCTTCACCCCGAGGTCGAGGAGGTGGTCGACGGCCTCGGGGGTGATGGCCGTGGACTCGGTGAAGTACGCGGGTGTGCCCAGGCGCAGATCGGAGTCCGTGCGGAACAGCACCACCGAGCCGGGGCCGACCTCCGCTCCCGTCGTGCGCAGCGCCTCCTTCACGTCGGCGGCCGTCACACGGCCCCCGCAGTCGCGTACGTCGAGTACCGCGCCGGGCCCGCAGAACCACTCCAGGGGCAGGTCCATGATCTTCTTGGCGGGGCGTCCCTCGCACTCGGGACCGTAGTGGAAGGGCGCGTCGACGTGGGTGCCCTGGTGGACGGACATCCGGTAGAACTCGTTGGACAGGAAGCAGCCGCCCGGCAGGTCCCGTTCGCGCAGCCGGCGGCTGCCGGTGAGCCAGCGCAGATGGTTGCGGAGCCGGTCGCGGCGGCTGTCGCCGGGCAACGCCCGGATCCTGCGGGAGAGATGGCGGATGCCGTCGTGGTGGAGCCACTGCTCGAACTCGACGCCGGGGGCCCGGCGGCTGACGGGGATGCTCAGATCGACGAACACGGCTACTCCTCGTTCATGTGCGGCCGGTGCCGTACCGCGGTGCCTGGTGTCCAGGCGGGCACGGCGCGCCGGTAGGCGGCGTACTCCTCGCCGAAGGCCTCGGCCAGACTCGGTTCCTCGACGCGCCGGGCGGCCGTCCAGGAGATGCCCAGCACGAACGCGGCCCACAGGGCGATGCTCGGCGCGGACCACAGCAGGGCCTCGCCGAGCAGGACGAGGGTCATCCCGGCGGCCATGGGGTTCCTGATCACCGCGTACCACCCGGACCGCACCAGCCGCTCGGGCGGCCGGTCGCCGAGCGGGGTCGCCTGCCGCAGGTACACCCGGTCGACGGCATCGGCGACCATCCAGCCCCCCGCCGCCACGAGAACGCCGCCGCCCCCCGCCGAGAACCAGCCCGCGAGAGGCAGCCGGGGCCCGGACAGCCACCGCCCCAGCACCAGAGGGACGGCCCCGGCGACGACGAGGGGAATCAGCAGCGGCCCCACGCGAAGACGCCGCTCCGGGGTGACAGTGCCCCCGATCCCCGGGCGCCGCTCCGGGGTGACAGGGCCCCCGATCCCCGGACGCCGCTCCGCGCCCACCGGACCGCCGGCCCTCGGATGTCGTCCCCGCCGCACCGGCCCCCCGGCCCTCGGCCGCCGCTCCCGACTCACCGCGACCTCCCCAGCACATCCGCCAGTTCCCGTGCCGTCCGGTCCCCGTACACCTCACGGAGGCGGGTGGCCACCGCGCGGGCGGACGGGGCGTAGGTCTGGGTGCCGATGGATTCCAGGGCGAAGGAGGCGAGGACGCAGCCCAGACCGGCGGCGGGGGTGAGCGGGACGCCCTGGGTGAGCGCGGCGAGCAGGCCCGCGCGCAGGGCGTCCCCCGCGCCCGTCGGGTCGGACACCGCGACCTCGGGGACCCCGGGCACCACCACGGGTTCGTGGCCGGCCCGTTCCAGCCGGACCCCGTCCGCGCCGAGCGTGGTGACCCAGGTGCCGACCCGCTCCAGCACCTGGCCGGTGTTCCAGCCGGTGCACTCCCGCAGCAGCGCCGACTCATAGGCGTTGGTGAACAGCAGCCGGGCCCCGGCCAGCAGGGACCGCACGTCGTCACGGCCCATACGGGCGATCTGCTGCGAGGGGTCCGCGACGAACGGGAGCCCGCCGGTGCGGCAGTCCTCGGTGTGCCGGAGCATCGCCGCGGGGTCGTTCGGCGACACCACCACCAGGTCAAGCCCGCCGACGCGTTCGCGCACGTCCCGCAGGGCGATGGTGTACGCCGCCCGCATCGCGCCCGCGTGGAACGTGGCGATCTGGTTGTGGTCCGCGTCCGTCGTGCACACGAACCGGGCCGTGTGCTCACCGGGCACGACCAGCACCGAGTCGGTGTCCACCCCGTGCTGCTTGAGCCACACCTGGTAGTCGGCGAAGTCCGCCCCGGCCGCGCCGACCAGCACCGGCGCGGCACCGAGCCGCCCGAGACCGTAGGCGATGTTGGCGGCGACGCCACCGCGCCGGATCTCCAACCGGTCGGAGAGGAACGACAGGGACAGGGTGTGCAGGTGGTCCGGCACGAGCTGCTCGGTGAAGCGGCCGGGGAAGGACATGAGGTGGTCCATCGCGATGGACCCGGTCACCGCGACCCGCGCCGGGGACCTCACGGCCGTACGTCTCCGGACTCGATCTTGCGTTTGATGCCGGCCTGGTTGTGCCGGGTGTGGGTGTTCATCCGCTCCAGGACCGTCTCCAGCGGCACCGGGAACTTCTCGTCGAGCTCGAAGTCCTGCACCCAGGTCATCGCCGTCCCCTCGGGGACCGGCTCGTAGCTCCACCGCAGGTGCATGTAGCGGAACGGGTAGAGCGGATCACGGCGTTCGGCGACCGCGACCAGCCCGCGGTGATCGAGGATGCGCCAGGACCGCCAGCTCGCCCCCTCCTCGTTGGTGAGCTCGAAGACGATCTCCGTCCAGCGGCCCTCGCGCTCCTCGGAGAGGACCTTGGCGTCGCTGTACTCGTCGAAGATCTCCGACCAGCGCGCGATGTCGTTGGTGAGGTCGAAGACCAGCCGGGCGTCGGCCCCGATCACAATGGTGTTCTCGATGCGCGGCACCGCGTCACCCCCGAACCGTGCTGCCCGCGGACAGCAGGCGTCCGACACACTCCACCAGGTCTCCGAAGACCGTGAACCCGCCCTCGGCCTCGGCGTCGATGCCGATCCCGAAGTGCTGCTCCAACGCGACGACGATCTCCACCAGTTCGGTCGAGTCGATGTCGAGGTCCTCCGCCAGCCGCCGGTCGTCCGCCAGCTCCGCGGCGTCGAACCCGACCCCGCGCATGACGTCGACCACTTGTTCCCGTACGTCCATGACTCCCTCTCTCCTCAGGTCAGACGGCGACGGCGATCGCCACGGCGACGCCCGCCTCGTGGGTGATGCTCAGGTGCAGTCCGGTGAACGAGGCCAGCCGGAAGGCCCGTTCGGCCCGCCCGGACAGCCGCGGCACCGGCTGTCCCGAGTCCGCGCGGCCGACGTCGATGTCCAGCCAGCCGCAGCCCTGCCCGTAGCCGCCGAGGGTCTTGCGGACCGCCTCCTTGGCCGCGATCCGGCCCGCCATCCGGCAGGCCCGGTGGCGCGGTGAGCCGCCCTCGCACAGGGCCTGCTCGGCGGAGGTGAACAGCCGGTCGCGCAGCGGCTGTCCGCGCCGCTCCAGCATCGCTTGCAGCCGTCGTACGTCGACCACGTCGATGCCGATGCCCCGCACCATCACGGGGATGTCCCCGGTGACCTGCGCGATCAACGCCTCAGCAGCAGACACGCGTTCACCCCTCCCAGTCCGCGGGAGACCACCAGCGTGTGCTCCCACCGGGGGTCCCGGCGCGCCCCTTCGCGTACGACGTCCAAGTCGATGCCCGGCGCCGGACGGTCCACGTTGACGGTGGGCGGCACCGAGCCCTCCGCCATGGCCCGCAGGGCGAGCGCCACGTCGGCCGGTGCCGCCGCGCCGAGCAGATGCCCGAAGCCGGACTTGGGCGCGGTGACCGGCAGCCGGCCCGCGCCGGCGCCGTACGCCTCGTACAGGGCGTAGCCCTCGGTGACGTCCTCGAAGGGGATGCCCGAGCCGTGCGCGAAGACCGCGCCCAGGTCCCCACCGGTGATCCCGGCCCGCTCGGTGGCCGTGCTCATGGCCCGGGCCAGCACCTGTCCGGTCGGTTCGACCGTGTAGTACGGCATGTAGCCGTCGGTGCTGACGCCCCAGCCGGCGAGTTCGCCGAGGATCCGGGCGCCGCGCGCCTCGGCGTGCTCCCGGCGTTCGAGCACCAGGAACACCGAGCCCTCGGCGAAGACGCTGCCGCCGTGTCCCGCGTCGAAGGGCCGGTACAGCTCGTGCGGGGCGAGGGAGGCGCGGGCCTTGGCGACCAGTCCGCTGGTCTCCAGGCACAGCCAGCCGTACGGCGACAGCGGTGCCTCCACACCGCCCGCGAGCACCACGTCGGCCCGGTCGCGCAGCAGCGCCTCGGCGCCGCCGATCAGCGCGTACGCCCCGCTCGCCCGGTCGGCGACGAAGGTACGGGCCGGCCCCCTGATGCCCTGGTCGATGCAGATGTTGCCCTGCGGTGCCGCCGGGAACCACGCGGTGGCCTGGTAGGGGCTGACGGCGCGCGGGCCGTCGGTCCACAGCTTGCGCAGCTCGCGCTCGGCGAACTCCCAGCCGCCCAGCACGTTGCCGACCATGACCCCGGTGCGTTCGGGGTCGGTGTCCTCGCCGACCACGACCCCGGCGTCCGCCAGGGCCTGGCGGGCCGCGTGCACGGCGAGGTGGGTGAAGCGGTCCGTGCGCTTGACGAAGCGGGACGGCAGTTCGGCGTCCGCGTCGAAGGGGGACTGCCCGGCGACCGGGCAGGCGTACGCCGAGGCGTCGAAGCGGTCGATGGCGGCGACGTGCGGGACGCCGTCGCGGGCGCTCTCCCACAGGGGGTCGAGGCCGGTGCCGGCCGGGGTGAGGGCGCCGATGCCGGTGACGACGACGCTCATCGCGCCACCCCCGCCCGCTCGGCCCGGGCGACCATCGCCGCGTGCAGCCCCGCGAAGCCGCTGGCGTCCTTGAGGATGACCTCACCGTCCCAGGGACGCCCGGTGCCCGGCACGTAGTCGAGGTCGCAGGAGGGGTCGGCGTTCTCGTAGTTGGCGGTGGGGTGGACGTAGGAGTGCTCCGCGGCGAGGGCGCACAGCACGATCTCCATGGCGCTGGCCGCGGCCAGGGCGTGACCGAGCATGGACTTCGCCGAGTTCACCGGGACCTGGAGGGCGCGCTCGCCGAGCGCGAGTTTGAGGGCACTGGTCTCGCAGGTGTCGTTCTGCCGGGTGGAGCTGCCGTGCGAGCTGACGTGGTCGATGTCGCCGGGCCGCAGCCCGGAGCGCTCGATGGCCTGGCTCATGGCGCGGGTCAGGTCGGCCCCGTCGGAGAGCAGGTCGGTCATGTGGATGGCGTTGGAGCTGTGCGAGAACCCGGCGATCTGGAGATAGGGCGTGGCGCCCCGGCGCAGCGCGTGCTCGCGCTCCTCCAGGACGACCACCCCGCAGCCCTCGCCGAGCACGAACCCGTCGCGGTCGGCGTCGTAGGGGCGCGAGGCCGCCTCGGGGCGGTCGCGGTGGGCGCGGGAGAGGCAGTTGATGATCTCGAAGGAGGCGACGGTCACCGGGGTGATCGGGGCCTCGCTGGCGCCCGCGATCATGACGTCGGCGTCGCCGTGGGCGATCGTCTCGAATGCGTGGCCCACCGCGTCGATGCCGCCGATGCAGCCCGTGGACAGGGTCACACAGGGGCCCTGCGCCCCGAGCAACGCCGACAGCACGGCCCCGGGGGTGTTCGACATGGAGGCCAGGTACAGGTCGCGGCCCGCCTTGGCGGGGTCGATGGGCAGCCGGCCCTCGTCGGTGACGGCGAGGAACTCCTCCTCCATCTTCGGGGTGCCGCAGATCGCCGTGGACAGGGAGATACCGGTGCGCTCCGGGGCGTGGCCGCCGGGTTCGAGTCCGGCGTCCCGTACGGCCTGGAGGGCCGCCACGACGGCGAACTGGACGTAGCGGTCGAGGCGCCGCACCTCCGGGGGCAGCGCGGGGAGCTGCTCCTCGAAATCGGGGACCTCGGCCACCGCGTCCGAGGCGAATTCGAAGGACTTGAAAAGCGTGGAACTCGTGATTTCGGAAAGGGATTTCGTCACGCTCCTGCCCGCCGAGACGGTGTCCCAGAAGGCTTCCTTTCCCGTTCCGGCCGGGCTGACGACACCGAGCCCGGTGACGACCACTTCTCGCATGAATTTATCGCCTTTCACCTGTCTGGGCCGTCACCAGCCCCCGTGTGACGCATTCCTTCGGCGTGACGCCGACTTCTTCCATGAGGGCGCGGTATTCCTCCGCCGCGAGCACCGCGCCCTCGGCGGTGTTGACGAGGAGGCTGAGCGCGAGCATCGACCGGTTCAGGCCCGGCTCCCCCGGCTCCGGGCTCATGACATCGGCCACCAGCAGGGTGCCGCCGGGACGCAGGACACGGGCGGCCTCCCTCAGCAGCCTGGCCGTCTCCGTGGGTCCGGCGAAGCGGCCCGCGTGCGCGAGGACGACGGTGTCGAACCCGGCGTCCTCGAACGGCGGGGCGTCGAAGTCGGCGGGCACGAAGCGGAACCGTTCCGCCACCCCGAACTCCTCGGCCCGCGCCCGCGCTTGTGCCAGCAGTGCCGGGTCGTCGTGCGCGGTGACCCGGGCGCCGGGGTCGGCGGCGGCCAGCGCGATGCCCCACTCTCCGGCGCCGCAGGCGAGGTCCAGCACCCGGCCCGCCGGGAGGGGCCGCAGCTGACGCACCGCCTCGAAGGCGACCCGGACGGCGAGCGGGAAGGCTCCCCCGAACAACCCCGGGCGTCGGCCTCGCGCGGCCGGCGCCCCGAGTTCCCCGGAACGCTCACCGGTACGGACGACCGAGGTCAGCGTGGCCCACCGGTCCCACTGCGCGAGCACATCGGCGAAGTGCTCGCCGAGCGGGCCGGGTTCCCCGTCGACGAGATACGCACGGGCGAGCTCGGTCGGCGCGAGGCGGCGCCCACCGTCCGCCGCCGGCGGCCCGGAGCCCTGCTCCAGCAGCCCGAACTCCTCCAGCACAGCGAGCAGATCGCGCACCCCGCGCGGGTCGCAGCCCAGGTCCACGGCGAGTTCGTGCGCGGTGCGCGGGGTGCGGGCCAGGGCGGTGAACACGCCCAGTTCCAGCGCCGTGCCGAGCGCCCTTGCCCTGGCGAAGCCGAAGTTCAGGGCCAGGAGCGGAGCGGGGTCGGGGGCGTTGGTGTAGCGGGCGAGCGCCCCGGCGGGAGACGGTGTGTCCGTCATCGCCGGTGCCTACTTGGTGGCCGTGAGCAGGCCGGAGAGCAGGGACACGTTCCGGGTCGTGATCCCGCGGAACCCGGCGTCCTCCACCCAGCCGCGGATCTCGTCCACGTCGCGGACCTCGCCCTCCTCGGTGTTGACCAGGAGGATCAGCCCGAACATCGCCGGGAAGAGGCCGGAGGCCAGGGTGGGCATGTGGGAGTGCACCAGCAGCAGCCCGTCGGCGGGCAGATGCGCGTGGATCCGGCGCACCAGGTGCGCGGCCCGCTCGGGACCGTACCCGTCGAGCACGTGCGAGAGCAGAACGGCGTCGGCGTCCGGCCACTCGTCCGCCATGATGTCGGCGGCGCGGACCTCGACGCGGTCCTCCAGTCCGGCCTCCCGCACGTTGGCGCGCGCCAGGTCGGTCACGGCCGGGTAGTCGAGGGCCGTCACCCGCAGGCCGGGGTGGCGGGTGGCGAGCGCGATGGAGTAGTCACCGGAGCCGCAGCCCAGGTCGACGACATGGCGGACGCCGTCCAGCGGGGCGGCCTCGGCGAGCTTGCCCGCCTGGAGCCGGGAGCTGACCCGCATGGCCTGGATGAGCCGCCCGGTGCCCTCGCGGCCCTCGCCCTGCGCGGCGCCCTGGTCGCGGTAGCCCTGCTTCAGGACGCGCTGGTTGAGCGAGGCGTTGCTGCGGACGGCCTCGTCGAGCCGGGCGAAGTGGCCGAAGTGGGAGTTCTGGTGGGCGGCGAACCCGCCCATGTACTCGGGGCGGCCGGCCACGAGATAACGGCTGGCCTCCTCCGTGTTGAGGTACCTGCCGTTCTCGGCGCGCACCAGCTCCAGGCCGATGAGCGCGACCAACAGGGCGCGGACGGGGCGCTGTTCGAGGCCGAGCCCGTCGGCCAGTTCGCTCAGGGTGGCGGGCTGCTTCTCCAGTGCCTCGAAGACGCCGAGGTCGATCGCCGTGAACACGGCCTTGGACTGGAGGTAGGCGGTCAGGACGGAGTGGACCCGGGAGGAGTCGAGGTCCGCGGCTGCCGGGGTCGTGGTCACTTGCTCTCCAGGAGGTTCGTGTACTCGGGCATCTGCGTGTACTCGTAGGGGTCCTCGGAGAGGAACACGTTGCGCACCGGCGGCCGTTCGCACGGGGCGACGACGAGGAAGCGGCAGGTCTGGCCGGGGCCGGTGACGAACCCGTGCGGTTCGTTGCGGGGGATGAAGATGGCCTCGCCGGGTCCGACCTGCTCGGTGCGGCCCTGGTCGGGCAGGACGAGGCCCATGGAGCCGTCGAGCACGTATATCTCGTGCTCCCAGTCGTGGTGATGGGGTGGCGTGGAGCCGTTCGGCGCCACCTCGAACTCGGTGAGGACGAAGCGGTCGGCGCCGTCGGGGGTGTCGATCAGTTTCCGGTGCGTGGTTTCCTTCGCTCCCGGTTCCCTTACGATTTCCGCCTTCACTTCGGTTCGGTGCACGCGTTTCATCGGCCGCCTTTCCGATCGCGGGGACCCGTCGTCCCGGGATTTCAGAAAGCGACTCTATGGCGGTGCCGCCGAAGCGTTCTACGGACAGCAGTCACCATCGCCGGGTGACAATGTCCCCTGTCCGGGCGGGACATGTGCCCACCCCGCAGGGACAATCACCCGGCCCTATTCCCCGGTGCGGAAAGCCAAACGTCACCGGGCAAGATTGTTGAGGGAGGAAAAAGCGTCAGCCGGCCGACACGGTCAGCTGTACCGTCCCGTCCGGTGCGGCGACCAGCACCGGAGTCCCCGCCCCGCCGAGATCCCGTACGGCGGCCAGGTCCTCCGGCGCGGCGGTCTCCGCCTCGGTCACCACGGCCGCCGCCTCCAGCGACTTCGCCCCGGACGCCACGGCCATGGCCACCGCCGTCCGCAACGCGCTCAGCCGCAGCGAGGGAAGCTCCACCGTCGCGGCCACGTACGTCCGCCCGGTGTCGTCCCGTACGGCCGCCCCCTCCGGCGCCCCGTTCCGGGCCCGCGCCGAACGGGCCAGGGTCACGATCTTGCGGTCCTCGGGGTCAAGCGCACTGTTGTCGGTCATGACAGGAGCATACGAACCGGGCCCCCGGTCATCCCGCCACGGGGTACATCGCCCCGCGCCGCCCTTCCGGTGAGGCCAGCCACTCCAGCTTGGCGGCGGTGTTCGCCTCGTCCAGCGGGGTGTGCAGGACGACCGTCAGATCGGAGCGGGCCGGCACCTTCAGCGCCGTGGACTCCACGCACAGCAGCCCGACCAGCGGATGGTCGAGCTCCTTGCGGATCACCCCGGCGTCCTCTATGTCCCGCCGCTCCCACAACTCGGTGAACTCGGCGCTCGCCGCCATGACCCGGGCCAGCACCTCCCGGTACCCCTCGTCGTCCGGCCGCGCCGAGGAGGCCGCCCGGAACTGGGCGACGACGGTCCGCGCGTTCTGTTCCCAGCTGTGCGAACGCGACCGGTACAGCGGGTCGGTGAAGAAGTCCACGAGACAGTTCTGGGTGTTCTCCGGCCGCATCCCGAGCACCCAGCCGGCCGCGTCGTTGTACAGCACGCAGTTGTAGTACGCGTCCATGATGTGCGCCGGGTACGGCATCCAGGTGTCGATCAGCCGCCGCAGCCCCTCGCAGCCGTGGTCGGCGGCAGGCTCGGGCGCGGGCGGGTTCAGCCCGGCGAGGACGTACAGATGCCGCCGCTCGGCGTTGCTGAGCCGCAGCACCCGCCCGACGGAGTCGAGGACCTGCGGGGAGACCGAGATGTCCCGGCCCTGCTCCAGCCACTGGTACCAGGAGGCCCCCACGCCCGCGAGCACCGCGACCTCCTCGCGCCGCAGACCCGGGGTGCGGCGCCGCGCACCACCGTCCGGCAGCCCGGCCTCGGCGGGCGAGACCCGGGCCCGCCGGCTCATCAGGAACTCGCGCAGCTCACGGTGGCGCTCACTCTTGGGTACGACCTCGGGCACGAACGCTTCCCCCTCGCTGTTGCCTGGTGGTGCCACCACCAGCACAACTTCCGGCTCCCCAAGGCTATTCCGGCGGCCGCAGGCTCTTGCCCATGGCGATCGACACCACCCATCCCCTCCCCGACGCGCTCGACACCCCCCGGTTGTCGACGCGCGACAAGTTCGTCCTGTTCGTCCTGTGCGCCGCCCAGTTCATGGTGGCGCTGGACTTCTCCGTCCTGAACGTCGCCCTGCCCGTCCTCGGCGCGGACCTCGGCATGAGCCGCTCCGGCCTCCAGTGGGCGGTCACCGCGTTCGCGCTGCCCTCCGGCGGCTTCCTGCTCCTGTTCGGCCGCGTCGGCGACCTCTTCGGCCGCAGGAGGCTGTTCCTCGCGGGCCTCGCCCTGTTCGGCGCGGCCTCCGTCCTCGCGACCGTCGCCTGGGACCCGGCGTCCTTCCTCACCGGCCGGGCCCTCCAGGGGCTGGGCGCGGCGGCGATCGTGCCGACCGGCATGTCCCTGCTGACCACGACCTTCCCGGAGGGCCCGGCCCGCGACCGCGCCCTGGGCATCTCCGGCACCCTGCTCTCGCTCGGCTTCACCGTCGGCATGGTGGCCGGCGGCACCCTCACCGACACCTTCGGCTGGCGCTCCACGATGGGCCTGCTCACCCTGTTCGCCCTGATCGTGCTCCCGCTGGCCCCCGTCCTGCTCAGGGAGTCCCGCACCCCCGACCGCCCCCGCCTGGACGTGCCCGGCGCGATCACCGTCACCGGCGCCCTGCTCGCCCTGATCTACGCCCTCTCCACGGCCGCCGACCACGGCTTCGGCCGCGCCGACGTCGTGATCACCCTGATCGCGGGCCTGCTGCTGCTGGCCGCCTTCGTCACGGTCGAGTCCCGCACCGCGCAGCCCCTGGTGTCCCTGCCGATGCTGCGCCGCCGCACGGTGGCGTGGGGCAACATCGGCGGCCTGGTCACCTTCTCGATGATGTCGACGGTCGTGTTCGTGCTGACCCTCTACCTCCAGGAGGTCCTGCACCTGTCCGCCTTCGAGACCGGCCTGGTCTTCGGCGTCCAGGGTGTCCTGTCGGCGGTGGCCGGCATCTACGCCCCCAGGGTCATCGGCCGCTACGGCCCGCGCCGCACCCTGGTCGGTTCGCTCGTCGGCCAGGGCGCCCTGATCGCCGCCCTGATGGGCCTGGGCACCGGGAACTGGTCGGTGTGGCTCGCCACGGCCGCCGTCTCCCTGGCCAGCATGTGCCACCTGGGCGCGATCATCTCGTACGGCATCACGGTCACCTCCGGCGTCCCCGACGAGGAGCAGGGCCTGGCCACCGGCCTGGTCACCTCCACCCAGCAGGTCGGCATCACCGTCGGCATCCCGCTGCTCGGCGTCCTCGCCACCACCTCCCCCGACCTGCTGACCGGCGTCCACACGGTCCTCGCCCTGGACGCGGTGCTGGTGCTGGCGGCGGCGGTGCTGGTCGCCGTGGGGCTGCGAGTGCGCTCAGGGGCGGTCGAGACGCAGCCGCTCGGCGCGCGGTAGACCCGCCACGACCAGGTCGTACGAGTCCTCCACGAGCTCCCGGACCAGTCGGTCCGGGAGCTCGCCGTCGACGGTGACGGTGTTCCAGTGGCGCTTGTTCATGTGGTAGCCGGGGATGATCAGCCCGGGGTGGTCGGCGCGCAGCCGGATCGCGTCCTCGGGGTCGCACTTGAGGTTGACCTTCAGGGGGCGGTTGTCCAGCCAGCTCAGGGCGAACATCTTGCCGAGCACCTTGAAGACGGACACCTCCGGACTGAACGGGAAGTCCTCCACCGCCGCGTTGAACGACAGGCACAGGGTGCGCAGTTCCTCGGCGGTCACTCGGACTCCTTCTCCGCCTCGGCGGGTTCCAGGGCGGCCACCGGCTCCACCAGCACCGTCACGATCTTGTTCCGGCGTCCGGCGGCGGCCTCCGCGGTGAGGCGCAACGAGCGGCCGTCGGGCAGCTCCACGACCGCGGACGCCCCGGCGATGGGCACCCGCCCCAGCGCCTTCGCGAGCAGCCCGCCGACCGTCTCCACGTCCTCGTCGTCGTACTCGTCGAGCCCGTACAGCTCGCCGAGGTCGGTGATGTCGAGACGGGCGGTCACCCGGAAGCGGTCGTCGCCGAGTTCCTCCACCGGCGGGAGTTCACGGTCGTACTCGTCGGTGATCTCGCCGACGATCTCCTCGAGGATGTCCTCGATGGTGACGATGCCGGCCGTACCGCCGTACTCGTCGATGACGACGGCGACGTGGTTGCGGTCCTGCTGCATCTCGCGCAGCAGGTCACCGGCGTTCTTGGTGTCGGGCACGAAGGCCGCGGGCCGCATGGCCGTGGAGACCAGCTCGGACTCGGCGTCCCGGCTGATGTGCGTCTTGCGGACCAGGTCCTTCAGGTACACGATCCCGACGACGTCGTCCTCGCTCTCCCCGGTGACGGGTATGCGCGAGAAGCCGGACCTGAGGGCCAGGGTCAGGGCCTGACGGATCGTCTTGTAGCGCTCGATGACGACGAGATCGGTGCGCGGCACCATGACCTCCCGCACCAGGGTGTCGCCCAGCTCGAAGACCGAGTGCACCATCCGGCGCTCGTCGTCCTCGATCAGGGACTCCTTCTCGGCGAGGTCGACCAGCGCGCGCAGCTCCGCCTCGGAGGCGAACGGGCCCCGGCGGAAGCCCTTGCCGGGGGTGAGCGCGTTGCCGATGAGGATCAGCAGTGAGGGGATCGGACCCATGATCCGGGCCAGCGGGAGCAGGATGTACGCGGCCGCGGTCGCCGTGTTGAGGGGGTGCTGGCGTCCGATGGTGCGCGGGGACACCCCCACCGCCACGTACGAGACCAGCACCATGACACCGATCGCGACCAGCAGGGCCCGGGTGGTGCCCGGGAACTCCTGGAGACAGGCGTAGGTGACCAGGGCGGCCGCCGCCATCTCGCAGGCGACGCGCACCAGCAGCGCCACGTTGAGATAGCGGGTCGGGTCGGCGGCGATCTGCGCGAGTTTGGCGCTGCCCCGCCGCCCGTTCCGTACGGCTTCCTCGGCGCGGAAGCTGGAGACGCGCGCGAGGCCCGCCTCCGCGCAGGCGGCGAGCCATGCGACGACGACCAGGGCGATGGCGCCCGAGACGAGGGGCAGGCTCATGAGACGGTCGGCGCGGGGGACGGGCCGGTGAGCCCCTTCTCCTGCCGCCAGCCGTCCACGATGGCCGCCTGGAGGCCGAACATCTCGGCCTTCTCGTCGGGCTCCTCGTGGTCGTAGCCGAGCAGGTGCAGCACGCCGTGGACGGTGAGGAGCTGGAGCTCCTCGTCCATGGAGTGCTGCGTCTCGGCCTCCTCGCCCTGCTTCTTGGCGACCTCGGGACACAGCACGATGTCGCCGAGGAGGCCCTGCGGGGGCTCGTCGTCGTCTTTGCTGGGCGGCCTGAGCTCGTCCATCGGGAAGGACATGACGTCGGTGGGCCCCGGCAGGTCCATCCACTGGATGTGCAGCTGCTCCATGGCATCCTCGTCCACGACGATCACCGAGAGCTCGGAGAGCGGGTGGATGCGCATCCGGGCGAGGGCGTAGCGGGCGATGTCGAGGATCGCCTGCTCGTCGACCTCGGTTCCGGACTCGTTGTTGACGTCGATCGACATGGTGCTGGCTTGTCTACTTCCGCTTGGTCCGGCCGCCCTTGTGGGTGCCGTTCTCCGTACCGTTCTCGGTGTCGTACTTCTCGTACGCGTCGACGATACGGCCGACCAGCTTGTGCCGTACGACGTCCTGGGACGACAGGCGGGAGAAGTGCACGTCCTCCACACCCTCCAGGATGTCCTGCACCTGCCGCAGCCCCGACTTGGTCCCGTTGGGCAGGTCGACCTGCGTCACGTCACCGGTGATCACGATCTTCGAGTCGAACCCGAGCCGGGTGAGGAACATCTTCATCTGCTCGGGGCTCGTGTTCTGGGCCTCGTCCAGGATGATGAAGGCGTCATTGAGGGTGCGCCCCCTCATGTACGCCAGCGGTGCGACCTCGATCACCCCCGAAGCCATCAGCTTCGGGATCGAGTCCGGGTCCAGCATGTCGTGCAGGGCGTCGTACAGCGGGCGCAGGTACGGGTCGATCTTCTCGTACAGCGTGCCGGGCAGGAAGCCGAGCCGCTCTCCCGCCTCCACCGCCGGGCGGGTCAGGATGATGCGGTTGACCTGCTTGGACTGGAGGGCCTGGACCGCCTTGGCCATGGCGAGGTAGGTCTTTCCGGTACCGGCGGGGCCGATGCCGAAGACGATCGTGTGCTTGTCGATCGCGTCGACGTACCGCTTCTGGTTGAGGGTCTTGGGGCGGATGGTGCGGCCGCGCGAGGACAGGATGTTCTGTGTGAGCACCTCGGCCGGGGTCTCCTGGCCGTCGCTCGTCCCGTTCTCGCTCGCCCGCAGCATGGCGATCGAGCGTTCCACTGCGTCCTCCGTCATCGGCTGTCCGGTGCGGAGCACCAGCATCATCTCGTCGAACAGGCGCTGCACGAGGGCGACGTCCGCCACCGCGCCGGTCGCGCTGATCTCATTGCCCCGGACATGGATGTCGGCCGCCGGGAAGGCCTTCTCGATCACGCGCAGCAGGGAGTCTCCGGACCCCAGGACCGAGACCATGGGGTGCTGGGCGGGGACGGTGAACTGTGCTCTCGCCTGCCCCTGCGCGGGGGTGTGACCTGTGGGTGTCTGAGTCATGGGCCGGCGCTTAAGGCCTGCGGTTCCTCCTCGTCAGGGCCGCACAGTGGAAGGCGGCCTCGCGGTTCCAAGGGTACGACGGTGCACCGACAACGCCGTAGGGCTTTTCGACGGCCGGAGCGCCCTGGTTGCCGCGGTGAGCCCTGCATGCTCCCCCGCCCTCCCGGGAAGAATGCGTCGCTGCCACGCGTGTGTTCGAAGAATCTGGCCGGTCGACTGGCCCGTTGGTCGGCCTTTCGGCTGTTCGACTGCTCGGCTGTTCGACTGTTCGACGGAGAAAGCGGGAAGCCCGTGCTGTTGCGTCTGCCCACGACCCTGCCCGAGGCACAGGAGTGTCTGTCCGACGGGGCGATACCCGTCGGCGGCGCGACGCTGGTGTGGGCCGCCTGGCAACGCGACGGATTCCCCGAGCAGGCCGTGTCGCTGCGCGAGGTCCCGGAGGCGAACGTTCTCGGGGCCGGTGAGGTCGGGGCGGCGGTCCTGCTGCACCGGATCGACGAGCGGGTGCCGGAAGTGCTGCACCGGGCCGCGTCGGGCATCGGCACGGGGGCGGTGCGGCGGACCGCCACGGTCGGCGGGAACGTCGTCGGCAGCACCCTGCGCTGTCTGCTGCCCGCGGCACTCGTCCTGGACGCCCGGGCGCGGGTGCTGGCGGCGGAGGGGCCCTTCGAGACGGATCTCGCCGAGGTGCTGGCCAAGAAGCCGCTGCTGCTGAGCCTGCACTGGGACGAACCGCTGGTCAGCGGCTACCACAAGGTGGCCGAGGCGGCGGGCGGACCGCCGCCGCTGGTCGTCGCGACGGCCGTGCGCGCGACCGGGGAGGGCGGTCGCGTGCTGCGGGTCGCCGTCCGTGACGGCTACGACTTCCTCAGCGAGAACGTGCCCTGTTCAGGGGGCGCGGACAGGGTGCTCGACGCCTTGGGCAGTACGGCGATCGGGGCGCTCCCGGCCGAGGCTGGCGAGGTGGTCCGGGACCAGGTGATCTCGGTGCTGGAGCGAGCCGCGGGTCTCTGAACCCAGGCCGACGGGGGGCACATGGCGGCCGGGGAGGCTCATACCGGCGGGACCCAAGCCGACATGGGGCTCACGCCAACTTGAGGTTCACGCCGAGCCGGGGTCTCACGCCGACCACACAGGCCTAGGGCACGCATACCAGGCGGCTCATGCCGCCCCGGGCTCACGCCGCACGACCCCCACACCACCCCGGAACCTCACGCCGATCTCCCGAAGCCGATCGTCGGCACCGCCCTCCGCAGGGGCCACGCCGGGGTCTCCTCCTCCGGGACCAGGCCGGCGAGGAAGGCGTACCGGCGCAGGGCGGCCGGGTCCTGGGTGGTGACGGACTGGACCCGGCGCCACCAGGCGCCGATCTCCGACCAGCCCGGCGCGGACAACGAGCCGCCGAACTCCTGGACGGAGAGCGCGGCGGTCAGGCCGGCGAAGGCCAGCCGGTCCGCCAGCGGCCACCCCGCGAGGGTGCCGGTGACGAAGCCGGCCACGAAGACGTCCCCGGCGCCGGTCGGGTCCATCGCCTCGACCTCGATGGCCGGGACCTCGGCGGTCTCGCCGGTGCGCCGGTCCACGGCGTACGCGCCCTCCGCGCCCAGGGTCACCACGGCGAGCGGCACATGCTCGGTGAGGGCGTGGGCGGCCTCCCGGGGGCCGGTGGCGCCGGTGTACCGCATGGCCTCCTCGGCGTTGGGCAGGAAGGCCTCGCAGTGCGCGAGGTCGGGGAGGCCTGCGAGGTCCCACGCCCCGGTCTCGTCCCAGCCGACGTCGGCGAAGATGCGGGTGCCCCCGCGGGCGGCCTGGGCGATCCAGGGGGCGCGTCGGCCGGGCTCCAGCGAGGCGATCGCGGCACGCGCGCGGGGCGGGCAGTCCGGGGCGGGTTCCTCCGGGGGCGGTTCGTGGCCGTGGGAGACCATGGTGCGCTCGCCCTCGTAGGCCATGGAGACGGTGACCGGTGAGTGCCAGCCGGCGACGGTGCGGGACGGTGAGAGGTCGATGCCCTCGCCCTGTTCCAGGGCGTCCCAGCAGTACTCGCCGTAGTGGTCGTCGCCGAAGGCCGCGGCCAGCGAGGTGCGCAGGCCGAGCCGGGCCAGCGCGGTCGCCATGTTCGCGACTCCGCCGGGGCTGGACCCCATGCCGCGCGCCCAGGACTCGGTACCGCGCACGGGGGCGGAGCCGAGTCCGGTGAAGACGATGTCGAGGAAGACGGTGCCGGTGAGATAGACGTCCCAGGGCGGATCTCCGGGTGTGCGCACTGCGGCCAGGGGGTCGACCTGGGCCTTGTACGACGGTCCCTTCCCGGTGGACGCGCTCACGGTGTGCTCCCTGCGGTGGTGCCGATCAGCCCAGTCTGCACCACGGGACCGACAACCAGCCGCGTGCCACGTCAGCCCTTCCCGACTCCAGGGGTTCGGCCCCGCACCGCTACAGCTGCCGCACCGCTACCAGCGGGGAACCGCAGGCGTGACCCACCCCGGCTCGGCCACCCGCATCGCCGCCGCGTCGTCGCGCTCCCGCATGGAGCCGTCGTCGTCGAGCCACCGCCGGTGCAGGAAGGCCAGCTTCTCCCGGTCGAGTTCGACGCCGAGGCCGGGCGCGTCGGAGACGGTCACGGACCCGCCCTCGAACTCCAGCCGCTCGGTCAGCACGTCCTCCGACTGCCACGGGTAGTGCGAGTCGCAGGCGTGGTGGAGGTCGGGCACGGTGGACGCGACATGGGTCATCGCGGCGAGGCTGATGCCCAGGTGGGTGTTGGAGTGCATGGAGATCCCGACCCCGAACGTCCGGCAGATCGCGGCGAGTTGCTGGGTGTTCCGCAGCCCGCCCCAGTAGTGGTGGTCCGACAGCACCACCTGCACGGCGTCCCGGGTGAACGCCTCCTCGATCTCGGCGAAGGTGGTCACGCACATGTTGGTGGCCAGCGGCACCGACGTCCCCGCGGAGACCTCGGCCATCGCCGGCGTGCCGAGCGCCGGATCCTCCAGGTACTCCAGGACGTCCCCGAGTTCCCGGGCCACCTCCAGCGAGGTCGCCACGCTCCACGCCCCGTTGGGGTCGAGCCGCAGCGGATGCCCCGGGAACGCCTCGGCGAGCGCCCGGATCGCCGCGATCTCCTCGTCCGGCGGGAACACCCCGCCCTTGAGCTTGAAGGACGTGAAGCCGTACCGCTCGGTGAACAGCCGCGCCTGCGCGACGACTCCCGCGGGATCGACGGCCGCTCCCCAGTCGTCCTTCTCGGCGGCCACGCCCTCGGGGTGGGAGGCCCACTTGTAGAAGAGATAGGCGCTGTACTCCACGGCGTCGCGCACCTTGCCCCCGAGCAGCTCGTGCACGGGCAGCCCCAGCGCCTTGCCGAGGGCATCCAGGCAGGCCACCTCGAACGCGGAGACCACGGACAGGCGCAGTTTGTCGGCGGTCTGCACGCCGCGCAGTCCTCCGACGTCGACCTGTCCTGAGATGCGGGAGGAGTCGACGGCCACCTGGTCCGCGAGCGCGAACAGGCCGTTCAGGTCGCTGACCCGGCGCCCGACCAGTTTCGCGGCGAACGGCCGTGCCAGTTCCAGGTACTTGGTGTCGCCGTACGTCTCCCCGACGCCGGTCACCCCGTCCGCGGTCCCGACCTCGACGATCAGCCGGGGCGTGTAGGGCTGGTGCACGCCCTGCGTGTTCAGCAGGGGCGGGTCGGCGACGAGGATGGGGGTGAGGCGGACGTCGGTGATCGTGAGGTCCACAGGGGGGGTCACAGTGCGGCTCCTACGAGGTCGAGGCCGGTGGTCAGCAACTGCCGGAGTTCCGCGAGGTCGGCGGCCGTCGGATCGGTGAGGGGGGCGCGTACGGGTCCGACCGGGCGGCCCCGCAGCCGTGCGGCCGCCTTCACCAGCGACACCGCGTACCCGGGCACCCGGTCCCTGAGCTCGACGAGCGGGACGTAGAAGTCGCGCAGCAGTTTCTCCACGGTGCCGTCGTCGCCGTCGCGCAGGGCCGTGAAGAAGGCGTCGGCGATCTCGGGGGCGAAGGCGTGGACGGCGGAGGAGTAGGCGGGGACGCCGACGGTGGCGTAGGCGCGGGCCTGGATCTCGGCGGTGGCGGCGCCGTTGAAGAACAGGAAGTCCTCGGGGGCGGCGAGGGTGAGCCGCTGGAGCCGGTCGAGGTCGCTGTGCCCGTCCTTGAGCCCGATGACCCCGGGGATCGCGGTGATCCGGCGGAAGGCGGCCACGCCGAAGGAGACCTGGCCGCGCTGGTAGGCGATGAGCGGCAGCGAGGTGCGGGCGGCGAGCTGCTCCAGCTGGGCGACGAGCCCGTCCTGCGGGGCGGCGACCAGGTAGTGCGGGAGCACCAGCAGCGCGTCCGCGCCGGCCTCCTCGGCGATCCGGGCGAACCGGGCGGCCTGCGCCCAGCCGTAGCCGACCCCGGCGACGACGGGCAGGCGTCCCGCGGCCTCCTCGACGGCGACGGTGACGACCCGCCGGTACTCGTCCTCGTCGAGCGAGAAGAACTCGCCGGTGCCGCAGGCAGGGAAGACCGCGCCGGGGCCGGTGGCGATCTGGGCCGCGACATGGGCGCGGAAGCCGTCCGGGTCGAGGGCGCCGTCGTCGTGGAAGCTCGTGAGCGGGAACGACAGCACACCGCGTGCCATGCCGTCCCGCAGCCGTCGGACCGTGTCCGCGTGGAGGGTCCCCACCACTCATCTCCCCATGTAGATGTCATCCACGTATGGAGATGGAGATTAGATACGCGAACCGGTCTCGTCAATGGGTCGGCCCCGGGCCGGACGCCCCGATTACCATCGGCGCATGTCGGAGACAGGTGGCGTCCGCGAGGTGAAGTCGGCGGCCCGCACGGTCGAGCTGCTCGAACTGCTGGCCGCGCGCGGCGACCGCCCGGCCCGGCTCCAGGAACTCGCGGACGAGCTGGGTGTGCCCCGCAGCTCGATGTACGCGCTGCTCCAGACCCTGATCTCACGGGGCTGGGTCCGCACCGACCTCACCGGCTCCCTCTACGGCATCGGCATCCACGCCCTGCTCACCGGCACCAGCTACCTCGACTCGGACCCGCGCGTGCGGGCCGTACGCCCCTATCTCGACGAGGCGTCCCAGGCGCTCGGCGAGACGATCCACATGGGCCGGCTCGACGGCCGGGACGTGGCGTACCTGGCGACCCGGGAGTCCCACGAATACCTGCGGACCATCAGCAGGGTGGGCCGCCGCCTGCCCGCGCACGTGGGCGCGCTCGGGAAGGCACTGCTGGCCGAGTGGCCCGACGAACGGCTCCCCGAGGGGCCGTACGAGGCACTGACCCCGAACACCCGCACCACCCGCGACTCCCTGCTGGCCGACCTCGCCGAGACCCGGGCGCGGGGCTACTCCGTCGACCGCGAGGAGGGGGTCCTCGGCATCATCGGCTTCGGGTTCTGTCTGCGCTACGACTCCCCCGCCCAGGACGCCATCAGCTGCTCGGTGCCGGTCGCCCGGCTGACGCCGGAGCACGAGCGGCAGATCGTGACGGTGATGCGGGAGATCAGGGGCAAGATCGAGGCGACGGCACCGGGCGCGGGAGGCGCCCCGAACTGGCGCTAGCCGCACCGGAAAAGGGCTTCGCCTACCCGGCATCACCCACCCCAAACAGATCGTGATCCAGATCACGCGCTCCGGACTGTCTCCGCAACCGCGTGCTTGATACAAATTCTTCGCGCGTTCCTGTCCGTCGACGGCCTGCGCCCATCCCCCTTTTGAGCCGCTTCTTTCGCATGCCCTGGGAACGCCCGTGTTCGCCCGTCGCTCCACCCTGCCCTGGCCCCTCGTCGCCCTTTTCACGGCCGGGTACCTGGCCCCCTATCTCCTCCCCACCACCGTCGGCAGACTCGACTCGGGTCTTCCGCTGACCGCCACCGAGGCGGGCGCCGTCGGCAGTGCCCTGCTGCTGAGTTCGGCCGCGGCCGGCTTCCTGCTCGCCTCCCGCGTGGACCGCCTCGGCCCCCGCACCGTCGCCCGCGTCGGCCTGACCCTCGCCGTCCTCGGCTACGGCGGCGCCGCCCTCGCCCACGCCGTCCCCGCGGTCGTCGTGGGTGCCCTGATCGGCGGCTTCGGATCCGGTACGGCGACCGCGGTGGCCGCCACCGGCATCGCCGCCCAGCCCGACCCGCACCGCACCACCACGGCCGGCCTGCTGGGCGTCTCCGCCCTCGCGGGCGCCGTCTACCTGACCGTCCCCCACCTGGGCCAGGGCCACGGCCAGCCGCTCGCGGCGATCGCCCTCACCGCCCTGGCCGTCTGGCCCCTGACGGGCCGTCTCCCGCTCGCCACAGCCCCCGCCCCCAGCCGGGACACGGCGACCACTCCCCTCCCCCACCTGCGCGCCGGCCTCCTCCTGGCCGCCACCGCCCCCTGCTGGTCCCTCACCCAGAACGCCCTCTGGGGCGTCAGCGGCCGCATCGGCCTCACCCAGGCCCACCTCTCCGAGACGACGGTCGGCGCGGTCTTCGCCATCGCCCTCGGAGCGGGCCTGCTGGGAGTCGTCGGCGCGGGCGCCCTCGGCCCCCGCCTCGGCCGCGCCCTCCCCATCGGCGGCGGCACGGTCCTCATCGCCGCCTGCATCACCCTCAGCGCCTCGGCGACCGACCTGACGACCTTCGCGACCGGCGAGATCGCGTGGAACACCCTCTACCCGATCGTCCTGTCGTACGTCATAGGCCTGGCCGCCTCCCTGGACCCCCGGGGCCGCTGGGCGGTCCTGGTCGGCTCGGCCTCCTCCCTGGGCACGGCAGCGGGCCCGCTGACGGGCAGTGTCCTGTCCGCGCAGGCCGGATTCACAACGATGGGTACGGTCCTGGCGGCCGGCCTCCTGCTGATTGCCGTACCGATGACGGCGGTGGCACTGGGCGCGGGCAGGCGCACGCTCCCGGTGGTGGAAATCCAGGTGGAAACGCAGCCCTACGACAAAGCAACGGCCGCTTAAGGGCAGTCAGGGGCGCGGGGAACTGCGCGACCAGCCCCCACCGGCCCGCACCCGACAACGCACCTCAGAACTCGTACGCATCAACTTCCGCAAGATACCGACCCCGCAGCTCCTCATCATGCTCAAGGAAGGACGCAAGGAAGGAGTTGCGGGCCAGCTCCCGAAGCCGCTCCTCACTCAACCCCAACTCCACCCGCACAGCATCGAAGTTGTCCCCCGCATACCCCCCGAAGTACGCAGGGTCATCAGAGTTCACCGTGCAGAGAAGCCCCGCATCCAGCATCGCCGGCAACGGATGCTCACCCAGCACGTCAACCGTCCGCAGCCGCACGTTGGACAAGGGGCACAAGGTCAGCGGCACACGGTCCCGCACCAGCCGAGCCACCAGCTCCGGCGACTCCACACACCGCAGCCCGTGGTCGATCCGCTCCACCCCGAGCACGTCCAGCGCCTCGACGATGTACTCCGGCGGCCCCTCCTCCCCCGCGTGAGCCACCCGCCGCAGCCCCAGAGCCGCCGCGGCCTCGTACACCTCGCGGAACTTCACCGGCGGATGTCCCACCTCGGCGGAGTCGAGGCCGACCCCGACGATCCGGTCGAGGTACGGCTTCGCGGCCTCCAGCGTCTCCAGTGCCGACTCCGCGGACTCGTCCCGCAGGAAGCACATGATCAGCTGGGTGGAGACCCCGTGGTTCTCCACGCTGCGCCCCAGCGCCCGCCACAACCCCTCGACGACCGTCCCCATCCCCACGCCCCGCGCGATGTGCGCCTGGGGATCGAAGAAGATCTCCGCGTGCCGCACCCCCTGCGCGGCGGCCCGGCCGAGGTACGCGTTCGCCAGGTCCTCGAAGTCCCGCTCGGTGCGCAGGACGGCCATGAGCTCGTAGTACAGGTTCAGGAAGGACTGGAGGTCCTCGAAGGCGTACGCCTTGCGCAGCTCGTCCGTCGAGGCGTACGGCAGCTCGACGCCGTTGCGCGCGGCCAGCTCGAAAGCCAGCTCCGGTTCCAGAGTGCCTTCGATGTGCAGGTGCAGTTCAGCTTTGGGGAGGGACATCAAAGCATCGTACGGCTGCTCTACCGCCGTTTCGGAACCGGCACCCGCAGCAGATCATGGGCCACGGTCAGCTCGCCCTCGTACCCGGCGGCCCGCGCCTGCCGTTCGAACTCTCCCCCGGACTCCGTCCGGGAGGTGCCCCCAGGGTCCGAGTAGCGCTGGCTGAAGTGGGTGAGCACGAGATGCCGTACACCGGCGTCCCGGGCGACCCGCGCCGCCTGGCCAGCCGTCAGGTGACCGTGCTCGACGGCCAGTTGCTCGTCCTCGTCCAGGAACGTCGACTCGATGACGAGCATGTCGGCGCCGTCCGCGAGCGCGTGCACGCCGTCGCAGAGACGGGTGTCCATGACGAACGCGAACCGCTGGCCGCGGCGGACCTCGCTGATGTCGTCGAGCGAGACGCCGTTCAGCGAGCCCTCGCGCTGGATCCGGCCGACGTCGGGGCCCTTGATGCCGTGCGCGGCGAGCCGGTCGGGGAGCATGCGGCGGCCGTCGGGCTCGGTCAGGAGGTAGCCGTAGGACTCGACGGGGTGGGAGAGCTTGCGGGCCTCAAGGGTGTAGCCGGCGGTCCGTGCGATCACCCCGTCCTCGGCGACCGGTGCCTCGGTGAGCGCGACCGTCTCGCGGTACGCCGTCGCGTACCGCAGGCGGTCGAAGAAGCGCTGCCCGGACTTCGGGTAGTGGGCGGTGACCTCGTGCGGGACCCGGTCGAGGTTGATGCGCTGGATCACCCCGGCGAGGCCGAGGGAGTGGTCGCCGTGGAAGTGGCTGACGCAGATGCGGTTGAGGTCGTGGGCGGCGACCCCGGCGCGCAGCATCTGGCGCTGGGTGCCCTCGCCGGGGTCGAAGAGCAGGCCCTCGCCGTCCCAGCGCAGCAGGTAGCCGTTGTGGTTGCGGTGCCGCGTGGGGACCTGGCTGGCGGTGCCGAGGACGACCAGTTCACGTACGGACATGGGGAGTTATCCGGGGGGCCACTGGAGGCCGCGGCCGCCGACGACATGGGCGTGGGCGTGCCAGACGGTCTGGCCCGCGCCGCTGCCGGTGTTGAAGACGGTGCGGTAGCTCTCCAGCTTCTCGTCGTCGGCGACGGCCTGGGTCTCGCGCAGGACGTCCGCGGCGAGTTCCGGGGCGGCGGCGGCGAGGACCGCGGCGTTCTCGTAGTGGGCCTTGGGGATCACCAGGACGTGGGTGGGGGCCTGCGGGTTGATGTCCCGGAAGGCGACGGTGGTGTCCGTCTCGCGGACGATGGTCGCCGGGATCTGCCCTGCGACGATCTTGCAGAACAGGCAGTCGTCCTGGGGTTCCCCTGCCATGTGGTTCCTTCCGTAGAGGTCCTGAGGCATCTTAACGAGGCGTCGTCGGCGGAGTCTTCGCCGGACGGGCCTCCAGAGCCTCCAGCGCGATCCGCACGGCCTCGTCCAGCTGGGCGTCCCGGCCCGCTGCGTGGTCCTGCGGCCGCTGTACGACCTCCACGTCCGGGTCGACACCGTGGTTCTCCACGCCCCACTCGTAGCCCTCCAGCCAGAAGGCGTACTTCGGCTGGGTGATCAGCGTGCCGTCGACCAGGCGGTAGCGGCTGTCGATGCCGATGACACCGCCCCAGGTGCGGGTGCCGACGACCGGGCCGATGCCCAGCGCCTTGATCGCCGCGTTGACGATGTCGCCGTCGGAGCCGGAGAACTCGTTGGCCACCGCCACGACCGGGCCCCGTGGCGCGTCCCAGGGGTAGCTGTACGGCCGCATCCCGCGGGGCACCGCCCAGCCGACGATCCTGCGGGCCAGCTTCTCGACGACCAGCTGGGAGGTGTGGCCGCCCCGGTTCTCGCGGACGTCGACCACGAGACCCTCGCGGGCCACCTCCACCCGCAGGTCGCGGTGGATCTGGGCCCAGCCGGGGGCCTGCATGTCGGGGACGTGGAGATAGCCCAGCCGTCCGCCCGACTTCTCGTGGACGTAGGCGCGGCGGTCGGCGACCCAGGCGTGGTAGCGCAGGGGTTCCTCGTCGGAGATCGGCACGACGACGGCGTGGCGCAGCTCGCCGCCACCGGACGGGGAGACGGTCAGCTCGATCGGCTTGTCCGCGGTGCCCACGAGCAGCGGTCCGGGGCCGGTGACCGGGTCGACCGGGTGGCCGCCGACGGCGACGATCGCGTCCCCGGCGCGGACCGCGACCCCGGGGGCGGCGAGCGGGGAACGGGCGTGCGGATCGGAGGTCTCGGTCGGCAGGATGCGGTCGATGCGCCACAGTGCCGATCCCCCAGGACCGTCCTCGTGGCGGGAGATGTCGGCGCCGAGGAGTCCCTGCCGGGGCCCGTGGCCGTGGCCGCCGCGCGGGGTGACGTAGGCATGGGAGGTGCCGAGTTCGCCGTGCACCTCCCACAGGAGGTCGACGAGGTCGTCGTGGGTGGCCAGGCGGTCCAGGACGGGCCGGTACCGGTCGAGGACGCCGTCCCAGTCGACGCCGCTCATGTCCGGGCGCCAGAACTGGTCCCGCATGATGCGGCCGGTCTCGTCGTACATCTGCCGCCACTCGGCCGCCGGGTCGACGGTCTGGCGGATCAGGGCGAGGTCGACGGTGATGTTGGTGTCGCTGTCCTCGTCGCCGGAGGCACGCCGGTCGCTCGGTACGACCTTCAGCCGGCCGTCGGTCCACAGCAGCACCCGCTTGCCGTCGCCGCTGACGGCGAAGTGGTCGGCGTCGCCCGCGAGGTGTTCGAGGCGCTGCTGGGCCAGGTCGTAGCGCTGGAGGTCCGTCTTGGGGTCGGGGTCGTCCGGGGTGGCCCGGGAGGCGCCGAGGACGCCCTGGACGGGGTGGCGCAGCCACAGGACGCCGTCCTTGGCCGCGCGCAGGTTGGAGTAGCGGCCCGCCTCGACCGGGAAGGGCACGATCCGGTCGGCGAGGCCCTCCAGGTCGATGCGGGTGGTGGGGGTGCCCTCGCTGTCGGGGGTCTCGTCCTTGTCGGGCGTCTCGAAGGGGCGGCCGTGACGCTGCGGGCCGAAGGGCGAGGGGGTGGTCGCGGCGAGGGTGATCAGGTGCGGGCGGTCGCCGACCACGAAGGCGAGGTCGAAGACGTGCTCGTCGTAGACCGGGTCGAAGGAGCGGTTGGACAGGAACGCCAGGTGCTTGCCGTCGAGGGTGAAGGCGGGGGCGTAGTCCTGGAAGCGCAGGGGGGTGGCCTCGGTGACCGAGAGGTCGGTGGTGTTGGCGAGGCGGAGCTGCGAGAGCGGGCCGGGGCCGGGGTGGGTCCAGGCGAGCCAGGCCGAGTCGGGTGAGAAGGTCAGGCCGCGGACGTCGCCGTCCTCGCTGCGGTCGACCTCGCGGACCTCGCCGGTCTCCCGTTCGACGAGCAGGACCCGGCCGTCGTGCGCGGCGACCGCGGCCCGGCTGCCGTCGGGGGCCATGGCGAGGCCCAGGACCCGGCCGAGCCGGCCGGCGGCGAGGCGGCGCGGGGTGGCGCCGGGGGCGAGTCCGGTGGCGGGCGCGAACTCCAGGGCGTCGTCGCCCTCGGCGTCCGTCACCCACACCACCCACTCCTCGCCCTCGGTGCGGAAGGTGCGGGGCAGCCGGGCCCGCACGCCGGGTTCGACGGCGAGGGCGCGGGCCGGTCCGGCGCGGTGGGTGACCCAGTGGACGGCTCCGCGCACGGCGACCGCGCTGCCGCGCGCGGTGTGGTCGGGGGCGGCCGAGCCGAACCAGTGGGCGGCGTTCACCGGGAACGGCTGCCGGTCGACGCGCTGGCCGCCGAGCCGGACGTCCAGGCGGCGGGGTTCGGCGCCGTCCAGGTTGTCGAGGATCCACAGCTCGCCGGCCGAGCTGTAGACGACGCGGGTGCCGTCTCCGGAGGCGTGGCGGGCGTAGTAGCCGTCGAGGGCGGTGTGGCGGCGCAGGTCGGAGCCGTCGGCGAGGGAGGAGTAGACGGCTCCGGTGCCTTCGTGGTCGGAGAGGAAGGCGATCCGGTCGCCGGCCCACACCGGGTACTCCAGGTTTCCGTCCAGCTCCTCGTGCAGCCGTACGAACTCGCCGTCGCCGTCGCGGTCGATCCACAGCTTGCCCGCGGTACCGCCCCGGTAGCGCTTCCACCACGCGGCCTCGCGGCCCATGGGGGCGGACAGGAGGACGGTCGCCGGGCCGTGGGCGACATGGCCGACGGGCCCGTACGGCAGGGTGGTGCCGGGGCCGCCGTCGAGCGGGACGGTGTGCGCCCAGCTGCGGCGCAGGCTCGCCTGGCCGTGGGTGGTGATGGCGAGGACCTCGCCGCCGGGGGTCCAGCCGCGTACCTGGGTGCGGGAACTGCCCCAGTACGTAAGTCTCCTGGTGGGTCCGCCGTCGACCGGGGCGATGTGCACCTCGGGGGCGCCGTCGCGGGTGGAGGTCCAGGCGACGGTGGTGCCGTCGGGCGAGATCCGGGGGTGGGTGACCGGGACGTTGTCGGCGCTGACCCGCCAGGCGCGGCCGCCGTCGAGCGGCGCGAGCCACACGTCGTCCTCGGCGGTGAAGGCCACCAAGTCGCCCTGCACATGCGGAAACCGGAGATACGCAGACGTCGCAGGCTGTGTCACCCGATCACCCTATGCACGCGCGGTCGCCGTGCACAGAGGTTTCGATCACTTGCCGTCGGGCCAGCACTGGGGGTCGTTCTGGCACCAGATGGTCTTGGTGACGGTCACGGTGACGGTGGGGCCCGGCTGCCGGGGGTTGTCGACGGGCGGGGTGGGGGTGGCGTTGCAGTTCCCGAGTCCGTCCACGCGGAACCACTGCTTGCCGCCGACGGTGGCGGTCAGGTTCCCCCGCACACACGCCCCGCTGACGGTCCGGGTCACCTTGCCCTTGACGGTGATGTCCTTGCCGTCCCTCGTCTTGCCCTCGCAGTCGACGGTGGCCACGGTGTTCACACTGGCGCTCGGCGTCCGGTCGCCGTTGTCGTACGAGGCCGTGCAGGTCAGCCAACTCACGTCGGCCTTCTGCCGGTTCAGCTCCTTGGTGACCAGCTGGTCGGTGGTGTAGGACACGGTCGCGGAACTGACCGCACCCGCCGGATCGCAGGCGGAGAGCCCGCCCACGGCCAGCACGGCGAGCACCACCGCACCCACCGCCCGCATCCCGCGCGGCCGACGCCAGATCTGCCTCAACGCCCCCATGGACAGCAGACTGCCACCGCGTACCGTCCGACGGAAGGGCGCATACGGCCACCCGCGCGCCGCTTGCTCCCCGGACCGTGCGCCCGCGCTCAGCCGCGCAGCAGCAGCCACTCCTGGAGTTCCACCAGGTTGCCCTCGGGGTCCTTGAGGTGGGCCACGCGCATGCGGTCCGTCATGGGGGCGGGGCCGTTCAGGAGGGTCGCGCCGCGGGCGGTGATCTGCGCGCAGTAGGTGTCCAGGTCGTCCACGCGGAGCACCACCAGGGAGCGGTGCCCGGTGGCCGCGCCCCCGAGTTCGTCCAGGACCTCCGCCATCATCGAGCGGTCCTGGAGCGCGATGCCGGCCGAGCCGGTGGCGGGGCTGAACTTCTCGTACGGTCCCTCCGTCGCGCCCGACTGGGGCTTGAGGCCGAGGACTTCGGCGTAGAAGCGGTAGCAGGCGGCGAAGTCGGTGACGAGCAGGCGTACTTGGGCGAGTTCCACAGCCGTCCTCCGGGAGGTCAGGACCAGCGGCCGGTGCGGCCGAGGAGCAGGGCGGTCGCCGCGGTACCGGCGGTCGAGGTGCGCAGCACGGTAGGTCCGAGGACGTAGGGCCGCGCGCCGGCCTCCTCGAAGAGCGCCAACTCGTCCTTGGCGACGCCGCCTTCGGGGCCGACGACCAGCACGATCTCGCCCTCCTCGGGCAGTTCGGCGGTGGCCAGCGGCTCGCTGCCGCGATCGAAGTCGGAGTGCAGCACCGCGGCGAAGTCCGCTTTGGCGAGAAGTGCGGCAACCTGCTTGGTGCTCGCCGCGTCCGCGACCTCCGGGAAGCGGACCCGGCGGGACTGCTTGCCGGCCTCGCGGGCGGTGGCCCGCCATTTCGCGAGCGCCTTCAGGCCCCGGTCGCCCCGCCACTGGGTGATGCAACGGGCCGCCTGCCACGGCACGATGGCGTCGACGCCGACCTCGGTCATGGTCTCCACGGCGAGTTCACCGCGGTCGCCCTTGGGGAGGGCCTGGACGACGGTGATGCGGGGCTGGGGCTGCGGCTCCTCAAAGACCGAGTCCAGCTGGACGACCAGCCGGTCCTTGCCCTCGGCGGCGAGCACCACGCAGTCCGCCCAACGCCCGGCCCCGTCGGTGAGGATGACGTCCTCGCCGGGCTGGAGCCGCTTCACCGAGACGGCGTGCCGGCCTTCGGGGCCGTCGAGGACGTAGTGCCCGCCGCCGCCCGCGTCGAAGTGGTCGACGACGAATACTGGCGCGGTCATCGCAGTCCTCCCTTGGCCGACAACGCTGTCCGAGCGTCCGCGAGTTCGGCCGCGAGGAGCTCCACGAGCCGGCCCGCGGGCAGGTCGCGGGCCATACGGTGGCCCTGTCCCGCCCACAGTGCCATGCCCTGCGGGTCCTTGGCCTTGGCAGCGGCCTTCCGCAGCGGCGCGGTGAGGTGGTGGACCTCGGGGTAGGCGGCGGGCGCGTAGGGGCCGTGCTCGCGCAGGAAGCGGTTGACCAGGCCGCGGGCGGGGCGGCCGGAGAAGGCACGGGTCAGCTCGGTGCGGACGTAGAGCGGGTTGGTCAGCGCCTGCTTGTGCACGTCGGGGGCGCCGGACTCGTGGGTGGCGAGGAACGCCGTGCCGAGCTGGGCCGCGCTCGCGCCCGCGGCGAGGACGGCGGCGATCTGGCTGCCGCGCATGATGCCGCCGGCGGCGACGATCGGGAGGGTCACGGTCTCGCGGATCTGCGCGACGAGGGAGAGCAGGCCGAGGCCGGAGCCGTCCTGCTCGGGGATGTCCCGGTGGGTGCCCTGGTGGCCGCCGGCCTCCACGCCCTGGGCTATCACCGCGTCGGCGCCCGCGTACTGGACGGCGAGGGCCTCTTCGGGGGTGGTCGCGGTGACGAGGGTGAAGATGCCGGCCCGGCGCAGGGACTCCAGGGTCTCGGCGCTCGGGATGCCGAAGTGGAAGGAGGCCACGGGGACCGGGTTGTCGAGGAGGACGGCGAGCTTGGCGTCGTAGCCGTCGTCCCGTCCGCCGTCGGGGTCGCCGAGCTCGGTGTCGTACCAGCCGGCCTCACCGGCCAGCTGGTGGGCGTAGACCTCGACCGCGGCCGGGTCCGCGTACTCCGGCTGCGGCATGAAGAGGTTGACGCCGAAGGGCCGCCCCGTCAGGCCGCGCAGCTGCTTGATGTCCTGGTACATCCCGTCGGCCGTCTTGTACCCGGCGGCCAGGAATCCGAGCCCGCCGGCCTCGGACACGGCGGCGGCGAGCTGCGGCACGGAGACGCCGCCCGCCATGGGGGCCTGCACGATCGGATGAGGGAAGAGATCGGTCAGTGCGGAGGACATGACGGCATGTTGTCACGTCCTCCGAACAAGTCCGAATCCGACCGCCCCGTCGGCACAGGCCGACGGCACGGACCAGGAAACCGGCTCAGACAAGGCCCTGCACGGGCCCTTCAGCAGGCTCAGGTACGCCCGTTGAACGCGTCCTTCAGCCGGGAGAACAGCCCCTGCTGGCCCGGCTGGAACTGCCCGGTCGGCCGTTCTTCGCCTCGCAGCTTGGCCAGCTCGCGGAGCAGTCGTTCCTGCTCCGGGTCCAGCTTCGTCGGGGTCTGGACCTCGACGTGGACGATGAGGTCACCCCGGCCGCCGCCGCGCAGGTGCGTGACACCCCGGCTGTGCAGCGGGATCGACTGGCCGGACTGGGTGCCGGGCCGGATGTCGACCTCCTCCATGCCGTCCAGCGTCTCCAGCGGCACCTTGGTGCCGAGCGACGCCGCCGTCATCGGGAGCGTGACCGTGCAGTGCAGGTCGTCGCCGCGCCGCTGGAACTGCGAGTGCGGCAGCTCGTGGATCTCGACGTAGAGGTCACCGGCGGGACCGCCACCGGGACCGACCTCGCCCTCGCCCGCGAGCTGGATGCGCGTGCCGTTGTCCACACCCGCCGGGATCTTCACGGTGAGGGTGCGGCGCGAGCGGACCCGGCCGTCGCCGGCGCACTCCGGGCACGGGGTCGGGACGACGGTGCCGAAGCCCTGGCACTGCGGGCAGGGACGGGACGTCATGACCTGGCCCAGGAAGGACCGCGTCACCTGCGACACCTCACCGCGACCGCGGCACATGTCACACGTCTGCGCGGAGGTGCCCGGCGCGGCGCCCTCACCACTGCACGTGGTGCAGACGATCGCCGTGTCGACCTGGATGTCCTTCGTGGTGCCGAAGGCCGCCTCGTCGAGCTCGATCTCCAGCCGGATCATCGCGTCCTGGCCGCGCCGGGTGCGCGAACGCGGACCCCGCTGCGAGGCCGTACCGAAGAACGCGTCCATGATGTCCGAGAAGTTCCCGAACCCACCAGCCCCGAAGCCGCCCGCGCCTCCGCCGCCGGCCTGCGAGAGCGGGTCGCCGCCGAGGTCGTAGACCTGCTTCTTCTGCGGGTCCGACAACACCTCGTAAGCGGCGTTGATCTCCTTGAACCGCTCCTGGGTCTTCGGATCCGGGTTGACGTCCGGGTGCAGCTCGCGTGCGAGCCGGCGGAACGCCTTCTTGATCTCATCCTGCGACGCGTCGCGGCGCACGCCGAGAACGGCGTAGTAGTCCGTGGCCACTTACGACTCCGCCAGGATCTGTCCGACGTACCGTGCCACTGCGCGTACCGCTCCCATCGTTCCCGGGTAATCCATGCGGGTCGGTCCGACCACGCCGAGCTTGGCGACTGCCTCGCCGCCCGAACCGTAGCCGACCGACACCACCGAAGTGGAGTTGAGTCCCTCGTAGGCGTTCTCATGACCGATACGCACGGTCATGCCCGAATCGCCGGCCTCTCCAAGGAGTTTGAGGAGGACGACCTGCTCCTCCAGTGCCTCCAGGACGGGCCGGATGGTGAGGGGAAAGTCATGTCCGAAGCGGGTGAGATTGGCTGTGCCGCCGATCATCAGCCGCTCCTCGTTCTCCTCGACGAGTGTCTCCAGGAGAGTGGAGAGCACTGTCGCGACCGTACCCCGATCCTCGACGTCGAAGCCCTCGGGCAGGTCCTCGACCAGTCGGGGCACATCGGCGAACCGCCGCCCCGCGACCCGGCTGTTGAGCCGGGCCCGCAGATCGGCGAGCGAGGCCTCCCCGAAGGGCGCCGGGCAGTCGACCAGCCGCTGCTCGACCCGGCCGGTGTCCGTGATCAGCACGAGCATCAGACGCGCGGGCGCGAGCGAGAGCAGCTCGACGTGCCGGACGGTGGACCGGGTGAGGGAGGGGTACTGCACGACGGCGACCTGCCGGGTCAGCTGCGCGAGCAGCCGCACGGTCCGGGCCACGACGTCGTCGAGGTCGACCGCGCCGTCGAGGAAGTTCTGGATGGCGCGCCGCTCCGGGGCGGTCATCGGCTTGACGCCCGCCAGCTTGTCGACGAACAGCCGGTAGCCCTTGTCCGTCGGGATACGCCCGGCACTGGTGTGCGGCTGGGCGATGAACCCCTCGTCCTCCAGGGCCGCCATGTCGTTGCGGACGGTCGCCGGGGAGACTCCGAGGTTGTGCCGCTCGGTCAGGGCCTTCGACCCGACCGGCTCCTCGGTGCCGACGTAGTCCTGGACGATGGCGCGCAACACCTGGAGCCTGCGTTCACTCAGCATCGCGCACACCTCCAGAATGCGTTCCCTCGGTATCTCGCCTGGCACTCTGTCCGTCCGAGTGCCAGCGCTCCCCGAGCCAGTGTACGGCGGTGGGGTGCTCCCAGGGCAAGGTCGGTCCCGTGGGGCAGGTTCCTGCCGTTAGCGTCGCGGTATGACGGTGACTTGGGAAGAGCTCGGGTGGGAGCGGGTCGCGACCGGGGTCGGGCGGTGCCGGCTGCCCCGCTGGGACTGTACGGCGGGCCTGGTGATCGGCGCGGGCACGGCCCTCCTGATCGACGCGGGCGCCGACCTCGCCGAGGGCGCACGGCTGCGGGCCGAGGCGGAGGAGCTGGCCGGGCACCGTGTGACCCATCTCGCGCTGACCCACCCCCACTTCGACCATGTCTTCGGGGCTGCGGCGTTCGCGGGGGCGGAGGTGTTCGGCGCGGTGGGCGTGGAGACGGTGCTGACGGGACGCCTCGGCCGCGCGGAACTGCGGGCGGACGCGGTGCGCAACGGCCTGGAGCCGTCGCCGGCCGACGAGGCGGTGGACGCCCTGGTCTCCCCCCGGCATCACGTCTCCGGCGAGTGGACGCTCGACCTGGGCGACGGCCGCCAGGTCCTGCTGGCGAACGTCGGCCCCGGGCACACGTCCCACGACCTCGCGGTCCTCGTCCCCGGCTCCCCGGAGGTGGTCTTCTGCGGCGACCTGGTCGAGGAGTCCGGCGAACCCCAGGCGGGCCCGGACGCCGTACCGCAGCAGTGGCCCGCGGCCCTGGACCGCCTCCTCGACCTGGGCGGCGAGGACGCGCTGTACGTGCCCGGTCACGGAGCGGTGGTGGACGCGGAGTTCGTACGACGTCAGCGGGACGCCCTGGCGAGAAGCTTCGGCGTGTCGCGTTAGCCCGGGGCGGGCTTCTCCTATCGTCATCCGAATGCGCCAGTACTCCGCCGACCTGACCCCTCCGTGGAAGAAGCCGAAGCCGGTACCGGAGATTCCGGCCGAGCCCGGCCTGGTGGTCGAGGAGCCCGGCACCGGCTTCTGTGGCGCGGTGATCCGCTGCGAGGCGGGCACGGTGACCCTGGAGGACCGCTTCGGCAAGCACCGGGTCTTCCCACTGGAGCCCCGCGGTTTCCTCCTGGAGGGCCGGGTGGTGACCCTGGTCAGACCCCCGGCGACGGCTCCCGTACGACCGTCCCGTACCGCGTCCGGCTCGGTGGCCGTGCCCGGCGCACGCGCACGCGTGGCCCGCGCCGGCCGTATCTACGTCGAGGGCCGCCATGACGCGGAACTGGTCGAGAAGGTCTGGGGCGACGACCTGCGCATCGAGGGCGTGGTCGTGGAGTACCTGGAGGGCGTGGACGACCTCCCCGCGATCGTGGCCGAGTTCGCACCCGGCCCGGACGCGCGGCTGGGCGTCCTGGTGGACCACCTGGTGCCGGGCAGCAAGGAGTCCCGCATCGCCGCATCGGTCACCAGCGAACACGCCCTGGTCGTGGGCCACCCCTACATCGACATCTGGGAGGCGGTGAAGCCGTCGTCCCTGGGTATCGAGGCGTGGCCGAGAGTCCCCCACGGCCAGGACTGGAAAACGGGCGTGTGCAAGGCACTGGGCTGGCCGTCGGACAACACGGGCGCGGTGTGGCAGGCGATCCTGAAGCGGGTGAACTCGTACAAGGACCTGGAGCCGGAGTTGCTCGGGCGAGTGGAGGAACTGATCGATTTCGTCACAGCTCAGTGACGCTCCCCAGGGGCGCGGGGCTGTATCGATATGCGGCTCCGCCGCGTGGGCGCGACCAGCCACAAACACACCAGCAGCCGCCCGACGACACAGCCCCCACCCCCGTAGGCGCTCAGTCCACCAGGTCCCGCACCACCGCATCCGCCAGCAACCGCCCCCGCAGCGTCAGCACAGCCCGCCCCTCCTCGTACGGCCCGGTCTCCAGCAGCCCCTCCCCCAGCGCCCGGCGAGAAGCAGCCAGCCCCTCCTCGCGCAGAAGAGCGAGCGGCGCCCCCTCCCGCAACCGCAGCTCCAGCAGGATCCGCTCCACCCGCCGGTCCTCGCCCGAGAGCAGCTCACGCCCGGCCCCCGGCGACTTCCCCGCAGCCAGCGCCGCCGCGTACGCCCCCGGGTGCTTCACGTTCCACCACCGCACCCCGCCCACGTGCGAGTGCGCTCCGGGGCCCGCGCCCCACCAGTCGGCGCCCCGCCAGTACAGCTCGTTGTGCAGACAGCGGGCCGCCTCCGAGGTGGCCCAGTTGGAGACCTCGTACCAGTCGAACCCCGCCTCCGCCAGCACCGAGTCCGCGATCAGATACCGGTCCGCGTGCACGTCGTCGTCGGTCATCGGCACCTCGCCTCGGCGGATGCGCCGGGCCAGCTGGGTGCCCTCCTCGACGATCAGCGCGTACGCCGACACGTGGTCAGGACCGGCCCCGAGCGCCGCCTCCAGGGACGCCCGCCAGTCGTCGTCGGACTCGCCGGGGGTGCCGTAGATCAGGTCCAGGTTGACGTGGTCGAACCCCGCCGCCCGGGCCTCCGCCACGCACGCCTCGGGCCGACCCGGGGTGTGCGTGCGGTCCAGCACCTTCAGTACGTGCTGCCGGGCGCTCTGCATCCCGAAGGAGACCCGGTTGAAGCCGCCCTCGCGCAGCGCCGACAGGTACGCCGGGTCGACGGACTCCGGGTTCGCCTCGGTGGTGACCTCGGCGTCCTCGGCGAGACCGAACTCGTCACGAATCGCCGCGAGCATCCGTACGAGGTCCCCGGCAGCCAGCAGCGTCGGCGTACCGCCCCCGACGAACACCGTGCGCACCGGGCGCGGGTCGTCGCCGAGCACCTTCCGGGCCAGCCGGATCTCGTCGATCAGCGTGTCCGCGTAGTTGTCCCGGGAGGCCAGCACCCCGCCCGTGCCGCGCAGCTCGGTCGCCGTGTAGGTGTTGAAGTCGCAGTAGCCGCAGCGGGTTGCGCAGTACGGGACGTGCAGGTAGAAGCCGAGGGGGCGGTCGGCGGAACCGGTGAGCGCGGACGCGGGGAGCGAGCCGTCGTCGGGGACGGGTTCGCCGTCGGGGAGTGCGGAGGGCATGTCCTCCATTGTCCAGCACCCGGGCGGAGAGCTACTCCGCCTGGAGGACCAGCAGCGCCAGGTCGTCCTCCGGCGGCCGGGCCCCGAACTCGTGGACCAGCCGTTTGATCCGCTCGGCGATCAGCTCGGCGCCCAGCCCGGCGCACCCCGCGAGCGCCTCGGCGAGCCCGTCCTCGTCGTCGAACTGCCGGCTGCCGCTGCGCCGCTCCGTCACCCCGTCGGTGACGCACAGCAGGCTGTCGCCGGGCCGCAGCTCGAAGGACTCACTGGTGTACGTCTCGTCCTCGACGACCCCGAGCAGGGTCTGCGGGCGGGCGACCGTACGGACCTCGCCGCGTGACCCGAGCAGCAGCGGGAGCGGGTGTCCCGCGGAGGCGAGCGTGCAGCGCACTCCGCCCTCGAAGGGCACGAGCTCGCCGTAGAGGAGGGACAGGAAGCGGGTCTGCGGGCCGTCGCCGGGGTGCGGGGGGCGTCCGCCGGCGGAGGCCAGCGCCCGCGCCGCCGCGTCCGCGGCCTCCGTCGCGTCGTCGAGGAGCAGCTGGTTGAGGCGGTCCAGGACGTCGGCGACGCGGTAGCCCTCGCGGGCCAGCAGCCGGAGCCAGGGGCGGGCCAGGCCGATCACCACGGCGGCCTCGGGGCCCTTGCCCTGCACGTCACCGACGGCGAAGCACCAGCGGCCGTCCCCGGCCGGGAAGAGATCGTAGAAGTCGCCGCTGGGCCCGCCCTTGTCGCAGGGCTCGTACACCAGGGCGCTCCGCACGCCGGGTATCTCGGCGACGGCGCCCGGCAGCAGCCCACGCTGGAGCACGGCGCTGATGGTGGCCTGGCGCGCGTACTGCCGGGCGGCCCCGATGGCGAGCGCGACCCGACGGCTGAGGTCCTCGACTAGCCCGGTGATCTCGTCGGGGAGGGAGCCCACCCCGGCCCGCCCGATGACGAGGGTCCCGAGGGGACGGCCCCCGGCGGTCAGACGGTAGGCGAGGGCGGCGCCCGGTGGGGTGTCGGGGGCGGGTCGGTCGCCGGGGGCGGCTCGGTAGCCGGGGGCGGCTCGGTAGCCGGGGGCGGCTCGGTAGCCGGGGACAGGCGCGATGTCACCGGCGGAACTGTGGCCGGTGGCGGGCGTGGAGCCGGAACCGCGCTCGAAGCCGGAGGCCGCGCCGTAGCCGTGGCCGGTGGCGGGCGTGGAGCCGGAACCGCGCTCGAAGCCGGAGGCCGCGCCGTAGCCGTGGCCGGTGGCGGCCATGGAGCCGGAACCGCGCTCGGCGCCGGAGGCGGAACTGGACTCGGAACCGGGCCCGGAGCCGGTGGCGGAACCGTGCTCAGGACCGGACCGGGAGCCGGCCGCGCCGAGCGCCTCTGTCGGCCAGGGGAACGGGACGGGCCCCGTGCCGTCCGTGCCGCCCGGCAGTTGCGGTGGCTCCTTCTCCAGCGCCCGCCGCAGGTCCTCGATACGCGTCTCGCTGGCGTGCCAGACCCGGGCCAGACGGGGCCCGGACGCACTGCCGTCGCCCCGGCCCCCGCCACCCCCCTCGGCCTCACCCGGGCGGGGAGAGCCCCACCGGCCGGCGACCTCGTCCTCCAGCCACACCGCACACCAGTCGGCCAGCCGCGGCACGATCAGCTGACCGGCCAGCGCGGCGACGAGGTTCTCGTCCAGCTGCCCGGCGAGCAGGTCGGACGCCTCGGCCAGGAAGGAGAGCGCTCCGCGGTTGACCCAGTCGCGGTCCTGTTCCACGCGGGTGCGCGCCTGTGGGGCGGGCGCCAGGAGCCCGGGCAGGCCAGGGGGCGGGTCCGAGCCCGGCAGCCCCCGCTCATCCCCGTCCCCGTGCCCGCCTCCGTTCCCCTCCCCGTACTCCCCCGCATAGGCCTGGATCCCCTCCAGCACCTCCTTCCCCCCGGCCGGCAGCCGCGCCCACACCGTCTTGGCGCCCGTGCGATACGTGATGCCCCAGGACTCCGCGAGCGCGGCGACCAGACGGAGTCCCCGCCCGTACTCCGGTATGCCGTACGGCGTCTCGGTGTCGCCGTCACGCGGGGCACGCGAGGGGTGGTGGTCGAGGACCTCGATGACGAGGGCGCCGGTGTGCGCCTCCAGACGGCCGTCCAGTTCGACCTCGGTACCGGCGTGCACGACGGCGTTGGTGACCAGCTCGCTGACGACCACCACCGCGTCGTCCGACTGCCGTGCGGTGAGGAACTCCGTTCCGGGCAGCGCCCGTTCGACCCATTCGCTCAGCGTGGCCCGTAACAGCGCCCGGGCCGCGCCCGGAGTGAGCGGGGTACCGGGGAACGTGGCACGGACCCGCACCGGAGCCGGCGCGTGCGTGTCGGCCCCATGGGCAACGGATTCCCGTTGCGCAGGAATGGCCCCCATGTCCGTCTCCCCGGGCAGTTCGGACGATTACGCCTCTGAATGCGGACAGAGTGACAGACTGGCCCAGCCCATAAGCGCCGAGTTACCGAAGTGGGCCGCCATGAGTGAGAACAGTGGTACGCCTGTGTTCGAAGAAGGACAGAAAGAAGCCTGGATTCGAGCATCGGACCTGCGCCCTCTGCTCGCCGCGATGACCGCTGCCCGGGACGGCGACTTCCGCCGGATGCCGGATTCCGGCGACGGCATCGTGGCCGAACTGACGGCCGTCTTCAATCAACTGGTCGACCGCAACCTCCACTTCACCGGCGAGGTCAACCGTGTGAAGCGCGAGCTGGTGCGGCACGGCCGGCTCGACGAGCGGCTCTCCCCCAGCCCCGGGCAGGGCACCTGGACCTCCCGCGTCAACGACGTGAACCAGCTGCTCGACGCCCTGGTGGCCCCGGCCGCCAACGCGACGCGGGTGCTGGACGCGGTGGCCGGCGGCGATCTGACCCAGCGGGTCGATCTGCACGACGGCAACCGCCAACTGCGCGGTGATCTACGGCGGCTCGGCCGGGCCGTGAACAAGATGGTCGACCAGCTCTCCCTGTTCACCGGCGAGGTGACCCGGGTGGCCCGTGAGGTGGGCACCGAGGGCCGGCTCGGCGGGCGGGCCAAGGTGACCGGTCTGTCCGGCAGTTGGCGGGACGTGACCGAGGCGGTCAACACCATGGCGTCCCGGCTGACCGCCCAGGTCCGGGACATCGCCCTGGTGACCACGGCGGTGGCCCGCGGCGACCTGACCCGCACGGTCACCGTCGAGGCGACCGGCGAGCTGCTCGAACTGAAGCTGACCGTGAACACGATGGTCGACCAGCTCTCCGCTTTCGCGGACGAGGTCACCCGCGTCGCCCGCGAGGTCGGCACCGAGGGGCAGTTGGGCGGCCGGGCCCAGGTGCGGGGCGTCTCCGGGGTCTGGAAGGACCTCACGGACAACGTCAACTTCATGGCGTCGAACCTGACCTCGCAGGTCCGCAACATCGCCCAGGTCACCACCGCGGTGGCCAACGGCGACCTGAGTCAGAAGATCACCGTGGACGCCCAGGGCGAGATCCTCGAACTGAAGTCGACCATCAACACGATGGTCGACCAGCTCTCCGCCTTCGCCGATGAGGTCACCCGCGTCGCCCGCGAGGTCGGCACCGAGGGCAACCTCGGCGGCCGGGCCCAGGTGCGGGGAGTGTCCGGCGTCTGGAAGGACCTCACCGACAACGTCAACTTCATGGCCGACAACCTCACTTCGCAGGTCCGCAACATCGCCCTGGTGTCGACCGCCGTCGCCCAGGGCGACCTCGGCAAGAAGATCACCGTGGAGGCGAAGGGCGAGATCCTGGAGCTGAAGTCGACCATCAACACGATGGTCGACCAGCTCTCCGCCTTCGCCGACGAGGTCACCCGCGTCGCCCGCGAGGTCGGCACCGAGGGCAACCTCGGCGGCCAGGCGCAGGTGCGGGGAGTGTCCGGCGTCTGGAAGGACCTCACCGACAACGTCAACTTCATGGCCCTGAACCTGACGTCACAGGTGCGGAACATCGCCCAGGTCACCACCGCCGTGGCCAACGGCGACCTCTCCAAGAAGATCACCGTCGACGCCCGCGGCGAGATCCTCGAACTGAAGGACACCGTCAACACGATGGTGGAGCAGCTGCGGGCCTTCGCCGACGAGGTGACGAGGGTGGCCCGCGAGGTCGGCACCGACGGCCGGCTCGGCGGCCGCGCCCAGGTGCTCGGCGTCTCCGGGGTCTGGCGGGACCTGACGGACAACGTCAACTACATGGCGGACAACCTCACTTCGCAGGTCCGCAACATCGCCCAGGTCACCACCGCCGTGGCCAACGGCGACCTCTCCAAGAAGATCGACGTGGACGCGCGCGGCGAGATCCTGGAGCTGAAGACCGCCATCAACACCATGGTCGACACGCTCTCCTCGTTCTCCTCCGAGGTCACCCGCGTGGCACGCGAGGTCGGCTCCGAGGGCCAACTCGGCGGCCAGGCACGGGTCGAGGGCGTGTACGGCACCTGGAAGCGCCTGACGACCAACGTGAACGAGCTCGCCTCCAACCTGACCACCCAGGTCCGCGCGATCGCCGAGGTCGCCTCCGCGGTGGCCCAGGGCGACATGTCCCGCTCGATCACCGTCGAGACGCAGGGCGAGGTCGCGGAGCTCAAGGACAACATCAACCTGATGGTGGCCAACCTCCGCGAGACGACCCGCGCCAAGGACTGGCTGGAGTCCAACCTCGCGCGGCTGGCCGCCCTGATGCAGGGCCACCGGGACCTGATGGAGGTCGCCGACCTGATCCTGCGCGAGCTGACCCCGCTGGTGAACGCACAGTACGGGGCGTTCTTCCTGGCCGACCCGGACGAGGACGGTGCCTCTCTGCACACCACCGTGCCCGCCAAGGGGCTCGCGTTCATCGCCGGCTACGGCTCGGCGCAGGGCGCGACCGTCGACACCGGGGGCATGCCGGTGCACGGTCTGGTCCGGCAGGCGGCCCGGGAGAAGAAGCGGATCCTGGTGGAGGAGGCCCCGCCGGACTACATCAAGATCAACAGCGGGCTGGGCGAGGCCGCCCCGAGCAGTGTCGTCATCATCCCGATCCTCTTCGAGGACAAGCTCCTGGGCGTCATCGAACTCGCCTCCTTCTCCCGATTCTCCGACGTCCACCTGGCCTTCTTCGACCAGTTCGTGAACACCATCGGCGTGGCCATCAACACCATCATCGCCAACTCCCGCACCGAGTCCCTGCTCGGCGAGTCCCAGCGCCTCGCGATGCAGCTCCAGGAGCGCTCCGACGAACTCCAGATGCAACAGGCGGAATTGCAGCGCTCGAACGCCGAACTGGAGGACAAGGCGGCCCTGTTGGCCACCTCCTCGCAGTACAAGTCGGAGTTCCTGGCGAACATGTCCCACGAACTCCGCACCCCGCTGAACTCCCTGCTGATCCTGGCCAGGCTGCTCTCCGACAACCCGGACGGCCATCTCTCCGACCAGGAGGTGCAGTTCGCGACGACGATCCACCGGTCGGGCAGCGATCTCCTCCAGCTGATCAACGACATCCTTGACCTGTCGAAGATCGAGGCCGGCCGGATGGACGTACGCCCGAAGAAGCTGCCGCTCATCAAGCTGCTCGACTACGTCCACGCCACCTTCCGCCCGCTCACCCTGGACCGGGGGCTCGCCTTCGAGGTGGCGGTCGGCGAGGCCGTACCGCGCGAGATGTACTCCGACGAGCAGCGCCTCCAGCAGATCCTGCGCAACCTGCTCTCCAACGCGATCAAGTTCACCGCCAGCGGCCGGGTCGAACTGCGGGTCAGCCGCATCAAGGACCCCGAGCGCCGGCACGTCCGCGACAGCGACGACGTCATCGCCTTCGCGGTGTCCGACACCGGCATCGGCATCGCGCGGGAGAAACTCCCGGTGATCTTCGAGGCGTTCCAGCAGGCCGACGGCACCACCAACCGCAAGTACGGCGGCACCGGGCTCGGGCTCTCCATCAGCCGTGAGATCGCGGGCCTGCTGGGCGGCCGTATCGTCGCCGAGAGCGAACCCGGCAAGGGCTCCACCTTCACGCTCTACGTCCCGGTGGTCAGCCCCGGGCACTCGGCCACCGGCCCGACCGCCGAGGACCGCGCCCTGCCCGACCCCGACGACCTGTCCAGCGAGCCCTACCCGACCGCCCACGACGCCGAGGACTCCTGGCCCGCGCCCACCAGGCTGGAGGCGTGGCAGTCCGGACGGGCGGGCCAAGTCCTCTCCGGACGACGGGTGTTGATCGTGGACGACGACATCCGCAACGTCTTCGCGCTCACCCATGTGCTGGGCCGGGTCGGCATGCCGGTGCTGTACGCGGAGAACGGCCGCGAGGGCATCGAGACCCTTGAGCGCAACCCGGACGTCGAGCTCGTCCTGATGGACATCATGATGCCGGAGATGGACGGCTACGAGACCATCGCCGCCATCCGCCGCACCGCCCGCTGGGCCGGGCTGCCCATCGTCGCGCTCACCGCCAAGGCGATGCCCGGGGACCGCGAGAAGTCCATCGCGCGCGGCGCCAACGACTACGTGCCCAAGCCGGTGGACGTCGACCAGCTCCTGACCGTCGTCTGCGCCCTCCTGGACCCCGAGGGCGCGGAGCCGGAGGAGCGGACCGACGTCGAGGAAGCCGTGGTCCAGCCCACCGACGACTGAATGAGGCAGTCACATGAGCACTGAGGCAACGACCGACGACGGTGCCGGCATCCTCCTGGTCGACGACATGGAGGACAACCTGACAGCGCTGGAGGCGGTCCTCGGGTCCCTCAACGAGCCACTGGTGCGTGCCCGTTCCGGCGAGGAGGCGATGAAGGCCCTGCTCCGCCGCCGGTTCGCCCTGGTCCTCCTGGACGTGCGGATGCCGGGCATGGACGGCTTCGAGACCGCCGCCAACATCAAACGCCTGGACCAGACGAAGGACGTCCCGATCATCTTCCTCACGGGAGCCGAGGACGACTCCGGCTACGCCTTCCGCGGCTACGCGACCGGCGCCGCCGACTACTTGACCAAGCCGTTCGACCCGTGGGTGCTACGAGCAAAGGTCAGCGTGTTCCTGGACCTGCACAGAAAGAACCAGCAGCTGGAGCGCCTGCTGGCACGACAGCGTGCTGATTACCAGGAGGTGGGCAGGCGACTGACGGCCCTGGAGGAAGAGCTGACGGAGTCCCAGCGCGTCCAGGTGAAGGAACTCCGCCACCTTCTGGAGCGGCGGTGAGCTTGTTCTGTCAGGGGCGCGGGGAACTGCGCGACCAGCCACGACGCACCGGCAGCCGCGCGCGCTCCCCTGCCATCCCCTACGCCTCGCGGGACCCGGCGTACATCTCGTCGATGAGGTGCTTGTACTCCCGCTCCACGACAGGCCGCTTCAACTTCAGACTCGGCGTGATCTCCCCGTGCTCCACATCGAGATCCCGCGGCAGCAACCGGAACTTCTTGATCGTCTGCCACCGCTGAAGCCCCTCGTTGAGCTGCTTCACATACCCCTCGACCATGGACACGGTCACGGGCGCGGCGACGACCTCCGCGTAGGACTTCCCTTCGAGCCCGTTCTCCTTGGCCCACTCCAGGATCGACACCTCGTCCAGCGCGATGAGCGCGGTGCAGAAGTTCCGGTCCGCCCCGTGCACGAGGATGTTGGACACGTACGGGCACACCGCCTTGAACTGCCCCTCGACCTCGGCGGGCGCGATGTACTTGCCGCCGGAGGTCTTGATGAGGTCCTTCTTGCGGTCGGTGATCCGCAGGTACCCGTCGGGCGACAGCTCACCGATGTCCCCGGTGTGGAACCACCCGTCGGCCTCGAGCACCTCGGCCGTCTTCTCGGGCAGCCCGTGGTAGCCCTCCATGATCCCGGGGCCGCGCAGCAGGATCTCCCCGTCGTCGGCGATACGGACCTCCGTGCCGGGCAGCGGCTTGCCGACCGTGCCGGTGCGGTAGGCCTCGCCCGGGTTGACGAAGGAGGCCGCCGAGGACTCCGTGAGGCCGTAGCCCTCGAGGATGTGGATGCCGGCGCCGGAGAAGAAGTAGCCGATCTCCGGGGCGAGCGCGGCGGACCCGGAGACACAGGCCCGCAGGTTCCCGCCGAACGCCTCCCGGATCTTCGCGAAGACCAGCGCGTCGGCGACCTTGTGCTTGGCACTCAGCCCGAAGGAGGCGGAGGCGACCCCGGTGCGCCGGAAGTTGTCCTGGCTCTCCTTGGCGTAGGCGCGCCCCACCTCGGCGGCCCACTGGAAGATCTTGTACTTGGCGCCACCGCCCGCACGGGCCTTCGCGGCGACCCCGTTGTAGACCTTCTCGAAGATGCGCGGCACGGCGGCCATGTAGGTCGGCTTGACGACCGGGAGGTTCTCGATGATCTTGTCGACGCGGCCGTCGACGGCGGTGACGTGACCGACCTCGATCTGCCCGGAGGTGAGCACCTTGCCGAAGACGTGGGCGAGCGGCAGCCACAGGTACTGCACGTCCTCGGGGCCGACCAGTCCGGTCGCAGCGATCGCCTTCGCCATGTAGGACCAGTTGTCGTGCGGCAGCCGTACGCCCTTGGGGCGGCCGGTGGTGCCGGAGGTGTAGATCAGGGTCGCGAGCTGGTCCTTGGTGATCGCGCCGACCCGCTCCTTGATCAGGTCGGGGTCCTTCTCCAGGCGGGCGGCACCCCGGGCCTCCAGTTCGGCCAGGGTGAGGACGAAGTCGCTGGTCTCGACACCGGCGGAGTCGATCACCACGACGTTCGTCAGCGCGGGCAGCTCGGCGCGCTTCTCGACCGCCTTGGCGAGCTGCGCCGCGTCCTCCGCGATCAGCACCCGGCTCTCGGAGTCGGAGAGGATGAACGCCGACTCGTCGGCGTTGGTCTGCGGGTAGATCGTGGTCGTGGCGGCGCCGGCGCACATGATGCCGAGGTCCGCGAGGATCCAGTCGAGCCGGGTCGAGGAGGCGAGGGCGACCCGCTGCTCGGGCTGCACCCCCAGCTCGATCAGTCCGGCCGCGATGGCGTGCACCCGCTCCGCGGCCTGCGCCCAGCTGAGCGACTTCCACTCGTCGGGGCCCTCGCCCGAGGCCGCCGGTACCGGGTAGCGGTACGCCTCGGCTTCCGGTGTGTTCGCCACGCGCTCCAGGAAGAGGCTCGCCACACTCGGCGGACGGTTCTCGATCAGTGTCTGTGTGTCGCTCACGACATCCTCCGGGGCCCGCGACAGTGCGGCGGCTGGCTCTGGTTGCGGCTGTTGTTTAACTCGCGAGTAACTATCGAGCAGAGATCAGAGTAAAGCGCGGCCGACCCGTTCGTAAGGGGCGGCGGCCTGTCACTTCCTACAGAGCGCGACGTTACGCACGCGTAGGGGCCCGCCGCACTTTCGCACGACGGACCCCTTTCCATCCGATTCGACGGGCAACCGGGTGTAACCCCCGGTTACTTCTTGCCCTTGCCCGACCCCGCGCTGTCATCGCTGGAGAGGACGGCGATGAAGGCCTCCTGCGGAACCTCCACGGAACCCACCATCTTCATCCGCTTCTTGCCTTCCTTCTGCTTCTCCAGCAGCTTCCGCTTACGGGAGATGTCACCGCCGTAGCACTTGGCGAGGACGTCCTTGCGGATGGCGCGGATGGTCTCGCGGGCGATGACCCGGGAGCCGATGGCGGCCTGGATGGGCACCTCGAAGGCCTGCCGCGGGATGAGCTCACGCAGCTTGGCGACCAGCCGCACCCCGTAGGCGTAGGCCGCGTCCTTGTGGGTGATCGCCGAGAAGGCGTCGACCTTGTCGCCGTGCAGCAGGATGTCGACCTTGACCAGGGACGACGTCTGCTCGCCGGTGGGCTCGTAGTCCAGCGAGGCGTACCCGCGCGTCTTCGACTTCAGCTGGTCGAAGAAGTCGAAGACGATCTCCGCGAGGGGGAGCGTGTAGCGGATCTCGACGCGGTCCTCGGAGAGGTAGTCCATGCCGAGCAGGGTGCCGCGCCGGGTCTGGCACAGCTCCATGATCGAGCCGATGAACTCGGTCGGGGCGAGGATCGTGGCGCGTACGACGGGCTCGTACACCTCGTTGATCTTGCCCTCGGGGAACTCGCTCGGGTTGGTGACGGTGTGCTCGGTGCCGTCCTCCATGACCACCCGGTAGACCACGTTGGGCGCGGTCGCGATCAGGTCGAGCCCGAACTCGCGCTCCAGGCGCTCACGGATCACGTCGAGGTGCAGCAGGCCGAGGAAGCCGACACGGAAGCCGAAGCCGAGGGCGGCGGAGGTCTCCGGCTCGTAGACGAGCGCGGCGTCGTTGAGCTGGAGCTTGTCCAGGGCCTCGCGCAGCTCGGGGTAGTCGGAGCCGTCCAGCGGATACAGGCCGGAGAAGACCATGGGCTTGGGGTCCTTGTACCCGCCCAGGGCTTCCGTGGCCCCCTTCTGCTGACTGGTGACGGTGTCACCGACCTTGGACTGGCGGACGTCCTTCACACCGGTGATGAGGTAGCCCACCTCACCGACCCCGAGACCGTCGGCGCCCAGCATCTCGGGCGAGTTGGTGCCGATCTCCAGCAGCTCGTGGGTGGCGCCGGTCGACATCATCTTGATGCGCTCGCGCTTGTTGAGCTGGCCGTCGATGACACGGACGTACGTCACCACACCGCGGTAGGAGTCGTAGACCGAGTCGAAGATCATCGCGCGGGCGGGGGCGTCGGCGACACCGACCGGAGCCGGGACCTCCTTGACGACCCGGTCGAGCAGCGCGTCGACACCGAGCCCGGTCTTGGCGGAGACCTTGAGCACGTCGGACGGGTCGCAGCCGACGAGGTTCGCGAGCTCCTCGGCGAACTTCTCGGGCTGCGCGGCCGGCAGGTCGATCTTGTTCAGCACGGGGATGATCGTGAGGTCGTTCTCCATCGCCAGGTACAGGTTGGCGAGGGTCTGCGCCTCGATGCCCTGGGCGGCGTCCACGAGGAGGACGGTGCCCTCACAGGCGGCGAGCGACCGCGAGACCTCGTAGGTGAAGTCGACGTGCCCCGGGGTGTCGATCATGTTGAGGATGTGCGTGTTGCTCTTGTCGTGGGTCGGGGCCCACGGCAGACGCACCGCCTGCGACTTGATCGTGATGCCGCGTTCGCGCTCGATGTCCATGCGGTCGAGGTACTGAGCGCGCATCTGGCGCTGCTCGACCACACCGGTCAGCTGGAGCATCCGGTCGGCGAGCGTGGACTTGCCGTGGTCGATGTGCGCGATGATGCAGAAGTTGCGGATCAGAGCCGGGTCGGTACGGCTCGGCTCGGGCACGTGGCTGGGGATCGCGGGCACGCAGGGTCCTGATTCTTGAGGCGTCCGCAGTGTCTGCGGTCTCGGGTCGGATCGATACGTAGCCTCCATGGTCCCACGGGCGGGGACCGGCGACCGGTTTGGGCCACGTGCAGGGCCGCTGGTAGTCTGGGCAGCTGTGTCTCATGCCCTCTCAGCGCGAGACACAATCCAAGAAATCACCTGGTGCGGGATCTGGATCTCCTCTGCCCTCCGTGGCTCGGAAACTCCCTGGCCCCGTGCCTGAACCTGTAGAGGCTCATTCGTGGCGAACATCAAGTCCCAGATCAAGCGGAACAAGACCAACGAGAAGGCCCGGCTGCGCAACAAGGCCGTCAAGTCCTCTCTGAAGACCGCGATCCGCAAGGCCCGCGAGGCCGCTGCCGCGGGTGACGTCGAGAAGGCCACCGAGTACCAGCGCGCTGCTGCGCGTGCGCTCGACAAGGCCGTCTCCAAGGGCGTCATCCACAAGAACCAGGCCGCCAACAAGAAGTCGGCGCTTGCTTCGAAGGTCGCGGCCCTCTAAGGCCTCCCTCTTCTGATCTGACGCCGGAAGGACCCGAGCGGGCCCTCTCTCATCCGCTCCCGACCGGCACCCAGGAGCCACGCGCGGCCTGCGTTCGCCACGCGGGCGTGGTCTCCGAAAGCTTGAACCGAGGCCCCGACGCCCTCGCCCTTCCCCAGGACGACGGCATCGGGGCCTTCGGTGTCTGTCGACCTTGATCTCAGTCGGCCTTGGTCTCAGTCGGCCTTCGTGTCAGTGGGCCTTCGGGTCAGTCGGCCTTCGGGTCAGTCGGCCCAGAACTCGTTGCTCTTGTCGATGTCCTCGACGCACTCATCGAGGTCGGTGACCTTGTCCCCGACGATCCGGAAGACGATGCATCCCGTGTCGTCCAGGCGCCGGCCCTTGCGCTCCGCGGTGACCCGGCACATGCCGACGGCGTGGCCCCGCCCGTCGACGGCGATCCCGAGCATCTCGAGCCGCATCGACCCGCCGGTCGCCGCTCCGAGCCGCTGGTACATGTCGATGATCGCGTCCTGCCCCTTGAAGTCCCCCGAGAGCGGGTGACTACCGGGCACATGGTGCGTGGCGTCCTTCGCGATCAACTCCCGCAGGGTGTCCATGTCCCCGCGGCTGAACGCCTCGAACCCTTTGCGTACAAGCGCCGCATGCGGATGCTCAGCCATGACGACCGCCACCTTTCCGTGTTCCGGCGATGTTGGCTGACAGGTCCGATTCTCCTCCCGAACGCCGGGAGGGGCGCGGGGCTGTATCAATATGCGGCTCCGCTGCGTGGGCACGACCACCCACAACCACCCCGCACCCGCCGAACAACCTCACCCGGCACCCCCGTACTGCGACCTCAGCCCCGTCCCCGGGACCGCGCCGCCCGGGCGATCGCCACGACCGCCTTCTCCAAGGCGTACTCGGGATCGTCCCCTCCGCCCTTCACCCCCGCGTCCGCCTCGGCCACGGCCCGCAGCGCGAACGCCACCCCGTCCGGGGTCCACCCCCGCATCTGCTGCCGCACCCGGTCGATCTTCCACGGCGGCATGCCCAGTTCCCGGGCGAGATCGGCGGGGCGCCCACCCCGCGCGGAGGACAGCTTCCCGATCGCCCGCACCCCCTGCGCCAACGCGCTGGTGATCATGACCGGTGCGACCCCGGTCGCGAGCGACCACCTGAGCGCCTCCAACGCCTCCGCGGCCCGCCCCTCCACGGCCCGGTCGGCGACGGTGAAGCTGGAGGCCTCGGCCCGCCCCGTGTAGTACCGCCCCACGACGGCCTCGTCGATCGTCCCCTCGACATCGGCGACGAGCTGCGACACCGCGGACGCCAGCTCCCGCAGGTCGCTCCCGATGGCGTCGACGAGCGCCTGGCACGCCTCGGGCGTGGCGGACCGCCCGGTCGCCCGGAACTCCTGGCGCACGAAGGCCAGCCGGTCCGCCGGCTTGGTCATCTTCGGGCAGGCGACCTCGCGCGCCCCCGCCTTCCGCGCGGCGTCGAGCAACGCCTTGCCCTTCGCCGCGCCGGCGTGCAGCAGCACCAGGGTGATCTCCTCGGCGGGCGCGCCGAGATACGCCTTCACGTCCTTGATCGTGTCCGCCGACAGGTCCTGCGCGTTGCGCACGACCACGACCTTGCGCTCCGCGAACAGCGACGGACTGGTCAGCTCGGCGAGCGTCCCCGGCTGCAACTGCTCCGAGGCCAGGTCCCGTACGTCGGTGTCGGCGTCAGCGGCCCGAGCCGCCGCGACCACCTCCTGCACAGCCCGGTCGAGCAGCAGCTCCTCCTGCCCCACGGCAAGGGTCACAGGAGCGAGCAGGTCGTCATCAGCACTCTTCTTGGCCATCGCGTACAGCATGGCACGGGCCACTGACAGCCCGGCAGCGGCGGCGGGGCTGTCGGTGCCCGACCGGAACCCGGCCCGGCCCTGTCCCGGCACACCGCACCGGCCGCGGGCCCTGTCCCGGCACACCGCACCGGCCGCGGACCTACGGCTCCTCCCGCCACCCCTCCCACTCCCCCGCGAACGCGTCCAGCTCCCCCGGATCCAGCCGCCCCGCCTCGTCGTGGAGCACGACAAGCCACTGCGCGTCCTCCGCGTCGTCCTCCCCCGCCAGCGCGTCCCGGACGACCTGCGGCTCCTCGGCCACCGCGAACCGCTCCCGCAGCGCCTCGACGACCTCTTCCGCGGCATCCCGGTCAGGCAGCACCAGCACATGTCTCACATCGCTCACGGAACCATTTTCCAGGTCACCGCCACCGCCCCGCCCCACCCCGTACCTGCCGCTATCCGACCCGCCCTGCGTTCCGTACCAACGGCACCCGGTCCAGGGCGATGCCGAACCGCTCCCGGTACACCTCCAGCACCTCCTCGTCCGTCCCCAACTCCCGCTCCTCGCGCGCCCCGTCCGCTCCCGTCACCTTGAGGACCCGCCCGCTGAGCGTGATCCGGCCGCCGTGCTCCGTCACCCTCGAACACACCAGGGACTGTGTGAAGTGCGAGGCCGGCGAGGTGCTGTGCCACCACGCCCCGGCCACGAAGTCCCCGAGCACCCGCGGCCGCACCTCCAGCCGGTACTGGCTCCGGCCGCCCACGACGACATCCAGATCCGCGGCCTCACCCCCGCCCTTGGCCATCGCGCCGTCCCCGCCCCGCACTCCCGCCGCGTCGGGCCCCGCCTCCACGATCCGGAAGGTGCCGCCGGGGTCCTCCTGCTCGTGCCGCGCTCCGAACGCCAGCGGATAGTGACTGTGCGCCCCGAACCCGACGTCGGCCAGCCACTCGCCCCCGTCCACGGTCCGCACCCGCAGCGCCAGATGGTCGTACGGGATCCCGAGCCGCCCCTCGTCGCCGTACACCCGCCCCGCGAGCAGCGTCACATCGAAGCCGAGCGCGGCCAGCAAGCCCGCGAAGGCCCCGTTCAGTTCGTAGCAGAAACCCCCTCTCCCGGCGTCCACCACCTTCTCCACCAGCCGCTCCTCCTCCAGCACGATCTCCTCGCCGAGGTGGACCGACAGGTTCTCGAAGGGCACGGTCTGGAGATGGCGCAGATGCAGCTCGCGCAGGACCTCCACCGTGGGCCATGCCGGGTGCTGGACTCCCAGGCGGCGGAGATAGGCGTCAACCTGTGTGGGATGCATGTCCTCAGTCTCGCGCCACCCACAGCTCCCCACCGCGAGCACCACGGCGTCCTCCTCCCTCGATGTTCCCGCCCGCATTGCCTCCGGTCCCCTCACCCCGGCTCCCCGCGCCCCCTTCACCATGGCCGCCGCGGTCGTCGTAGCCGCCACGGTCGCCGCGGTCGCCGCCGGACCCGACGACGGCCAACGCCCCGTCCCGGTCCGTCCGCAGCACCACCGCGCCCCCGGCCCGCAGCGCGGTGACCGTACTGGCTGCCGGGTGACCGTAGGAGTTGTCGGCCCCGACCGAGATCAGCGCCAGCCGCGGGGCGGCCCGGCGTAGCAGTTCCGGGTCCTGGTAGGCCGAACCGTGATGAGCGACCTTGAGCACGTCCACCCCCGCCAGCCGCGCCCCCGCCGGTGACCTCAACAGCTCCTGCTGCGCCGGGGGTTCGAGGTCCCCGAGCAGGAGGAAGCGCAGCCCTGCCGAACGGACGAGCATCGCGACACTGGCGTCGTTCGGCCCGTCCGCCGCCACCGCCGGCGCCGGGCCCACGGGCGGCCACAGGACCTCCCAGGTCAGCGTCCCCGTACGCCGCTGCTCCCCGGCCGCCGCCCGCGTCACCGGGATCCGCCGGGCCGCCGCCTGCCGCCGTACGAACTCGGCCTGGTCCAGCGGTTCCTCGAACCCCGTCGTCTCGATCGCCCCCACCGACCGCCCCCGCAGCACCCCGGGCAGACCTGCCACGTGGTCGGCGTGGAAGTGGGTCAGGACCACGAGAGGCACCCTGGTGACGCCGAGGGTGCGGAGGCAGCCGTCGACGAGCTCCGGATCGGGCCCGGCGTCCACGACCACACCCGTGCCCTCGCCCGCCGCCAGTACCGCCGCGTCCCCCTGGCCCACATCGCACATCACCATCCGCCACCCCGGCGGCGGCCATCCCGTGACCACCCTGGTCAGCGGCGGCGGCTGCACCACCGCCAGTGCGAACAGCAGCGCGCACACCGCACACCACCAGGGGTGCCCGAGCAGCCGCCGCCCCACGAGCAGCACGAGGACGGTGGCGAGGGCGAGGAGCCCGGCCCCCGCCCAGCTCCCCGGCCAGTCCACGCCTCCGCCGGGCAGCGACGCCCCGGTGCGGGCGACCTCCGCGATCCACCCGGCGGGCCAACTCGCGCACCAGGCCAGGCCTTCGGCCACCGGCATCGCCACAGGCGCCGTCGCCAGCGCCGCGAAGCCCAGGACCGTCGCCGGCGCGACCGCGAACTCCACGAGCAGATTGCAGGGCACCGCGACCAGGCTCACCCGCGCCGACAGCACGGCGACCACCGGAGCGCACACCGCCTGCGCGGCGGCGGCCGCCGCCAACGCCTCCGCCAGCCGGGGCGGCACGCGGCGCCGCCGCAACGCCAGGCTCCAGCGCGGCGCCAGCGTCAGCAGAGCCCCGGTGGCCAGGACGGAGAGCAGGAACCCGTAACTCCGGGCCAGCCACGGGTCGTACAGCACCAGCAGCAGGACGGCCGTCGCCAGCGCCGGGATCAGTGATCTGCGACGACCGGTCGCGAGGGCGAGCAACGCGACGGCCCCGCAGGCCGCGGCCCGCAGCACACTGGGGTCCGGCCGGCACACCACGACGAACGCCAGCGTGAGCCCACCGCCGACCAGCGCGGTCGTCCGCAGCGACATCCCGAGCCGCGGTGCCAGTCCCCGTCGTTCGACGAGCCGGGCGAGTCCGGGCGGCCCGATGAGCAGGACGAGCAGGATCGTGAGGTTGCTCCCGGAGACGGCGAGCGTGTGCGCGAGGTCGGTCTCCTTGAACGCCTCGTCCAGCTCCGGTGTGATCCGCGAGGTGTCCCCCACGACCAGTCCCGGCAACAGGGCCCGGGCATCCGCCGGCAGTCCGTCGGTGGCCTCCCGCAGTCCGGCCCGCAGGCGCCCCGCGAACCGCTGCGCCCCCGACGCCTCCCCCACGACCTCGGGTCCCGCCCGATCCCGCACCCGCAACACGGCCGCGATCCGATCTCCCCCGACCAGCGGCGGCACCACCCGGGCGACCACCCGCACGCGCGTGCTCGGCAGCAGTCCGAGCCAGGGTGACCGCGACGGCTCCCCCGCGGCCGACGTGAACCCCGCGTGGTGTGACCTCGACGGCACCCCACCGGCACCGGGGCGCCATGCTCCCTTCCTCGCCTCCGTACGCACATCGACGAGCACGAGCACCGGCGTCCGGGTCACCACGGCCGTCCCGCCCACCGTCTCCACCCGCCGCACGTCGGCCTCGACGACCACGGCGGTCGGTGCGGCGTGGTCCCCGGTGATCCGGGGCCGGGTGAGGTGAGGGTCGGCGGTCAGTTCGATCTCGGCGGTCACCGTGGCATACCGGCGGGCCAGCTCCGGCACCGGCCCTCGCCGCAGGTCCGCCCCGTGCAGCCCCGCGGACACGGCGGCCGCCGCGACACAGAGCAGCACAGCGGCGACCGGGACCCTGCCCCTTCCGCCGACGCCCCGCACAGGGGCCCCGCCCCCTCCACCGACGCCCCGCGCAGGAGCCCCGCCCCGTCCACCGTCGCCGCCCACCCGCCGCCACCGTCCCGACAACAGCACGCAGGCGACGACGAGACACCCGGCCGCCAGCCCGGTGACCCACCCCGCGGGCATCCCCAGTGCCACCGCGGCTGTCACCCACGCCGCCAGCGCCGCGGGGACCAGTCGCAGGTTCGTGGGGCCCTCCTGCCGGGGATGGGCGTCGCCGAGCCGTTTCCCGGAGGCGGCGTGCACGGCTGACCGTCCACGCCGTCCGACTCCGGCCGTCCTGTGTGACCCGCCCGGCCTGTGTGCCCCGCCCGACCCGCGTGCCCCGCCCGACGTGCGTGCCTCGCCCTCGTCCCCTCGCTGGACCGCCGAGCCGTACCTCATGGCCGTACGAGGTTCCGCAGGTCGGCGAAGCGGCGGTCGCCGATGCCGTTGACCTCGCGCAGCTCGTCCACCGAGCGGAAGCCGCCGTGCTGGGTGCGGTAGTCGAGGATGTGCTGGGCCAGCACGGGGCCGACACCGGGCAGGGTGTCGAGCTGGTCCACGGTGGCCGTGTTCAGGGAGACGGGGGCCGCCGCACCGGCCGGGCCGCCACCGGGGCCGGCTGGAGCACCGTTGGCGGGTACGCCTCCCGCGCCGGGCGCGAGAGCCGGGCTGCCGACCACGACCTGCTCGCCGTCCACCAGGAACCGCGCGCGGTTGAGGGCGTCCGTGTCGGTGCCCGGCCGCACACCGCCCGCCGCCGTCAGCGCGTCGGCCACTCTGGATCCGGCCGGCAACCGATGGACGCCGGGGTCACGGACCTTGCCGCTGACGTCCACGACGATCTCGGCGCCCGCGACGCCCGGGGTGCTGGGCATCCCGCCCGGGACCGCCGGCTGCTCCCCGCCCCGACCACCGCGCTCGCCCGCACCGCCCTCGGCCGACCCGCTCTCCCCGAACGGAGCCGCCGCCCGGACGACTTCGGGCGCCTGGACCGACTGCGTTCGGCCGGTCCAGAAGTGCTGCACGGCGAACACCGCGGCCACGACCAGCAGTACGGAGAGTGCTACGACGTTCCGCCGCTCCAGCCCGTAGCGCGCCTGCAACCACACCGGCAACCGCTCCCGCAGAGCCATCCCGGCCCGCTCCCGCCAGGCACCGTCCCCGGCAGAACCATCACGCCGAGCCTCGTCCCGGGCACCAGCCGCCTGGAAGCCGGTGTCCCGGGCAGCTGTGTCCTGGTGAGCGGTGTCCCACGCGTCGGCGTCGAGGCCCTCGCCGTCTCGCCACGCCTCGTCCCCGGAACCAGCCCCGTCGATCGGCGAAGCGGAACCGCCCCCGACGAGATCGACGGCACCGGCATCCGCCCCGCCGCCTGCCAAGTCCCGCCCACCCGGCGGCGGCCCCTTGCCCGAGTCCCTCCGGGCGCCCACCCGTTCGGCGAACAACACCTCCGCCCGGCGCTGGAGTTCGTCCGCCGAGGCGGCATGCCGATGCCGGGCACGGCCGCCTCCTGTACCTCGGGGAGCGGACGGTCGGCGATGCCTCGCGCGTCCGTCGGAGTGGGGGCCGCGGCCCGGTCCGCTGGTTGCCGTCGCTGTACGTGAACGTGATCGAAGTGCCATGCGCCGAGGATCGACCAGACCCGCATTCTCGCGATGATCTTGGTCAATTCCCGTGGACTACCCACCGGTTGTGGACAACTCCGCCACCCGCACGAGTGAACCGGCCTGCCGCCCAGCCCACATATCCCCAGCAGCCCAGGCCGTACTGCCCCGTCACCGAGCCGAAACCACAACCCCCAGCAACCCAGGCCCCGTATGCGCCCCGATCACCGCCCCGACCTCGCTCACATGCAGATCGGCCAGCCCCGTCACCCGTGCCCGCAGGCGGTCCGCGAGGGCGGCTGCCCGGTCGGGGGCGGAGAGATGGTGCACCGCGATGTCGACCGGCGCGCTGCCGGCCCGGTCCGCCGCGATCTCCTCCAGGCGGGCGATCGCCCTGGACGCCGTCCGCACCTTCTCCAGGGGCTCGATCCGGCCGCCGTCGAGCTTCAGCAGCGGCTTCACCGCGAGCGCGGAGCCGAGGAGGGCCTGGGCGGCCCCGATCCGGCCCCCGCGGCGCAGATAGTCGAGGGTGTCGACGTAGAAGTAGGCGGCCGTGCCCGCGGCCCGTTTCTCCGCGGCCGTGACCGCCTCGTCCACCGTGCCGCCCGTCTCGGCGGCCTGGGCGGCGGCGACCGCGCAGAATCCGAGGGCCATGGCGATCATGCCGGTGTCGACCACCCGCACCGGCACCGGTGCCTCACGCGCCGCCACGACCGCCGCGTCGTAGGTGCCGGAGAGTTCGGCGGACAGATGCAGCGACACGATCCCGGTCGCGCCGGACTCGGCGACCTTGCGGTAGTGCTCGGCGAAGGCCTGGGGGCTGGGCCGTGAGGTGGTGACGGGGCGTCGCTTCTGGAGCGCCTGGGCCAGCGAGCGGGCCGTGATCTCGGTGCCCTCCTCCAGGGCGCGGTCGCCGAGGACCACGGTCAGGGGGACCGCTGTGATGCCGTGCCGCTCCATCGTCCCCTGCGGCAGGTAGGCCGTTGAATCCGTGACGATCGCGACATGGCGGGACATGAGCTGGAGGTTACCTGCCGTAGCGTGCGGGCGGCAGCCCGGCCCCTGTCGCCCGGGGCTGCCGTGGCAGGTTCGGGGCGGGTGCCGGGCCGGGCGTCAAGTCGTGCTCTCCGGACGGGGTTTCTTCTGCCAGGGGTAGGTCGGGCGGACGCCGGGCGGGGTGATCGCGGGCCGCGTCGGTTCCTCGGCGGTGCGGGAGCGGGGCGTCTCGGGCCAGGTCTGCTGCTCGGTGCCGCTCTCGGCGGCGGAGGGCTCGGGCCACGGCGGCGGTGTCGCGGCGGGCTCGGCCTTGGTCCAGTGCCGCAGGGCTCCGGACTCGACGTCGATCTGCGCGCTCAGGGTGTCCAGGTCGTCGTCGGCGAACCGGCGGGCGCGGTCACGGGCCGCCCAGCGCAGGGAGTCGGCCGACTGTGTGATGCGCTCGGTGCGCTCCCGCAGGCCGGGCAGGCGCTCGGCGAGCTTCGTCCGGTCGGGCTCGGACTCCAGGCGCTTGAGCTCGCCGTCCAGTTCATGGCCGTGGGCGCTGAGACGCTGGAAGAGGCCGATCGACTCCTTGAGGGACTCGTCCTCGGGGGCGCCCGCGTGCAGCGCCTCCTGGGTGGCGCGCATCGAGGTGCGCAGCTTCAGCCGCAGCTGGGCCAGTTCGCCCGCCGGGCCGACCTGGGCGAAGGACTTGGCGCGCAAGGTGTGGTCCTCGACCGTGCGCCGGGCCTGGGTGAGGGTGCGGTCCACACCTCGCTTGGCGGCGCCGACCACCTTCACTGTCGCGTACACGCCGAGCACCACGAAGAGCACGAAGAGCAGGGCCACGATCGCGATCACTGCTTCCACGTCTCCTCCTCCGACCGGTACGGCACACACCGCGCCGCGCTTCCAAGGTAAACGCAACGGGCAGGCCCGGAGTTCCGGAGGAACCCCGAACCTGCCCGCACGCAACCCCTAGGGGCCACGGACCCGGACGGCACATCAAACCAGGAACCCGCGGCGCATCAAGCCAGGAACCCGCCCGGCGCATCAAGCCAGCAACCCGCCCGGCGCACCAGGCGGGACGAGCCCCGCGCGACGCCGGCCCTAAGCCCAGAGCCCCGGGACCTACCCCGCGGGCCTTACGCCGGAACGATGTTCACCAGCTTCGGCGCCCGCACGATCACCTTGCGGATGCCCGCCCCGTCCAGCGCCGCCACGACCTTCTCGTCGGCCAGCGCGACCTTCTCCAGTTCCTCGTCGGAGATGGCCGGGGAGACCTCCAGGCGGGCCTTGACCTTGCCCTTGACCTGGACCACGCAGGTCACGGTCTCGTCCACGACGTAGGCCGGGTCGGCGACCGGGAAGTCCTGGTGGACGACCGAGTCGGTGTGGCCCAGCCTGCGCCACAGCTCCTCGGCGATGTGCGGGGCCAGCGGCGTGACCAGCAGCACCAGCGCCTCGGCGACCTGGCGCGACACCGGGCCGCCCGTCTTGGTCAGGTGGTTGTTCAGCTCGGTGACCTTGGCGATGGCGGTGTTGAAGCGCAGGCCCTCCAGGTCGTGCCGCACGCCGTCGATCGCCTTGTGCAGGGCCCGCAGCGTGGCCTCGTCGGGCTCGGCGTCCACGACGGTGACCTCGCCGGTCGTCTCGTCGACGACGTTGCGCCACAGCCGTTGCAGCAGCCGGTACTGGCCGACCACCGCGCGGGTGTCCCACGGCCGCGAGACGTCCAGCGGGCCCATGGCCATCTCGTACAGGCGCAGGGTGTCGGCGCCGTACTCCTCGCAGATCGCCTCGGGGGTGACGGCGTTCTTCAGGGACTTGCCCATCTTGCCCAGCTCGCGCTTGACGGGCTCGCCCTGGAAGAAGAACGTCCCGTCCCGCTCCTCGATCTCGGCGGCCGGCACCGGGAAGCCCCGGCTGTCGCGGTAGACGAAGGCCTGGATCATGCCCTGGTTGAACAGCTTGTGGAACGGCTCGGGCGACGAGATGTGCCCCAGGTCGAACAGGACCTTGGACCAGAAGCGCGCGTACAGCAGGTGCAGCACCGCGTGCTCGGCGCCGCCGACGTACAGGTCGACACCGCCGTGCGGCTGACCCGCGCGGGGGCCCATCCAGTACCGCTCGATCTCGGGGTCGACCAGCACGGAATCGTTGTGCGGGTCCAGGTAGCGCAGTTCGTACCAGCAGGAACCGGCCCAGTTGGGCATGGTGTTGGTCTCACGGCGGTACGCGCGCGGGCCGCGTCCGTCGCCCAGGTCCAGGGTGACGTTCACCCAGTCCTCGTTGCGGGACAGCGGCGTCTCCGGGGAGGTGTCCGCGTCGTCCGGGTCGAAGGTGCGCGGCGAGTAGTCCTCGACCTCGGGCAGCTCCAGCGGCAGCATCGACTCGGGCAGCGAGTGGGCGATGCCGTCCTCGTCGTAGACGATCGGGAAGGGCTCGCCCCAGTAGCGCTGGCGGCTGAACAGCCAGTCACGCAGGCGGAAGTTGACGGTGCCCTCGCCGACGCCCTCGCTCTCCAGCCACTCGGTGATGCGCGCCTTGGCCTCGACGACGCCCAGGCCGTCCAGGGAGACGCCCTTGCCGGTGGAGTTGACGATCTTCGCGTCGTAGGAGACGAAGGCGTCCTCCCACGTGGAGGTGTCGGTGCCGCGGCCGTCGGTCGGCTCGACGACGCACACCACGGGCAGGTCGAAGGCGCGCGCGAACGCGAAGTCGCGGGAGTCGTGGCCGGGGACGGCCATGATCGCGCCGGTGCCGTAGCCCATCAGGACGTAGTCCGCGATGAAGACGGGGACCGGCTCGCCGTTGACCGGGTTGGTGGCGTACGAGCCGGTGAAGACGCCGGTCTTGTCCTTGGCCTCGGCCTGGCGCTCGACGTCGGACTTGGAGGCGGCCTGCGCGCGGTAGGCGGCGACGGCCTCGCCCGGGGTCGCATGACCGCCGGTCCAGGCGTCGCGGGTGCCCTCCGGCCAGGTGGCGGGCGTGAACTTCTCGACCAGCGGGTGCTCGGGTGCCAGCACCATGTAGGTCGCGCCGAACAGGGTGTCCGGGCGGGTGGTGAAGACGGTGATGTGCTCGCCGTCGATCGGGAAGTCGACGCGGGCGCCCTCGGAGCGGCCGATCCAGTTGCGCTGCTGCAACTTGATGGCCTCGGGCCAGTCCAGCTCGTTCAGGTCGTCCAGCAGCCGGTCGGCGTACGCGGTGATCCGCATGTTCCACTGGCGCAGCTTGGCCTTGAAGACCGGGAAGTTGCCGCGCTCGGAGCGTCCGTCGGCGGTGACCTCCTCGTTGGCCAGCACGGTGCCCAGCCCGGGGCACCAGTTGACGGGCGCGTCGGAGGCATAGGCCAGCCGGTACTCGCCCAGGATGTCGGCGCGGGCGGCGTCGGACAGCTCGCTCCAGGAGCCGCCGCCGGGCACCGGGCGCTCACCGGACTCGAAGCGGGCGATCAGCTCGGAGATCGGGCGGGCCTGCTTCGCCTCGTCGTCGTACCAGGAGTTGAAGATCTGTAGGAAGATCCACTGGGTCCACTTGTAGTAGTCCGGGTCGATCGTGGCGAACGACCGGCGCTTGTCGTGGCCCAGGCCCAGCCGGCGCAGCTGGGACTTCATGTTGTTGATCGCGGCCTCGGTGGTGATCCGCGGGTGCTCGCCGGTCTGGACGGCGTGCTGCTCGGCGGGCAGGCCGAAGGCGTCGAAGCCCAGGGTGTGCAGGACGTTGTGCCCCGTCATCCGCTGGAAGCGGGCGAATACATCGGTGGCGATGTAGCCCAGGGGGTGGCCGACGTGCAGGCCCGCACCCGACGGGTAGGGGAACATGTCCATGATGAACTTCTTGGGCCGGGCGACGACCTCCGGGTCGCCCGCCAGGTCGCCCTTGGGGTTCGGCGCCGCGTAGGTCCCGTCGGCGTCCCAGAAGTCCTGCCAGCGTGCCTCGATCTCGGCCGCGACGGCGGCCGTGTAGCGGTGCGGCGCGGCCACCTCGGCGGCAGCGGGGTTCGTCTCGCTCATGGTCCTCAAAGCTCCATCGATCGTCTCTGCCAGCGGGCTGTGTTTCGTCCGGAAACGAAAAAACCCCTCGCACAGGAGGGGACGCCGCGCCGATTCCGACCACGTCTTCACCGGTGGTCGGGACTGATCAGCGCGGCTCGCTAAGCAGAAGGCGTACGGCACGCATGGCGTTAGGGTACCGCAGCCGTTGAGCAAGCCGCGACGAGCTTACGTATGCCTCTTTGGCACCGGGTGCCGCACTCGCCGCCGCAGTCGAGCCGCACCGTATCCACCCGAGAGGAACTGGAGCAAGGCCAGAGGTTACTTCGCGTAACAGCCGCTAAGGGGCATCACAACGGCCCCACGACCGTTTGATAACAACGCAATAACTCAAACGCCGTACCCATCGGTATGGCGCCACTTAGAGTGCGGCAGCGGGACCGCCTTCCCGAACCGCTCGGAGTTGCCCCCATGAACCCTCGTAGTAGCAACAGCACGCTCCCCAGGACGGGCCGGTCGGCCTATGGGGTGGCGACGGCCGTCTTCCTGTTGGCCATCCCTCTGGTCGTGGTGTACGGAGGCGTCTGGCTCCAGGACTTCCTCAACTTCGGAGCGGGCGTGGTGACGCTCGTCCTCCTGACCTGTTCCGTGATCTGGGGACTCGTCGCACAGGACCGGCTGATCCTCAACACCCGGCAGCGGATCGTCGCCCAGGGCGTGCACCGGATCACCGCCGTGGGCTCGATCGCGTTCCTCCTGCTGCACATCGGGATCAAACTCACCCTCGAACACACCACGTGGATCGCCGCGTTCATCCCGTTCGGCCTCGGCTTCAGCAGCAGCGGCGGCCTCATAGGACTCGGCACGCTGGCCGGCCAGCTCATGATCTTCGTGGGCATCACCGGGGCACTGCGCAACCGGTTCGCCTCCCCGGCCCCGGTCGCGGCCCGCTGGCGGGCGATGCACATGCTGGCCTACCCCGCCTGGTGCGCCGGCCTGGTCCACGGGCTCTACGCGGGTCGCGCGGTGAAGGCCCCGATCTTCACCTACCTGTACGCGCTCTGCGTGCTCGGCGTCATCGTGGCGCTCGCCCTGCGCGCGGCTCCGCGCCCCTTCAAGCGCAGGATCACCGACCGGGTCGCCGTGCTCCTCGGCGCCGAGGAGCGCGGGGGCCGCGAGGAACTGGAGGCCTCCCGGGCCAGGCGGGCCGCGGAGACGGCCGCGCCGGGCCGCGAGAGCCGCGGCGAGGGCCGCAGGGGCGCCGAGTCCGGCGGCCGCCGCTCGGAGTCCGCCCTGCCCGGCTACGAGGGCCTGTCGCAGACCGGCTCCACCCCGATCTACCAGACCCCGGCCCCCGAGCCCGCGGGCAGCGGATTCGCCGCCGCCTACCGCGCCATGTCCCCGGGCGGGCAGCAGCCCTACGACACCGGCCAGACCGCGCGCATGGACATGCCCATGGACATGCAGGCCGCCACCGAGCCCATCGCGCGCGCGGAAGGCATCGGCAGCACCTCGGGCAACTGGCCGATCCCGTCCCCGCCGCCGGTCGGCGAGGCGCCCCCGTCCGCCTACGACCCGCTCCAGGACACGGGGTACAACATCCCCACCTATGGCGGCAATTCGGGCACGGCCAGCTATTTGACGGGTGATGTACGCGACACCGGTGAGTCAAACACCATGTATGGCGCGTACAACCCGAACGACACGTACAACAGCGGTCCCGCCACAGATCAGACGTCCGGCCAGTCCTACGACTCGCCGGGCTCGGGCGAACCTTGGAACACGCCTTCCGGAGGCTATAGGTGAACGAGGCCCTGCCCGACGTCCCGGAAGTCCGCGTGGTCGGGCTTCCCCAGCTCACGTCGGGCTTCGACCTTGTCGAACGACTTGACCTGCCCATGCACCTGAAGGTGCACGGGCCGCTCGAACCCATGGGCGGGGAGCAGCTCGCGAAGCTCTCCGAGGCCATCAACCTGAAGGGGCGCGGCGGTGCCGGCTTCCCCTTCCACAAGAAGCTGCGCTCGGTCGCCGAAGCGGCGATCAAGCGCGGCATCCGGCCGGTCGTCGTCGTCAACGGCAGCGAGGACGAACCGGCCTGCCGCAAGGACACGGTCCTCATCAACCGCGCCCCCCACCTCATCCTGGACGGCGCGCTCCTGGCCGCCGAGGCGCTGGGAGCCAGGACCCTCGTGATCGGGGTCACCCGGGAGTCGACCCAGCGCTCCATGGAGGCCGCCCTCGCCGAGCGCGGCCTCAGCAACGGCCGGCGATCGGCCCTCCGCGCGCGCGTGCAGCGCAATCCCGTCCGCATGGTCACCGGAGCTGCGGCCTCGCTGATCCGTTCCATCGACGGCGGCCCGGCCATCCCGCCCGGCCGCAAGGTCAGCGCCTCGCAGAACGGCGTCGGCGGCGCACCGACCCTGCTGTCCAACGCGGAGACCTTCGCGCAGCTGGCGATCGCCGCGCGCATCGGTCCGGAGCGGTACGGCAACACCGGCCTGTACGACGAGCCGGGCACCGTCATGCTCACGGTCTCCGGTGCCGTCGCGCGCCCCATGGTGATCGAGGTCCCGACAGGCGTACCGCTGCGCTACGTCCTCCAGTTGGCCGGCGCCCCACCGGTCCCGCAGGGCGTGCTGACCGGCGGCTACCACGGCAAGTGGATCGACGCGGCGACCGTCAACGAGGCGATCGTCTCCCGCAACTCCCTGGACGCGGTGGGCGGCGCACTCGGGGCCGGCGCGATCCTGCCGATCACTCAGGAGACCTGCCCGCTGGGCGAGTCGCTGCGGGTGGCGCAGTGGCTGGCCGAGGAGAGCGCGGGCCAGTGCGGGCCCTGCTACCTGGGTCTGCCGGCCGCGGCGCGCGGCATGGAGGACATCCTCAACGGCGGCGGGCCGGCCGCCCTGGAGGCGCTCAAGCAGGTCGCCAAGAACGTGAAGCGGCGCGGCGCGTGCTCGCACCCGGACGGCTCCGCGATGTTCCTGGAGTCGACCATCAAGGCGTTCACGGACGACCTGGCCGCCCATGTCCTCGGCAACGGCTGCGGACGGCCCGTGGAGGGCGTTCTGCCGCTCTTCGAGGGCGGGAAGATGCCGACGGGCATCCCGGGCGGCGGAGAGGCCGAGGAGAACGGCCCCAGCCGTCAGAAGATCTACGTCGACTGGACGCTGTGCCGGGGCCACGGCCTGTGCGCCGACATCCTTCCCGAGGTCTTCGAACTCGGCGCCGACGGCTTCCCCACCGTCGCCCAGGCGCAAGTGCCGCGCTACGCCGAGGCGAAGGCGCTGCGTGCGGTGCGTCGCTGCCCCGCGCTGGCCCTGCGCCTGGAGGAGGAGTCGCCGCGCGACAAGGGCCCCGCCCGCAACCTCCCGGTCCTCTCCCAGGGCCGCGGGCGGCGAGCGCTGGGCCGCTGAGCCGACGTCACGAAGGGGGCCGCCCGGGATCCGGGCGGCCCCCTTCGTCGTAACTGGCCCCGTCGCGGCTGCCGCCGGCGCAACTGGCCCTGAAACGGCGTAACTGCCTCTGGAAACAAGAAGATCCCGCCGGATCGAGATGATCCGGCGGGACCTTTGCTGTGGAGCTAAGGAGAATTGAACTCCTGACCTCCTGCATGCCATGCAGGCGCTCTACCAACTGAGCTATAGCCCCTTGCTTGGTGTTCCGCCCGGTTTCCCCGGCGGCGGAGCCAACATTACACGGTCCCCGGGGTGGAACACCAAATCGTTTCCCGGCTCAAGCGGTGACGAACGAGTAGAACCGTTTGAGCGTGCAGTGTTCCTCGAGGAGGCGGCCGTAGATCGGCTCGCCCTCCAGTTCGCGGTACGTCTCGATCGGGTCGCCTTTTATGATCAGCGCCCGCGCGCATTCCTCGCACCAGTACTGGTAGTCGGGATTGAGCGGCTCCATGTCGCGCACGATCGGCGTCCCGCTGCCGCACCAGTCGCACTTTCGCCTGTGTGCACCCATCGATCAGCTCCAGCTGTGGCCGCAGGCCGTGCACACGTAGGAGACCCCGCCGTTGTCGCCGAGTACTTGCGCCACGTGGACGGAACCGCAGGAAGGGCAGATGAGGCGGACCGTCGTGTCCCTTGTCGACGCCGCTTCGTGGAGGTGGCCGACCTCCACGAGGATGCTCGCAGGCATCACTACTCCCTCCCGTCGGGCCGCGCCCCCTTCCGGCCGTTTGATTCTGCCACGGCCGGACCAATACGGTCAGCGACGCCTGAGTACCAGTCCGGACACGGGACCCGTCGCCACGGGTCCCGGCCGGCGCGAACGTGCACGCCAACAGCGCCTTCGCAGAGGTATACGCCTCAGAGGGGCCGAGTGACTCAAGCCGGTCGAAGAAGAGTGTGCCGAAGCACGCGCCGGGCCCGTGATCACGCGCCGGGCCGGTCGTGACGCATGGCCGCCGAAGAGGATCAAGCAGGACACAGCAACAGAAAATCCCGCCTCCGGAAGGAGACGGGATCCTCGTCACGATCTTTGACCACTCGACCGAGTGTCGATCTGTGGAGCTAAGGAGAATTGAACTCCTGACCTCCTGCATGCCATGCAGGCGCTCTACCAACTGAGCTATAGCCCCTTGCGTTCTTCCCGCTCGGCGGGCGAACAAGAAGAACTCTAGCCTGCGACCTGCCGGAAAGTGAAATCCGGGTCCGTGCCTGGTGGGCGCCGGTTCCGCCGCCGCTCAGTCGTCGTCCCCGAGCACCGGCTCCGGGAGGGTGCCGGCGTTGTGCTCCAGCAGGCGCCAGCCGCGGGCGCCCTCGCCGAGGACCGACCAGCAGCAGTTGGAGAGGCCGCCGAGGCTCTCCCAGTGCGGGGGCTCCAGCCCGAGCAGCCGTCCGATGGTGGTGCGGATCGTGCCGCCGTGGCTGACCACCACGAGGGTGCCGTTCTCGGGAAGCTTGTCGGCGTGCCGGAGCACCACGGGAGCGGCGCGGTCGGCGACCTCGGTCTCCAGTTCACCGCCGCCGCGGCGGACCGGCTCACCGCGCTTCCACGCGGCGTACTCCTCGCCGTGCCGGGCGATGATCTCCTCGTGCGTGAGGCCCTGCCAGACGCCCGCGTAGGTCTCGCGCAGCCCCTCGTCGTGGGCCACCTCCAGGCCGGTGAGCGCGGCGAGCTCGGCGGCCGTGTTCGCGGCCCGCTGGAGGTCGGAGGCGACGATCGCGTCGGGCTGGAGCGAGGCGAGCAGCCGGGCGGCGCGGCGGGCCTGGCCGACGCCGGTCTCGGTGAGCGCGACGTCCGTGGTGCCCTGGAAGCGGCGCTCCACGTTCCAGGAGGTCTGGCCGTGCCGCCACAGGATGACGCGGCGCCCCCGGCCCCTGCGGCCGTCGGCAGCGGTCACCGCTGCTCCCCGAACTCGGCGTCGTCCTCCTCGGCCCGGAGCTTGGCGTGCTCCTCGCCCTTGCCGCGGGTCGCCTTGGCGTCGGCGGGCAGCTCCAGCTCGGGGCAGTCCTTCCAGAGCCGCTCCAGGGCGTAGAAGACCCGCTCCTCGCTGTGCTGGACGTGGACCACGATGTCCACGTAGTCGAGGAGGACCCAGCGGGCCTCGCGGTCGCCCTCACGGCGCACCGGCTTGGCGCCGAGCTCCTTGGAGAGCCGCTCCTCGATCTCGTCGACGATGGACTTGACCTGGCGGTCGTTGGGCGCGGACGCCAGCAGGAAGGCGTCGGTGATCGAGAGGACGTCGCTGACGTCGTAGGCGATCACATCATGGGCGAGCTTGTCGGCGGCCGCCTGCGCGGCGGTGTGGACGAGCTCGAGGGAACGGTCAGTCGCGGTCACTACAAGGCTTTCGGTCGGCGGTCACTTGACCTCAAGGGTCTCACGGACCGCCGACACCACCCCACGTGATTGTTCCGCTAGGACCCCGAGGACGGCTTGTAGTCCCGGCCGAGGATCACGGCGACGTCCGCGCCGGAGGAGACCGTGCCCTTGGTCACGGCGCCGCCGGGCAGGCCGAGGGTCTTGGCGACCTCGGCGGCGTCGGCCTTGTCGCCCGCGTCGGCGTAGACGACCTTGGAGGTGGTCTGCGTACCGGAGGGCGTGCCGCCGTCGAGGAAGGTGAAGCCGCCGTTGAGGAGGACGACCCGGGCCTTCTCGGTGTTGTCCTTGGTGCCGGTGGCGTTCTGGACGGACACGCTCACGGCCGCGTCCTTGTCGGGGCTCTTCGCCTTGCCGCCGAGGACGTCCTTGACCACGCTCGCACTGGCCGCCGCGCTCAGGGTGCCGTCCTGCTGGACGGGGAGCAGCGTGGTCCTGTAGTCGCCGCCCTTGGCGAGGTCGGCGAGCTTGGCGAGAAAGGTGCCGAGGTCCTTGTCGGTCAGGGACGGGTCGAGGATCTGGGCCAGGGTCTGCACGGTGGTGGTCGCGGCCGTCGGGTCGGAGGACAGCTTGCGCAGCACGCCCTGCATGACCTGCCCGAAGCGCTCCAGCTGGGCGTCCTGGGACTCGCCGGAAGCGCGGTAGGTGGCGTAGGCGACGGCCATTTTGCCGCTGAGGGTCTGGTCCTTCCCCTTGCTCACCAGGGGCGCCTGGCCCTTCTTCTTGGCGGCCGGGTCGGGCACGGCGGTGTCGGTGTCGATGTCGATGTTGCCGACGAGGTCGACGAGGTTCTGGAGGTAGGGGGTGTCCAGGCGCCAGGTGCCCTCGATGTCGGTGCCGAGCACGGTGTCGAGGGCGTCGAGGGTCCCGGAGGAGCCGTCGTCGTCGACGGACTTGGCCAGGGTGGTCGTGGTGCCGTCGTCGGCCGTGAGGTTGAGGGAGTTGGGGATCAGGACGGTGGTGCCCCGGTCGGTGGTGGTGTTGTCGACGAGCAGCGCGGTGGAGGTGCCGCCCTTGCCGGTGTTGTGCAGGTGGACGACGATCACGTCACGGTTCTGGGCGCTCGCCGCGATCGAGGTGCCCTTCTTGCTCTCCGGGTCCGACAGGCCGGGCAGCTTCCCGGCGTACCAGAGCCAGCCGACACCGCCGACCGCGACGAGGGCGAGGACGACGACCAGGGCGACGAGCCGGCTGCGGGCGCGGCGCTTGGCCTCCTCGCGGCGCTCGGTGCGGTTCTCGGTGAAGTTGAGCCAGTCGATGACGTCCTCGGAGTCCCCGTCGGGCTCTTCCACGAAGGCGAACTGGGCGGTGTGGTACTGCCGTTCGTCGTCGTCACCGGCACCCGCCGCGGGACGGCCGGCACCGGCCTGCGCGCCGTCGCCGTATCCGGGACGGGACCCCGTGTCCTGGCTGCTGCCGTAGCCCCGGCCGGTCGGCGCGGTCTGCGGCGCCTCGCCGGTGGGTCCGCCCTGCTGGGGGATGTAGGCCGTCTGCTCGGTGACGCGCTGCTGCCGCCCGCTCGTGGCGGCCTGTCCGTAGGGGTCGTACGCCGTCCCCGGACCGGTGCCCTGCCCGGCCCCGTTCCCGTCGCCGTACGGGTCGTAGGACGGGGTCGGCGCCTGCTGACCGGTGTCGCCGGCCGCATAGGGGTCGTACGGCGGAACCTGGTTCTGGGTGCCCGTGGCGTACGGGTCGTAGCCGTAGCCCTGCTGTGCGTAAGGGTCGTACTGCTGCTGAGGGTGCTGGGGCTGCTGACGCGGCGCCTGTTGCTGCGGCGGGACCTGCTGGTACACCGGCCGACCGTACTCGTCGTAGCCGACGAGTTCGTACTGGTTCTCGTGATCGCCGCCGTAACCCGCGTCGTATCGGTCGTTCACCGGTGCCCCTCTCGGCTCACTCGCCGCGGTACAGCTCGCGCTTGTCGATATAACGCACGACGCCGTCCGGCACCAGGTACCAGACGGGGTCGCCCTTGGCGACTCTCGCCCGGCAGTCGGTGGAGGAGATCGCCAGGGCCGGGACCTCGACGAGCGAGACCCCGCCCTCGGGCAGCCCGGGGTCGGCCAGGGTGTGGCCGGGCCGGGTGACTCCGATGAAGTGCGCTAGGGAGAACAGTTCCTCCACGTCCCGCCAGGTGAGGATCTGGCCGAGGGCGTCGGCGCCGGTGATGAAGAAGAGGTCGGTGTCGGCGTTGAGGGACTTCAGGTCGCGCAGCGTGTCCGTGGTGTAGGTGGGGCCGCCGCGGTCGATGTCGATACGGCTGACCGAGAACTGGGGGTTCTCGGCGGTCGCGATGACCGTCATCAGATAACGGTCCTCGGCCGCGGACACCCTGCGGTGCGTCTTCTGCCACGGCTGGCCGGTCGGTACGAACACGACCTCGTCCAGGTGGAACTGCGCGGCGACCTCGCTGGCCGCCACGAGGTGTCCGTGGTGGATCGGGTCGAACGTTCCGCCCATGACGCCGAGGCGGCGCTTGCCGGAGTTCGAGGGGCCGTGGTCGCCCGGGCCGGTAGGCATGTCCTGCTCTCCCATGCGTGCAGACCCTACCGGCCCGACCTGAGGGCCCCGGACGGCACGGGCCCGGAGTGCCCCGTGACGGGCACCCGGTGCCTCAGCGGTCGCGGTTGAAACGGGTGGTGATCCACAGCAGGAGCAGCAGGATGATGAACGCGGCGCCGCCGGTCACCAGGGGGTCGAGGCTCTCGTGGTTGCCGCCGTGCTCCTCGCCCTCTGCGGCGAGGGTGACCAACTGGGCAGCGGTGCTGTGGAAGCTCATCTTCGGCAGACCTATCCGATGGAGGAGGGACGGGACAACGACGTCGGCCCATGGTAAGCGGGCCCGGTGAGGCCGATCACGCCGACTCCACCATTGGGGAACCTTCGCCCCCGCTCACTCGTCCTTCCGCTTGTACCCCCGCAGCAGGAACCACGCGGTGAACGCACAGCCCACGAACATCACGACCAGTACGATCCGGAGCAGATTTCCGGACCCTTGCTGCTCGGCGGCGCCAGCGGCCTCGGTGAGCCAGGCGGCCCGGGTGTGCTCCATGACGTGGACTCCTTCGCTGTACTGCCAGTCCACGCTATCTCCGCCTAGGCTGGGCTCTGCTTCGGGGGCGCAAAGGGCCGCACAAGGGTCCGCAAAGGATCACCGCGGTCGAAGGGGCACGGCCACAGACGGCACCGCCAAAGACGCACATGGGGGGAAGACATGTCCGACGACGGCCATCAGAACAACGGGCACGAGCACGTACCGAGCAGGCAGCGCCGGCGCTTCCCGGGCATCTCCTCGCGGGCCTACGAGCACCCCGCCGACCGCTCAGCCCTGGTGGCGCTGCGCAAGCTGAGCGGTTTCGACACGGTGTTCAAGGCGCTCAGCGGTCTGCTCCCCGAGCGGAGCCTGCGCCTGCTGTTCCTGTCCGACTCGGTGCGCGTCTCCGACCAGCAGTTCGCGTACCTCAACGACATGCTGAGGGACGCCTGTTACATCCTGGACCTGGAGAAGGTCCCGCCGATGTACGTCACCCAGGACCCGCAGCCCAACGCGATGTGCATCGGCCTGGACGAGCCGATCATCGTGGTCACCACGGGCCTGGTCGACCTCCTCGACGAGGAGGAGATGCGGGCCGTCGTCGGCCACGAGGTGGGCCATGCCCTCTCCGGCCACTCGGTCTACCGGACCATCCTGCTGTTCCTGACCAGCCTCGCCCTCAGGGTGGCGTGGATCCCGCTGGGCAACCTCGCGATCATGGCGATCGTGACCGCGCTGCGGGAGTGGTTCCGCAAGTCGGAGCTGTCGGCGGACCGTGCGGGCCTGCTGGTGGGCCAGGACCTGCGGGCCTCGATGCGCGGCCTGATGAAGCTGGCCGGCGGCCACCACCTGCACGAGATGAACGTGGACGCGTTCCTGAAGCAGGCCGAGGAGTACGAGGCGGGCGGCGACCTGCGCGACTCGGTCCTGAAGATCCTCAACGTCCTGCCGCGCACCCACCCCTTCACCACGGTCCGGGCCGCCGAGCTGAAGAAGTGGTCGGAGTCCCGCGACTACCAGCGGATCATGGACGGCCACTACCCGCGCCGCTCCGAGGACAAGGACACCTCGGTCTCCGACAGCTTCCGCGAGTCGGCGGCGAGCTACGCGAGCAATGTGAAGGGCTCCAAGGACCCGTTGATGAAGCTGGTCAACGACATCGCGGGCGGGGCGGGCGATCTGGGCGGCAGGGTGCGCAGGGGCTTCGGCGGCTTCTCCGGCTCGGCCCCGCGGGACGGCGAGCGCCCGAGGGACACACCGAACGACACGCCGCGGGACGACGAGGGCAGCTGAGACTGCGTAGGGGACTGCTCCAGGGACTGCGTTCAAGGCGCGGGGGGACTCACACCTTCGGCTGCGCGCTGGTGGCCAGCGACCCGCAGAGCGCCGTGGCACTGCCGGTCGCATAGGGATCGGTCCCCGCGGGCCCGCCGGCCTTCGCGGTCTGCCCGGCCAGCAGCGGATGCAGCCGGTTCGTGGAGTCCTCCGCGCAGGACAGCGGCCCGGCCTGGACGTACGACACGACCAGCTGGGCGGTGTGCATCCGCAGGTCGTCCCGGTCGAAGCGGAAGTGCAGCTCCCGCCGGACGGTGAACAGCGAGACCTCGCTCGATGTCATCGGGGCGGCGGACCGCAGCGCGTAGACGAACGTGTGGTCCGCCGTGACCTCCAGTGTCGAGGAGTCGGTCTCGGCGGCCTGAAGGCTCCCCTGCACCCGGATCCGCGCGTCGGCCAGCCGCGCCTCGGCGGGGTCGAAGCGGACCAGCCAGCCGGTCGGCGCGTGCCGTCCGTCCGCCGCCGGGTGGGCGAAACTCTGGTCGAACTGGTCGAGTTGGTCGGTGTCGAGCAGTACCCGTACGGCACGGACCTGGTGGCCGGTGAGGACGTCGGGGTCCAGCGAGGACCGCACGATGTAGTCCTTGGCGGTGGTCAGCGCGCCCACCACCTGGCTGTCGGAGAAGTGCTCGGTGCGGCGGGAGGCCGGCAGCGGGATGCCCTCGGCGCCGGCGCGGTACTGCGCGGCGGGGCTGTGCGCGTACAGGTACTCGGCGTCGGGGTGTCCCGGGACCCTGCCCTCGGGGGCCAGTGGGATGACAGTCATCCGCAGCGGCTCGACGGGCTGCCGGAGCGCGGAGGTCTGGTAGGGGTGCCGTACGCCCATGTAGATCGCCGTGCCGAAGGCTACGGCGATCAGCAGGACCAGGATCAGCACCTGCCGGGACAGGCCCCGCCTGAGGGGCGGGCGGCGGCGGACGGCGGGCGCGTGGTCGGCCATGCGCTCCTGCGCGGAGAACTCCTGGAGGCGGGCAGCACGAACGAACGACTCGTCGAACACGACGGATCGGTACTCGTCCTCTCCACCTGCCGGGCCGCCCTCGGGTGTCCCCTCAGGCGGGTCTCCTGGCGCTCCCATATCTTCAGAGTAGGTCTCGGGAAGCTCAGGTAAACGCCCTGCCGCACGACAACTTCTGACAGGTTCTCACCAGGTACGGACAGGGACCGGCCCCGAGGTGACGCGCTCCGACCGGCGCCCGTCCCGTGGGGGTCGAAGATCGGCCAGGGCGGGCTCAGGGTGTGCGCGGGACGGCGGACACGGCCGGCGGGGAGTAGTCCGCGGACGCCGAGGGCGTCACCGTGGTCCCCTGTTCCAGGCCGGTCGAGGCGGGGGGCGGTACCCGGTCGCGGCTGCCCGAGGAGGAGCCCCGGTAGACCGCGGTGAAGGCCAGCGCGACCATGCCGATGCCCATGACGAGGGCGAGCATCCAGGCGACCGGACGGTGCCAGCGGACCTGCTTGCCGTACGCGCCGGGGGCGCCGTAGCGGCCGTCGAGGATCTCGGTGTCGTCCAGCTCGTCGAGCTCGGGATCATGGCCGAAACGGCCGGGTCCGTACCCGTCCTCGTACCGGTCGGCTCCGGGGTGGGCGCGGCGGGCCTCGGCCTCGGAGGCCTCGGCTCTGGCCTTGGCGGCGGCCAGGAGGCGTTCGACGGCGGTCGGCTCGTGCACCACGGCCGCCCGTACGAAGGCCTCGTCGAAGACCACGGAGGCGAACTCTTCGTCCGACACCCCGCGGTCGTGGTCGTCGTCGGGCTCCCAGCCGTCAGGGAACGGCGTACCCCCCACGTCCTCCGGCACGGATCCAGAGTAGACCTGGGGGGTCAGTTTGGGCAGACGACAGGGAAATTCATCCGCCTGATGAGACGCCCCGGCAGGGCACGGGAAAGGGCCGGGGCGCCTGCCGGACGCATATGCCCAGGCCGCGCGCCCCGGGGCGAGCCGGTTCAGCGGCGGATGTGACCGTCCCCGGTGACGATGTATTTCGTGCTGGTGAGCTCCGGCAGGCCCATCGGACCGCGCGCGTGCAGCTTCTGCGTGGAGATGCCGATCTCCGCCCCGAAGCCGAACTGGCCGCCGTCGGTGAAGCGCGTGGAGGCGTTGACCGCGACGGTCGTGGAGTCCACCAGCTGGGTGAACCGGCGGGCCGCCTGCTGGGAGGTGGTGACGATGGCCTCGGTGTGCCCGGAGGTCCACAGCCGGATGTGTTCGACGGCCTTGTCCAGCGAGTCGACCACGGCGGCGGCGATGTCGTAGGAGAGGTACTCGGTGTCCCAGTCGTCGAGTGTGGCCTCGACCATGGTCGCCTTGGTGTCCTTCGCGTAGGCCAGCACCCGCGGGTCGGCGTGCACGGTGACCCCGGCCTCGGCGAGGGCGTCCAGGGCCCGCGGCAGGAACTCGGGGGCGATGTCCTGGTGGACCAGGAGGGTCTCGGCGGCGTTGCAGACGCTGACCCGCGAGGCCTTGGAGTTGATCAGGATGTCGATCGCCATGTCGATGTCGGCGTGGGCGTCGACGTAGACGTGGCAGTTGCCGGTGCCGGTCTCGATGACGGGGACGGTCGACTCCGTCACGACGGTCTGGATCAGTGAGGCGCCGCCACGCGGGATCAGGACGTCGACCAGGCCACGGGCGCGCATCAGCTCCTGCACGCTCTCGCGGGACTGGCCGGGCACCAGCTGGACGGCGTCGGCGGGCAGCCCGGCACCGCCCACGGCGTCCCGCAGGACCCGCACGAGGGCGGTGTTCGACTCGTACGCGGAGGCGGAGCCGCGCAGCAGGACGGCGTTGCCGGACTTCAGGCACAGGGCGGCGGCGTCCACGGTGACGTTCGGGCGGGCCTCGTAGATGATGCCGACCACGCCGAGCGGGACCCGGACCTGGCGCAGGTCGATGCCGTTCGGGAGGGTCGAGCCGCGGACCACCTCGCCGACCGGGTCGGGCAGCGCCACGACGTCCCGGACGTCGGAGGCGATGGCGCGCACCCGCTCCGGGGTGAGCGTCAGCCGGTCGACGACCGACTCGCTCGTACCGGCCTCGCGGGCCTTGGCGACGTCCTTCGCGTTGGCCTCGACGATCTCGCTCGTACGGACCTCCAGCGCGTCCGCGATGGCGAGCAGCGCGTCGTCCTTCTCGGACCTCGGCAGCGGGGCGAGGTCGGCGGCGGCGGCCTTGGCCCGGTAGGCGGCCTGGACGACCGGGGTCATGGAGTCGTACGGCGAGAGCGAGGTCATAAGGGAAAGGGTAGTGCGCCGGACGGGGACGAACACCGCGCATTCCACAGCGCGAGACGGGATCAAAGGGACACGTCCCAGGAAACACGCAGGGACACACCCAAGATCACCGCGGTCAGTACGGATGCACCCCGACCGGCGACGCGGGAGCAGGCCCGTACCCCTCGGCGATGCGCTGGTGGTAGGTCTGGCGGTCGATGACCTCCAGGCCGACGATCTCCCAGGGCGGCAGGCCCGCGGTCTGGCGGTGCTCGCCCCACAGGCGCAGGGCGACGGCGGCCGCGTCGTGCAGGTCGCGGGCCTCCTCCCAGTACCGGATCTCCGCGTGGTCGTTGGCGTAGCGGCTGGTCAGCAGGAAGGGATGGTCGTGGGCGAGCTGTTCGAGGGCGCGCCGGACCTCCTTCAGCGGAGCCTCCTCGCCGGAGACGCTGAGGGTGACGTGCCACAGGCGGGGCAGGTCCTCGGGCTGCTTCTTCTCGAACCGGTCGCCCGCGGCGACGCTCGTCAGGGCCCGCTCCTCACCGGCCGGCTTCGCCACGGCGTTGCCGGACCCGCCGCGGGAAGCCGCCGCCCCAGGGCGCACTCGTCTCACGACGGCCTCCTTCAAGCACAGATCGACCCCACGGGCCGGGCGGAATGTGTCCCTGGGACAAAGTTGAGCAGGCCGCAAGGGCTCGCGGGGCGGTTTTGCGGAACGTCCACCTCAGGGCGACGCCCTTGGCAGGGCGTTCACCCCGTTTTCGGGCACACCGCCCCCGAAAGGCACCAGGTGCCCCTCAAGGGTGCAGGATCACCAGATCGTCCCGGTGGACGACCTCCCGCTCGTACGCCGGCCCCAGTTCCCGTGCCAGCTCCCGCGTCGAGCGGCCGATGAGCCGCGGCATCTCCTTGGCGTCGAAGTTCACGAGCCCGCGGGCCACCGCGCGCCCGGCGCCGTCCCGCAGTTCGACGGGGTCGCCCGCCACGAACTCGCCCTCGACGGAGGTGATCCCGGCCGGCAGCAGCGACGTGCGGCGATCCACGACCGCCTTGACCGCGCCGTCGTCCAGGGTCAGCGACCCCTGCGGCGTGGACGCGTGCTGGAGCCACAGCAGACGGTCGGCGGAGCGCTTGCCGGTCGGGGGGAAGTACGTGCCGGTGTCGCCGCCGGACAGCGCCTCGCCCGCGTGGATCGCGCTGGTCAGCACCACGGGGATGCCCGCGGCGGCCGCGATCCGGGCGGCCTCGACCTTGGTGACCATGCCGCCGGTGCCGACGCCCGCCTTGCCCGCGCTGCCGATCTCGACGTGGGCCAGGTCCTCGGGGCCGCGCACTTCCGCTATCCGCGAGGTGCCCGGCTTGCTCGGGTCGCCGTCGTAGACACCGTCGATGTCGGAGAGCAGGACGAGCAGGTCGGCGTGGACCAGGTGGGCCACCAGGGCCGCGAGCCGGTCGTTGTCGCCGAAGCGGATCTCGTCCGTGGCGACGGTGTCGTTCTCGTTGACGATCGGGAAGGCACCCATCGCGAGGAGTTTGTCGAGGGTGCGCGAGGCGTTGCGGTGGTGGGCACGGCGGCTCATGTCGTCGCTGGTCAGCAGCACCTGTCCGACCCGGACGCCGTAGCGGGCGAAGGAGGCGGTGTAGCGGGCCACGAGCAGGCCCTGGCCGACGCTGGCGGCGGCCTGCTGCCGGGCCAGGTCCCGCGGGCGGCGGCGCAGCCCCAGCGGGGCGAGTCCGGCGGCGATGGCGCCGGAGGAGACCAGGACGATCTCGCGCTCTCCCCCGCTGCGGCTCTTGGCGAGGACGTCGACGAGCGCGTCGACCCGGTCGGCGTCGAGGCCGCCGGAGGCGGTGGTCAGCGACGAGGAACCGACCTTGACGACGATCCTGCGGGCCTCGCCCACGGCCTGCCTTGCCCCTGCCACCTTGTGTCCTGTCCCCTCGCGCCACTGTGGGTACCTCGCCCGCAATGTACGCGAAGGGGACGCGGTGACGCGCGCCCGTCCAGTCCCCGGACCCGAACCGGACGACCTGGCCGCACCGCCCCGCAGGTCCAGTTCCTCCTGCTCGCCGCGCCGCATACCACCTCCCCGCCCCGCCCGCACACGTACACGCGCGTGTCGTCCGTAGCTCGACTCGCGTTAACCAAGGCGTCCGTCTCGCGACGACCCTGGAGTGACCCCCGTGCGAAAACCCCTGTCCCGCCTCCGCTCCGCGGTGCGGCTGCCGGGTCGGCAGACCACGACGAGAGTCCTCGTCGCCGCCGTCCTGGCAGCCGCCGTCGTCGCCCAGGCCGTCGCCGCCCTGCGCCCGCACGTCCCGCTGCTGCTCGCCGCGACCGCCGCGTCCCTGGCCGTGGAGGGCGTCCTGCACCGCTGGCAGCGCGGCATGGTCTCGCTGTTCGCCAAGTCGCACGCCGACATCACCGTGCGGCACGTCCTGCGCGACCTGCTGCTGGTGCTCGGCCTGCTGCGACTGACCCCGGAGGACGAGGAGACGGCGTACACCGCCCTGGTGGCCGGCCTGCTGGCCTTCTACGCGCTGCACTGCGCGGTCCAGGCGGCCTCCGTCCTGGTCCGCCGCACCCGCACCCTCCCGGTCGTCACCCGCAACATCGACGCCTCGGCGCTCCGCCTCACCCCGGCCCCGCCCGCCCTGCTGCGCCGCCCCGGCCCCCGCCTCCTGGTCCACGGCCTGCCCGCCACCGCGGGCCTGCTGGTGACCGCGGCCACCGGTGAACCACGGTGCGCGGCCTTCGGCATCGCGATGTCCCTGGGGCTCGCCCTCGTGGGCCTGTACGACCTTCTCGTACGACTGCTGCCGAGCCGTCGGCCGGCGGGCGAGCAGGAGGTCCTGGACTGGTTCGACGCGTGGCTGGCCGAGTACCGGCCGACCGTCGGCCTGTACTTCTCCGGCGGGGTCTCCTCCGCCTACCAGGCGAACATGTGGCTGGAGCCGCTCGCCAAGGCCGGCGGGAAGCCGCTGATCGTCCTGCGCGAGCGGTTCATGGTGCAGAGGATCGCCGCGACCGACGTCCCGGTCGTGTGCCTGCCGAAGGTCTCCACGCTGCTGCGCCTGGAGCAGTCCACGCTCCAGGTCCTGATCCACCCCTCGAACTCCGGCAAGACCTCGCAGGTGCTGCGCATCCCGACGATCAAGCACACCTTCGTCAACCACGGCGAGAGCGACAAGCTGTCCTCCTGCAACCCGTACGCGAAGGCCTACGACGAGGTGTGGGTGGCCGGTCCCGCGGCCCGGGAGCGGTACGCGGCGGCCGAGGTCGGCGTCGAGGACAAGGACGTGGTGGAGATCGGCCGCCCCCAGCTGGACGCCGTACGGCCGTACGCGGGACCGCCCACCGGTCCCGTGACCGTGCTGTACGCGCCCACCTGGGAGGGCTGGGACGGCAACCCCGGCAACACCTCGGTGATCGAGGCGGGCGAGAACATCGTGCGGGCGCTGCTGGCGGACCCCGGCGTCCGGCTGCTGTACAAGCCGCATCCGCTGACCGGCTCGGTGGAAGCGCGGGCGGGCGCGGCGGACCGGCGGATCCGTGAGCTGATCCGGGCCGCCAACCGGGAGCGTGCCGGGCAGCGACCCGCCGACGACGGTGAGCTCGCCCGCCGGACCCGGGAGCTGGACCGGCTCACCACAGCGGACTTCCGGGGCGCCGCCGACTCGGTCGAGCGGATGCTGCTCCAGTCCACGCCGGAGCCGGGCCGTGCGGACGCGGTGGCCCGGGCCACCGAGGCCTGGGAGCGGGCGTACTGGGCCTCGCTGCCCGTGTGGGAGCACCAGGTCGTCACCGAGGCCCGGCCCACGCTGTACGCCTGCTTCAACCGGGCCGACCTGCTGATCAGCGATGTGTCGAGCGTGGTCAGCGACTTCCTGGCGAGCGGTAAGCCGTACGCGGTGGCGAACACCAGCGGGCTCGGCGAGGAGGCGTTCCGGGCCGCGTTCCCCACGGCGGGAGCGGCGACCGTGCTGACGCCGGACGCGGTGGGGGTGCCCGACCTGCTGGATGCGGTACGGCACCCGGAGCGGGACGAACTCCGCCCGGCGCGGGCCGAGTTGAAGCGGCGGCTGCTGGGACCGGACGAGCCGTCCGCGCAGGAACGGTTCGACATGGCTGTACAGGCGCTCGCGGCGGCGGCGCGCAGGCGGGGGCTGCCGGGGCAGCGCCGGGAGGAGGAGACCGTGTCGGCCTCCGGGAGGCTCACGCTGCCGGGATGAGGACCCTGCGTGCCTTGCGGACCGCCCGCCGCAGCAGCTGGTCGAAGCCGACCTCCCGGTAGCCCGACACCTCCCGGGCCTCCCGCGGCTCGGCCAGGTAGAGGGAGTCCGGCAGCCCCGCCGCGCGGTCCCGGAAGTGCGGGTACGCGAAGTACACCCGGCGACCGCCCTTCTCCAGCACCGCCTCCGGCGTCTTCGTCGTCCTCATGAACTCCAGGATTTCCAGCAGGAGATCGGGGCGTTGCGACGCGACGAGCTGGAGGCGCAGGCGTTCGTGGACACGGAGGCGGTGGGCCACCTCGCCCGTCCAGTGGGCGTCCGTCAGCGGCTTGGCGAGGGCCAGCTTCTCCCGCCGTACCGCCTCACTGTCCTTGAGGAACTTCGGGCCGAACTGCGGGAGCAGGGTGACGAGGAAGGGGCGCACCATGAGGGCGTCGCGGCGCGCGCCCGCCGGGACCATGTCGGCGATCAGGTTCATGAGGGCGCGCGCGGAGTCGAAGCGCAGGGTGTGGCTGCCGGTCTTCGTGACGTGTTTGCCGTCCTCGCGGCCGACCAGGTAGTAGCAGGTGTGGTCGGCGATCACGGAGACGCCGTCGGCCCGCAGATAGGCCTCCATGGTGAACAGCGCGTCCTCGCCGGTCCACAGGGACTCGTCGAAGCGCATGCTGTGCCGTTCCAGGAAGGCGCGGCGGAACAGCTTCTGCGCGCTCAGCGTGAACTTGATGTTGGAGGAGAAGACGTCGGTGCGCTCCAGCGTCCGGCCCCACATCGAGGTCGGCGGCTTGCGGTTGACGCCTTCGACCCGGCCGAGGACGACGTCGGTGCCGTTGCGGTCGGCCATCGCGACCATCCGCTCGAGCGCCTCGGGGCCGAGCCGGTCGTCGGCGTCCAGGAAGAACACGTACCGGCCGGTGGCCTTGCCCAGACCGACGTTGCGCGGGCCGCTGGGGCCGCCGGAGTTGTCCTGCCGGACCACCATGACGTCCAGGGGCGAGCGTGCGGCGAACTCCTCCAGGTACTCCCCCGTGCCGTCCGTCGAGCCGTCGTCGACCGCGATGACCTCGATGCGGTCGTGGTCGAGGGTCTGTGCCTCGACGGAGTCCAGGCAGGCCACCAGGTAGGGCATGGCCTCGTATGCGCCGATGACCACGGTCACGTCCGGCTGGGCAAGGGACACTGTTCCCCCTAGGCACGGTGGGTTGTTCCGATGCCCAGGGATACGCAGGAACGGCCCGGTTTTCGGGGATCACCACCGAAAACCGGGCCGTTTCTTTACCAACCCGAGGTCAGACCACGGTCTCCGCGGCCGAGGCCGCCGCCCGTGACTCCTGGCCGACGTTGCGCGCCTCGGCCTTGATCGCGAGGTTCGCCACCGCGGTGTTGAACTGCTCGATGGAGGTGGGCTCGTCGGGGCCGAGCAGGTACTGCCTGAGCTCCACCCGGTCCTCGGCCAGCGGGTCGCCCGCCGGGTCGCGGACCGCGTCCAGCAGCCCGCCGAGCTCGGAGGCCTTGTTGGACAGGATCGTGGCGGCCCGCACCGCGGTGTTCTGCCGCTTGAACTCCTCCACGCCGAGCCCCGCGGAGTCCGTGACCGCGTACGGCTTGCCACTCGCGATGAAGTCGGAGACCACACTGGAGATGTCGGAGACCATCGCGTCGGAGACGTTGAAGCAGTCGTACAGCCGCGGCTCGGCACCGGTGATCACGCGGTGCTCCCACACCGGGAAGGAGCGCCAGTAGGCGTCGTTCCACTCGCCGCGCAGCCGGGCGATCTCCTCGTACCTGGCCACGTCGACCACACCGTCACGGGTGGCCTCGGCCTCGTCGCCCTTGTCGCCGCCGCCGTTGCCGACGAGGGCCGTGAGCCGGGCCTCGATCCGCGCCAGCTCGGCCTTGGCCGCGGCCACCGCGGCCGCGTCGGCCTGGAGCCGGGGGTCGGCGGCGCGCTCGGCCGCGGCCTTCTCGATCAGCGCGGTGACCTTCTCGTGCGCCGCACCCGCCTTGGCGAGGACCGTGCCGGTGAAGGGGTGCGGCTTGTAGAGGACCCGGACCGGCGGGTCGGCCGTGAGCAGCTTCTGCACGATGTTCTCGCCGGCCAGCATGAGCGAGGTGTTGCCCGGGTCGCCGTCCCAGCCCTCCCAGGTGGGCGCGTACAGCACGGTCGGCATACGGCCCTCGGGCACGCCCTGCCAGTCCTGGATCGGCGCCAGCTGCGGGCGGCCCACCTCGACGATGTCCTCGTCGCGGACGCCCACGTCGGCGATGGCGTAGCGGTCCCGGCCGGCCCGGCCCGCGACCCACACCTCGTCGTACGCCTTGCTGAACGGGTTGACGCTCGCCAGCTTGTCGCTGTCGCCGTGGCCGATGAAGACGTGCTTCATGGTGGGCACGCGCAGCAGGTGGATGTTCTTGCCCACGTTGGCCGCGTACAGCGCGACCCGCACCGAGGACAGGTCCATGTTCATCAGGTGCACCCCTCCGGGCACGCAGATGACGGGGACCGTGGTGGGCGCGAGGTTCTGGAGGATGACCCGCTCGCGCAGGATGATCAGCGGCCGGGAGTCCAGCTGCTCCATGGTCTCCAGCCACATGTTGACCTGGTAGGTGGAGTCCTTGGAGCCGGAGAAGTACAGCACGGTCTCCGGCTTGTAGTCGCGCAGCCACTCGTCGACCTTGGCGAGGACCTTGTCGGCGTTCGGCGGGACCTTCTTGCCGCGCACGTACGGCATCAGCGCGATGACGTACAGGGAGCCGAGCCCGATGGTCACGCCGATGCCGATGAAGCCGGGCGTCGCGGAGTCCAGCTGGGCGGCGACGAGTATGCCGACCACGGCCGCGAGGTCGAGGTGCAGCATCTTCTCGGCCGACCGGTTCAGCAGGCCGAGCGGCGGGGCGTCCGGGATGCGGATGCGGGAGGCCAGGTCGACGTTGCGGGTGGCGACCGGGAGCCGGCGGCGGTTGCGGATCAGGGTGACCAGCGCGCCGTGCGGGGCCTGGAGGCCGTAGAACGCGATGAAGCAGGCGGTGGCCCCGTAGAAGATCAGGTTGTTCGAGAGGTCGAGCCGGGCCAGCAGCAGGATCAGCAGGAGCTGTCTGATCAGGAAGCGGATCGACAGACCGGCGCGGACCTTGCTGAGGCGGTTGATCAGATAACTGCCCTGGCGGTGCAGATAGTGGTCCGCAAGGTACGTGACGGCGGTCGCGGCCGCGAAGGCGGGGACGCTCGGGATGAGCGCGGCCACCATTATGGCGGGGAATCCCGCCAGCATGAGGACCGCCGCGGCCAGCTCGGCCGCACTGCCCACCCGGGCGACGCGAATAGCGGTGCTTATCACTGAAAACCTGCTCTGGGAGGGATGCCGGTTGTTTACGGATTCAGGCCCCTGCGAATGCACCATGAACGGGCAGCCACAGAGGCCTGAATTACGGGAGGCTATTTGCCTTGATTATGCCACGCCGTCCTGGCGGTCGAGGACGCTGGCGAGCGCCGCCTCGAAACCGGAGGCCGTGCCCGCGGAGGCCGTCGGGTCCTGCTGGCGGACGTCGATGACATGGCCGGTCAGTTCGGAGAGCAGCACGTCGAGCGAGGTGCGGGCGACCGCCTCGGAGGACAGCAGGGTGCCCGCGGGCTCCTGGCCGAAGGCCTTGGTGCGCATGGGGGTGGCGGTGCGCTCGGGGTTGATGCAGTTCACCCGGATGCCGTCACCCGCCCATTCGTCGGACAGGGCCTGCGTGAGGTTGACCATCGCCGCCTTGGTCGAGGAGTACAGGCTGTACTCGGCGCGGCCGCGGGTGTAGCTGCTGGAGGTGTAGAGCAGCAGCTGGCCCTTGGTCTCCGCCAGGTACTTGTAGCTCGACCGCGCGATCTGCACCGGGGCCAGGTAGTTGACCTTCAGCGCCTCCTCGATGGTGGCGTTGTCGGTCTCGGCGAGCTTGCCGATGCGCAGTACGCCGGCGGTGTTGACGACGTAGTCGATGCGCCCGGTCTCGCCGTACGCCTTGGACAGCGCGTCGTCGACCTCCTCCGGGTTCTCGACGTGGGTGCCGGTGGTGGAGCGGCCCAGCGCGTACACCTTGGCGCCGTAGGACTCGGCGAGCTCCGCGATGTCCTTGCCGATGCCGTAGGAGCCGCCGAAGACGACGAAGGTCTTGCCGGTGAGGAGCTCGCGGTAGGCCTCGTCGCCGTTCTGCTCGGGGGCCGCGGTGGAGGCGAGCTGGAAGAGCTTGTCGGCGATGAAGACGTCGACGGGCTGGGTGACCTTCATGTTGAACTCGTCACCCGCGACGACGTGGATCGGCACGTCCGGCAGGTACTTGAGCACGACCGAACAGTCGTCCGTGGCCTGGAAGTTGGGGTCACCGGCGGCGACCTCGTAGGCCCGCTTGATGGTGGACAGCTTGAAGGCCTGCGGGGTCTGCCCGCGGCGCAGCCGGGAGCGGTCCGGGATCTCGGTGATGAACTCGCCGTCCTCGCCGTGCGTGCGCGTGACGATGATGGTGTCCGCGGACGGGATGGCCACGTCGACGGCCTGGTAGCGCTCCAGGGCGGCCACGCAGTCGTCGATCACACGCCGGCCGAGCAGCGGACGGACGGCGTCGTGGAACAGGACGTTGAGGTCCTCGCCCTCGGCCAGGCCCTCGCCGAGGGCCTCGATGGCGCGCTCGGTGGTCTCGTTCCGGGTGGAGCCGCCCTCGATGATCTTCTTGACCTTGGTGAACCCGGCCTTGGCGACGATCTTCTCTATGTCGGGCACGTAGCCGGGCGCCATCAGGACGATGATGTCGTCGATGGAGTCGGCCTTCTCGAAGGTGGTCAGTGTGTGCTCGATGACTGCCTTGCCGGCGATCTTCAGCAGCTGCTTGGGGATCGAGAGACCCACGCGCTGACCGGTACCACCGGCCAGGATCACTGCGGTGGTACGGGGCTTGGCGATGTGCTGGGACACAGAAGACCTACCTCGGGGCGACAGGGAACGGGGAAATGGTCCCACTTGCGGTTACCGCAGTGCAAGGTGACCGCCGTTCACCGCATATGTACGCGCTACCTGTCATTCATCTTGCACTGCCGGTGACACGGGGATGTTGTCCGGGGCAGGCGTCCTCGGCACCGCGGAGAGGAGACCGGGATCACTTACGGCCCGCGTCCCGGCGCCCTTTACCAGGGAATTCCTTGTGAAGATTCCGCAGCTTTTCGGTCTCGGTGCGAGCAAGAGATCGAAAGAGGAGCGTGGGTCCGCGACGAGACCCCGCCCCCCTCACAGACGGTCCTCACAACAGCCGGACCCCGGGCTCGCCCTCGTCCACCCGCAGCTGGGCGATCGTGCTCGTCGTCGCCTGCGGCCTGACCACCGTGTCCACGACCCTGACCTGCGCGTCGATGCCGAACCGGTCGATGTCGAAGAGGTGGTAGCCGCGGTGGGCGTCGATGAACTTCCAGTGCGGGTTGTCGGCCTTCAGCGGGTCCCACTGGGCGTGGAAGGCGGCCTGGTCCTGGTCGCCGTTGCTGGAGATCGACGTGCCGACGAACTCGGCGCCGACGACGTCGGACGACGGGTCGGCGTAGTCCGCCTTCAGGTCGCTGATCATCGTCAGATGGCGGTCCCCGGAGAGCACGACCGGGTTGCTCACGTTCCGGAACTCCTCCAGGAGGGCGTTGCGCTCCACCTGGTAGCCGTCCCAGGCGTCGTAGTACCAGAGCTTGCCGTCGCCGGGCAGGATGTCGGTCTCGGCCATCATGATCTGCGAGGCGACGACGTTCCAGCGGGCCGGCGAGTCGTTCAGCCCGTCCAGGAGCCACTGCTTCTGCTCGGCGCCGAGCATGGTGAGCGCCGGGTCCTGGGCGGCGGCCTGGCTGGTGACCTGGTCGCTGCGGAACTGCCGGGTGTCGAGGACGTTCAGCCGGACCAGGCGGCCGAACTCCAGACGCCGGTACATCTGGATGTGCGGCCCGTTCGGAACCGCCTCGGCGCGTACCGGCATGTGCTCGTAGTACGCCTGGAAGGCCGCCGTCAGCCGGGCCACGAACGCGTCGTGCGGCTGCTTCTCGGGGTCCTGCGGGATCTCGCCCGCCCAGTCGTTGTCGACCTCGTGGTCGTCGAAGGTGACCACCCAGGGCACGTTCGCGTGCAGCTCGGCGAGGTCGGGGTCGGTGCGGTACTGGGCGTACCGGTTGCGGTACTGCGTGAGGGTGTACGGCTCCCCCGCGCCCTCGTGCCGGCGCGGCCCGGCCGAGGACGGCGCCGACTCGTAGATGTAGTCGCCGACGAACAGCACGACGTCGGGGTCCTGGTCCAGCATGTCGGCGTACGGCGTGAAGTAGCCGTTCTGCCAGTTCTGGCAGGAGGCGAGCGCCACCCGCAGGGTGCCCCTGGTGGTGTGCTCGGCGGGGGCGGTACGGGTGCGGCCCGTGCGGGAGAGCTGGCCGTCGGCGCGGAAGCGGTACCAGTAGGTGCGGCCCGCGCGCAGGCCCCGTACGTCGACATGGACGCTGTGCCCGTATTCGGGCAGGGCCTGGGCGGTGCCCTGGACGACGCCCTTGGTGAAGTTCTCGTCCTCGGCGAGCTGCCAGTCCACGCTGACGACTCTGTCGGGCATGCCTCCGCCGTTGAGCGGGTCGGGGGCGAGCCGCGTCCAGAGCACGATGCCGTCCGGCAGCGGGTCACCGGAGGCCACACCGAGGCTGAACACGCCGTCGGGCAGCGGGGTGTCCGCCGCGCGCGCGGTGGCCGGCAGCCACAACTGGGCGGAGGCGGCTGCGCCGAGCAGGGCGGCGGATGCGGTCAGAAAGCGGCGTCGGCCGGGTGATGCTGCTCCGTACATGGGCGAACTCCCTTGCGTCGCTTACCTCGTGGACACCCTGGAAGCTCACGCTTCGGGGTGATCCGGGCGTTGAACCAGGGTGTTCGCGTGCATGACAAATAGGTAGACAACAGAAGAGCCGTTGCGACTCGGGAATCACATGATGAACATGATTCCGGCGCAACGGCCTTCAGGACACCGCCGTCTGACGATCTTTTGGTTCTAGTTGGCGAAGCCCGAGCCCAGACGGGCCTTCGCCGCGGTGGTGCCAAGGAGCGTGTGGCCGAAGGCGATCGTCCCGTTCGGCCCCAGGACGGTGGCCGGAACCGGCACTCCGCCGGGCGAGACGACGTGCTCCGCCCGGGAGCGGAAGGACCACACGGACCCGGCGCTCGCGTTCTCGCCGGGCGCGCCGACCGAGACGTCGGCCAGCCCGTCGCCGTTCGCGTCCCCCGCATGGACGGCCCCGCCGAAGGCGTCGCCCTTCTCGGAGGCCCCCGGCACCCCCGTACTGTCCTGCGTGACCACCTGGTGGGAACCGACTCCGGTCAGCCCGCCGGCCCCGCCGCTCAGCACGACGACCGCGCCCGCCTCCTTGATCGAGTTCGGGGCGGAGGCGGGGCCCAGGTCCTCGCCGGGCACACCCGTGACCACGTCGAGGTATCCGTCGCCGTTCACGTCCGCGAGCTGGACGTCGGTGCCGAAGCGGTCGCCCTTCTCGGCGGTGCCGGGCACCCCGGGGCTGTCCTGGTTGACGGCCTGCTCCGACACTCCGTCAGGAGCGCCCGAGGTGCCGGGTATCCAGGTGACCCGGCCGCCCTTGGCCCGGTAGGCGTCGTAGTCGCTCGCGTAGCCGTCGACGGCCCGGCCCACCACGATGTCGGCGTAGCCGTCCCGGTTCACGTCCCCGACGGCGAGGTTCTCGCCGCCCTGGAGCGTGGCGCCGTCGATGTCCCAGACCAGCGTCCAGGGCGTCAGGCCGTCCTTGGTGCCCCACCAGTACGCGATCCGCCGGGAGTCGAAGTTCTCGCCGGTCTGGGCGGCCACGACGTCGGTGATCCCGTCGCCGTTGAGGTCGCCGACGTCGAGATCGAGGACACTGCTGGGGTACCGGTCCTTCACCACCTGGCGCTCGCCCCGGGCGGAGCCGGAGCGGGTGAAGGGGCCGCCGGTCGCCACGAGGCCGTACTGGTCCACCGCGGTCAGCAGATCGAGGGATCCGTCCCCGTCGACGTCCCCCACCGCGAGGTGTCCCTTGCTGCCGAGCCCGTCGTGGGCCCTGCCGGAGGCGAGGGAGGCGCCGCCGGACAGGCCGCGGGGGCCGCCCCACAGGACCTGCACCAGGCCGGACCCGCCGTTCTCGCCGCCCACGCCCACGACCAGGTCGGTGTATCCGTCGCGGTCCAGGTCGCCGGTCGTGAGCGCGCTGCCGAAACGGTCGCCGGCCTCGGAGCCGCCCGGGACTCCCGCGGTGTTCTGGCTGAACACCCGCTTCGTCGAGGTCTTCAGGCCGCTCGGCGAGCCGTACAGCACACCGACGAACCCGGCCTTCGCCCGGCCGGCCACGGTTCCGTCGGGCGCCCCCACCGCGAGGTCGGCGTACCCGTCCCCGTTGAAGTCGTCCCGCACCTCGTGCGGCGCGGCCCCCGCGACCGCGGGCAGGGCGACCACACCGCCGAGCGCCAGGGCCACGGCGAGCGCCGTACGCCACCCTCTTCGTTGAACGCGCATGCCGCATCCCTTCTGTGACGGTCGTACAGATGTGCCCGGTACGACTCACAGCAGGGGCGGTTGGTTGTCCTGCGGTAGGCCAGGACGACGGCCGGCGTTCACCCGGGGACCGGGGACGCCGGCCGGTCGGCTCAGAAGGGCTCGAAGTCGTCGAACTCCTGGGAGGCCTCGTCCCGTTCGGCCTGCTTGTCGCGGCGGCGCTGGGCGGCGGGGCGGGGCTCCTCGAAGCGGTGGTCCTCGCCACGCCTGCCGAGCATCTCGGCACCGGCCATGACGGTGGGCTCCCAGTCGAAGACGACCGCGTTGTCCTCGGGGCCGATGGCCACGCCGTCGCCCGAGCGGGCGCCCGCCTTCATCAACGCGTCCTCCACACCGAGGCGGTTGAGGCGGTCGGCGAGGTAGCCGACGGCCTCGTCGTTGTTGAAGTCCGTCTGGCGCACCCAGCGCTCCGGCTTCTCGCCGCGCACCCGGAACAGGCCGTCCTCCTCGCGGACCACGGTGAAGCCGGTGTCGTCCACGGCCTTGGGCCGGATGACGATCCGGGTCGCCTCCTCCTTGGGCCTCGCGGCCCGCGCCCTGGCGATCAGGTCGGCGAGCGCGAAGGACAGCTCCTTGAGTCCCATGTGGGCGACGGCGGACACCTCGAAGACGCGGTAGCCGCGCGACTCCAGGTCGGGCCGCACCATCTCGGCGAGGTCCTTGCCGTCCGGTACGTCGATCTTGTTCAGGACGACGATCCGCGGACGGTCGCCGAGGCCGCCGTACTCCCGGAGCTCGGCCTCGATGATGTCGAGGTCGGAGACGGGGTCGCGGTCGGACTCCAGCGTGGCGGTGTCCAGGACGTGCACGAGGACACTGCACCGCTCCACGTGCCGCAGGAACTCCAGGCCCAGGCCCTTGCCCTGGCTGGCGCCCGGGATCAGGCCCGGCACGTCGGCGATGGTGTAGACGGTCTCGCCCGCGGTGACCACGCCCAGGTTCGGGACCAGGGTGGTGAAGGGGTAGTCGGCGATCTTCGGCTTGGCCGCGCTCAGCACCGAGATCAGGGAGGACTTGCCGGCGCTCGGGTAGCCGACCAGCGCCACGTCGGCGACGGTCTTGAGCTCCAGCACGATGTCCTGGAGGTCGCCGGGGACGCCGAGCAGCGCGAAGCCGGGGGCCTTGCGGCGGGCGGAGGCCAGCGCCGCGTTGCCGAGGCCGCCGCGACCGCCCTGGGCGGCGACGTAGGAGGTGCCGTGTCCGACGAGGTCGGCAAGGACGTTGCCCGCCTTGTCGAGGACCACGGTGCCGTCCGGCACCGGCAGGACCAGGTCCTGGCCGTCCTTGCCGGAGCGGTTGCCGCCCTCACCGGGCTTGCCGTTGGTGGCCTTGCGGTGCGGGGAGTGGTGGTAGTCGAGCAGCGTGGTGACGGACTGGTCGACGGTGAGGATCACATCGCCGCCCCGGCCGCCGTTGCCGCCGTCGGGTCCACCGAGCGGCTTGAACTTCTCACGGTGGACGGAGGCACAGCCGTGACCTCCGTTACCCGCGGCGACATGCAGTTCGACGCGGTCCACGAAGGTGGTCATGGTTCGGTGCCTCCAAAAACGGTACGAGTACTACTTCGGTAACACGCGAAAGGCGGACCCGCCTTCCCACCAGGGAAGTGAGGTCCGCCTCGCGAAAAGTTCGGTCTAAGCGTGAGCTCAGGCGACCGGAACGATGTTCACGACCTTGCGGCCACGGTGGGTACCGAACTCCACCGCACCGGCGTTCAGCGCGAACAGCGTGTCGTCGCCGCCACGGCCGACGCCCGCACCCGGGTGGAAGTGGGTACCGCGCTGGCGGACCAGGATCTCGCCCGCGCTGACGACCTGACCACCGAAACGCTTCACGCCGAGGCGCTGAGCGTTGGAGTCACGACCGTTACGGGTGGACGATGCGCCCTTCTTGTGTGCCATCTCTCCTCAGTCCCTTACTTCGCAGCCGCGGGGATCTCAGTGACCTTGATCGCCGTGTACTGCTGGCGGTGGCCCTGACGACGGCGGTAGCCGGTCTTGTTCTTGTAGCGAAGGATGTCGATCTTGACGCCCTTGTGGTGGTCCACGACCTCGGCCTGGACCTTGATGCCGGCCAGGACCCACGGGTCGCTGGTCACAGCGTCGCCGTCGACAACGAGCAGGGTCGAGAGCTCGACCGTGTCGCCAACCTTGGCAGTGGAAATCTTGTCAACCTCAACGATGTCGCCGACAGCAACCTTGTGCTGGCGACCACCGCTGCGCACGATGGCGTACACGCGGATCTCACTCTCTCGCTCGGGAACGGCACCCCCGCAGTCCAGCCGCCCGGCAGAGCGAACGGCCTCTCCCGGCCAGAACAGCGACCCGAGAGGAAGAGGTTTACGGGGATGTGGCGTGTCACCAGTGGACACGCCGACGGTCAAGAGTACGGGGCCTCGGCCGAACGGGTCAAACCGGGCCCCGCCTCGCTCAAACCTCGGCTCAGCCGCCGAGGCCCTGCCGGTAGGCCACGCACTCCTCGTAGGAGGGCAGCAGCCCCTGCTCGCGCGCCTCGGCCAGCGTCGGCGCCTGCTCGTCCTTGGGGGACAGCAGCGGTTCGACGCCCTCGGGCCACTCGATGCCGATCTCCGGGTCCAGCGGGTGCACACCGTGCTCACGCTCGGGGGCATAGCCCTCGGAGCACAGGTAGACCACCGTGGCGTCGTCGGTGAGCGCCATGAACCCGTGGCCGAGCCCCTCGGAGAGGTAGACGGCGTGGTGGTCCTGGTCGTCCAGGCGGACGATCTCCCACTGGCCGTAGGTGGGCGAGCCCACCCGGATGTCCACGATCACGTCGAGGACCGCACCACGCACGCACTTGACGTACTTGGCCTGCCCGGGCGGCACGTCGGCGAAGTGGATGCCGCGCAGGGTGCCCCGGCTGGAGACGGACATGTTGGCCTGGGCCAGGCTCAGCGGGTGCCCCGCCGCCTCCGCGAAGACCGGGGCCTTGAACCACTCGTGGAAGCTGCCGCGGCCGTCGGGGAACACCTTCGGCTCGAACACCCAGGCACCGGAGATCGAAAGGGGTCGCATCGGGGGGTCAGCCCTTCTTCTGGTTGGTCAGGGCGCGCTTGATGCGCCCGGCGGCCCGGCGCCACAAGGGGCGCGGCGCCTTCTTCGTGGGGGCGGCGGCCTTCTTCGCGGCGGGCTTGGCGGACGGGGTGTGCCGGTCGATCACCTTGGCGGCACCGCCGGCGTCCACCACGACGTCCACGGGCAGTCGCGTCCACTTGCGCTCCCCGCGGGCCGCGGAGGGCACGCCGACCCGGACCGCCCAGCGCATGCCGGTGAGCTTCTCCAACGGCAGCGTGGCGGTGGCGACACGGCCGTCCAGGGTGGCGTCGGCCGGGTACTTGCCGACGTTCTTGCGCTCGAAGCGCAGCTGGACGGTGTCCCCGCCGGTCGCGGCGAGGTGCAGCGGCAGGGGCAGCCGTACGGCGGAACCCTCGACCGTGCCCCGGGCGGGCGGCATGAAGGCGACCGCTTCGCCCTCCAGCTTGTTGGTGTGCTGGTCCACGTCGAGCGAGAGGTTGCCGGGGCCCTCGGTCCAGTAGGGCAGCACGAGCCGCTTGGGCTCGCCGGTGAGGGCGGCCAGGCGGCCGGCCTCGACGCCCTCGCCGCGCACCGCGCCGAGCCGGGTCTCCTTGCTCCAGCCGCAGGACTTGATCCTGAGGTGCAGGTCCCACAGGCCCTTGTCGAGCGGGGCGCCGGAGGCCGCGGTCTCGGGGTCGAGCTCGGCGCGGGCGGAGATCCGCTGCCGGAAGACCCCGTCACCGGCGGCGATCTCGTGCAGCTCGCTCGTGACGGGCAGGTAGAACTGCCGGGCGTCCTCGCGGTGCCGGACCACCAGGTCGACGTCGCTCTTGGCGAGCGGGGCGTCCAGCTTGATGCCCTGGTCGTCCAGGGCCTTCAGCGCCTCGTCGGACAGCGGCAGCCCGAGCAGCCGGCGCTCGCCGTCACGGCGGAACGTCATCGGCTCGCCGTCGATCTGGAGTTCGGAGTCGAAGCCGACCTTCAGGGTGCCGTCCTGCCACTCCAGCGAGGTGAGTTCGCCGGTGGGCTTGATCCCGGCCTCCCACTCGGCGAGCGTGCGGATGTCCTGGTAGCGGTCGGCGAAGACCAGCCCGGCGACCACCTTCTGGGTGAGGCCGAGACGGGCGACGACGCCGGGGCCGAAGCGCTCGGTGACCACCTTGTGGATCTCGGTGTACAGCTCCTCGGCGTAGTCCTCGGGGAGCTTGAGGAGGCGCTGGCCGCGCAGCCGCTCGACCATCTCGTTGCGCAGCCAGCGGCTGAACAGCTTGTCGCGCAGCGCGCCCGGCTCGGTCAGCTCCTCGACGACGTCCAGGGCCTCGCGCAGGTTGCCGAAGTAGCCGACCGGGTCGAAGCGCTGGAAGCCCGCGTTCGAGCCGTCGTCACGGGTGATGTGGTAGTAGCACAGGTAGTCACCGAGCACGGCGACGCTCTTGGCCCGCAGGTAGGCCTCGACGACGAAGACATGGTCCTCGAGCCGCCGACGGCCCTCCTTGAAGCGCATGTTGTGCTCGTTGAGGAACTCCCGCCGGAACATCTTGTGCGGGGTGAGGCTGTCGATCAGCGGCGCGTTGGACACGGTCGCGCGCGGCCGGTTGACCCGGAACAGCTCCTGCGGGACCGGGCGTCCGATGCCCGCCATCTTGCCCACGACCACGTCGGCCTCGTTGGCCTTGCCGTAGTCGTACATCCGCTCGAGAGCCTCGTCGCCGAGCCAGTCGTCGTGGTCGACGAACATGACGTACTCGCCCTGGGCGGCCTCGATGCCGGTGTTGCGGGGCTTGCCCGACCAGCCGGAGGACTCCTGGTGGATGACGTGGAAGTGCGGGTGCTCGGCGGCGAGCTGGTCCAGACGGGCCGGCGTCTCGTCGGTGGAGCCGTCGTCGACGAAGTAGACCTCGAACTCGTCCGGGGTCAGGCTCTGCCGGAGCAGGCCCGTGATGCAGTCCTCGACGTACTTGCCGGGGTTGTAGACCGCGATGACGACGCTGACCTTGACCGTCACGCCGTGTTCTCCTTCAGATGGACCCGGTGGATCTCCGGGAAGGCCTCGGTGAGGGCCGTACGCCAGTCGCGCAGCGGCTCGATGCCGGCCTCGGCGAACCGGCCGTGGCCGAGGACGCTGTAGGCGGGGCGGGGCGCGGGGCGCACGAAGGCCTCGCTGGTGGTGGGGCGGACCCGGTCCGGGTCGGCGCCGAGGAGCCGGAAGATCTCCTGGGTGAAGCCGTGCCAGGTGGTCTCACCGGAGTTGGTGCCGTGGTAGACGCCGGCCGGGGCGGTGCCGGCCAGGGCGCCGAGGCCCAGCTCGACCAGCAGGCCAGCGAGGTCGGCGCTCCAGGTGGGCTGGCCGCGCTGGTCGTCGACGACGTCGAGGGTGTCCTTGACGCCCTCCAGCTTGATCATCGTCTTGACGAAGTTGGGGCCGCCGGTGCCGTAGAGCCAGGCGGTGCGCACGACGTACCCGCGCTCGGTGGCGAGGACCGCCTGCTCCCCGGCCAGCTTGGTGCGGCCGTAGGCGCTGCGCGGCGCGGTGGGCGCGTCCTCGGCGTAGGGCGCGGTGGCGTCCCCGGCGAAGACGTAGTCCGTCGAGACGTGCAGCAGGACCGCGCCGGTGCGGGCGCAGGCGGCGGCCAGGTTCGCGGGCCCGTCGCCGTTGATGGCGAGCGCCTCGTCCTCACGGGTCTCGGCGTCGTCGACGGCGGTCCAGGCCGCGCAGTTGACGACCACGGCGGGCCGGTGCTCCTCGAGTGCCGCGCTCACGGCGTCGGCGTCGGTGAGGTCCAGCGCCTTGCGGTCGAGGGCGACGTACCGCTCCCCCGACTGGGCCAGCCGGGCCAGGACGTCCTGGCCCAGCATCCCGCCCGCGCCCGTGACCAGCCAGGTGCGGTTGTCGGTCACAGCGCGGCCCGCTCCTTCAGCGGCTCCCACCAGGCGCGGTTGTCGCGGTACCACTGCACGGTCTCGGCGAGGCCCTGCTCGAAGGACTTGCGGGGCTCGTAGCCGAGCTCCTCGCGGATCTTGGTGCAGTCGACGGAGTAGCGGCGGTCGTGGCCCTTGCGGTCCTCGACGTACTCGACGCTGGTCTCCCAGTCGGCGCCGCACGCCTTCAGCAGCAGGCCGGTGAGCTCCTTGTTGGAGAGCTCGGTGCCGCCGCCGATGTTGTAGACCTCGCCGGCCCGGCCCTTGGTGCGCACCAGCTCGATGCCCTGGACGTGGTCGTCGATGTGCAGCCAGTCGCGGACGTTGCCGCCGTCGCCGTACAGCGGGACCTTCTTGCCGTCGAGGAGGTTGGTCACGAAGAGCGGGATGACCTTCTCGGGGAAGTGGTGGTGCCCGTAGTTGTTGGAGCAGCGGGTCACGCGCACGTCCAGGCCGTGGGTGCGGTGGTACGACAGCGCGATCAGGTCGCTGGACGCCTTCGCCGAGGAGTACGGCGAGTTGGGCTCCAGCGGGTGCGTCTCGGGCCAGGAGCCCTCGTCGATCGAGCCGTAGACCTCGTCGGTGGAGATGTGCACGAAGGTCTTGATGCCCGCGCGGTGGGCCGCGTCGATGAGGGTGTGGGTGCCGACCACGTTGGTGCGCACGAACTCGGCGCCGCCGTCGATGGAGCGGTCCACGTGCGACTCGGCGGCGAAGTGCACCACCTGGTCGTGCTCGGCCATCAGCTTGCCGACCAGCTCGGGGTCGCAGATGTCGCCCTGCACGAAGGCGAAGCCCGGGTGCTCGCGCACCTCGTCGAGGTTGGCCGGGTTGCCCGCGTAGGTCAGCTTGTCGAGGACGGTGACGGAGATGTCACCCGGGCCCTCGGGGCCGAGCACGGTACGGACGTAGTGCGAGCCGATGAAGCCGGCACCGCCGGTCACCAGAATCCGAGTGGTCATGAAGAGATCTGCACCTTGCTGTGATCACCGAGCACGAGCCGGTGTGCCTTGGGGTTACGGGGCGCGGGCGTGACCTCGACGTCACGTCCGATGAGGGAGGCCTCCACGCGGCGCACGCCGGTCACGGACGAGCCGCGCAGCACGATGGAGTACTCGATTTCGCTGTCCTCGATCCGGCAGTCCTCGGAGACGGACGTGAACGGGCCGATGTAGGCGTCGTTGACGACCGTGCCGGCGCCGATGATGGCGGGACCGACGATCCGGCTGCCGCTGACGCTGGCGCCCGCCTCGATCCGGACCCGGCCGATGATCTCGCTGGACTCGTCGACCGTGCCCTCGTTCACCGGATCGACGGTCTCCAGGACCGACCGGTTGACCTCCAGCATGTCGGTGACGTTGCCGGTGTCCTTCCAGTAGCCGGAGATGGTCGTGGAGCGGACGTCACGCTTCTGGTCGATCAGCCACTGGATCGCATGGGTGATCTCCAGCTCCCCGCGCCAGGACGGCTCGATGGAGCGGACGGCCTCGTGTATGGCCGGCGTGAAGAGATAGACGCCGACGAGGGCGAGGTCGCTCTTGGGCTGCTTCGGCTTCTCCTCCAGGCCCACCACCCGGCCGTCGGCGTCGAGCTCGGCGACACCGAAGGAGGTGGGGTTGGGGACCCGGGTCAGCAGGATCTGCGCCTCGGGGCGCTCGGCGCGGAACTCGTCCACCAGACCGGTGATGCCGCCGACGATGAAGTTGTCGCCGAGGTACATGACGAAGTCCTCGTCACCCAGGAACTCCTGCGCGATGAGCACGGCGTGGGCGAGGCCCAGCGGCGCGTCCTGCGGAATGTAGGTGACCTTGATCCCGAACTGGGAGCCGTCGCCGACCGCCTCGCGGATCTCGTCCGCGGTGTCGCCGACCACGATGCCGACCTCGCTGATCCCGGCCTCGGCGATCGCCTCCAGGCCGTAGAACAGCACGGGCTTGTTGGCGACCGGCACCAACTGCTTGGCGGAGGTGTGGGTGATCGGGCGGAGGCGGGTGCCCGCTCCCCCGGAGAGCACGAGAGCCTTCACGAAAATCCCTATTTGTCTAAATTAAGCGTCAATCTCGGCTCACATCATAACCCTGGGGGCAGGCCGGGGATTCACCGGCCATTCACACGATCGATCACCGGTTGACAACTGTCTGTCGGACGCAATAGCCACAGAATCACGAAATGCGCCCCCGGCGAACCGGGGGCGCATTTCGATCTCCGGACGATCTTCAGTTGGCCGAAATCATGCGGTGACCGTCCGTCAGGCCTCGTCGGTCTGGGACGAGACGGACGGCTGCGACGACTGCTCGGCCGCCACCGTCTTCTTGGACGCCGCCTTCTTCGCGGTCGTCTTCTTGGCGACGGTCTTCTTCGCCGCCGTCTTCTTGGCCACGGTCTTCTTGGTCGCGGCCTTCTTCGCCGTGGCCTTCTTGGCCGTCTTGCGGGCCGTCTTCTTGGCCGGAGCCGCCTCCTCGGCGGACTCCTCCTCGACGACGGGCTCCGTCTCGGCCGGGGCCTCCGCGGAAGGCACGACCACGACGGCCGCCTCCTCGGACGCGGTGGGCGCGGTGGCCTTGCGGACGGCCCGGCGACGCGGACGCGCCGGGGCAGCGCTCTCGGCGACCGGCTCGGACTCGGGCTCGGCCTCGGTCGACGCGGCCACCGGAGCCTCCTCCGCCCGCGGCTCGGGCGCGGCCTCGGCGACCGTCACCACGGCGGCCTCCGCCCCGGCGGGCGACCCGGCGGGCGCGGACACCTTACGGGTGGCCCGACGACGGGTACGGCCCTTCGGCGCGGCCTCCTCGGCGGGAGCCGCCTCGACCACCGGGTCCTCCGCCGCAGCCGGCGCGGCCTGGGCCTCGGCGGCCGTCTCCGGCTGCACGGGACGCTCGGCCTCGACCTCGGCGGGCACCGCCTGAGCGGTCGGCACCTCGGCGTTCTCGGAGACCGGGCCCTCCTCGACGGCCGGCTCCTCGAACCCGCCCGACCTGCGCGACCCGCCGCGCGGCGCACCGGCCGGCGCCGACGCCCGACGGCTCGTCCTGCGACGACCCCGTCCGCGCGTGGCCGCGGCCTCCGCCTCGGCGACGCTGCTGTACAGCTCCTCGTCCGGCGCGACTGTGTCCCATAGCGGCTTCGCCGCGGGGGTCGGGGCCACGGAGATCGGCTCGGCCACCTCGGCGGCGAGCTCGGCCTCGGTCTCGACCTCTTCGGGCGCCTCGGGAGCCTCCACGGCGACCGCGGCCTCGTGGGTGTGCTCATGGGTGTGCTCGTGCCCGTCGCCGCCGCGCCCGCGCTTCTTGCGCTTGCCGCCGCCACCGGCGGAGCCCGGCTGCTCCATGTGCACGATGACACCGCGGCCGTTGCAGTGGACGCAGGTCTCGGAGAAGGACTCCAGCAGGCCCTGGCCGACCCGCTTGCGGGTCATCTGGACCAGGCCCAGCGAGGTGACCTCGGCGACCTGATGCTTGGTCCGGTCCCGGCCCAGGCACTCCAGCAGACGCCTGAGCACCAGGTCCCGGTTGGACTCCAGCACCATGTCGATGAAGTCGATCACGATGATGCCGCCGAGGTCGCGCAGCCGCAGCTGACGCACGATCTCCTCGGCCGCCTCCAGGTTGTTCCTGGTGACCGTCTCCTCCAGGTTGCCGCCCTGGCCGGTGAACTTGCCGGTGTTGACGTCGACCACGACCATCGCCTCGGTCCGGTCGATCACCAGCGAGCCGCCGCTCGGCAGCCAGACCTTGCGGTCCAGCGCCTTGGCGAGCTGCTCGTCGATCCGGTACGTGGCGAAGACGTCGACCTCGGAGGTCCACTTCTGGAGCCGCTCGGCGAGGTCGGGGGCGACGTGGGAGACGTATCCGTGGACGGTCTCCCAGGCGTCCTGACCGCTGACGACGACCTTGGAGAAGTCCTCGTTGAAGATGTCGCGGACGACCCGGACGGTCATGTCCGGCTCGCCGTAGAGCAGCGTCGGGGCGTTGCCGCTCTTGGCCTTCTTCTGGATGTCCTCCCACTGCGCCTGGAGCCGCTCTACATCGCGGCGCAGCTCGTCCTCGGAGGCGCCCTCGGCGGCGGTGCGGACGATGACACCCGCGTCCTCGGGGACGATCTTCTTGAGGATGGTCTTCAGACGCGCCCGCTCGGTGTCCGGCAGCTTGCGGCTGATGCCGGTCATCGAGCCCTCGGGGACGTACACGAGGTAGCGGCCCGGCAGGGAGACCTGGCTGGTCAGACGCGCACCCTTGTGCCCGATCGGGTCCTTGGTGACCTGGACCAGCACGGGCTGGCCGGACTTGAGCGCGGACTCGATGCGGCGCGGCCCGTTGGCCATGCCGAGCGCCTCGAAGTTGACCTCACCGGCGTAGAGGACCGCGTTGCGCCCCTTGCCGATGTCGATGAAGGCGGCCTCCATGGACGGCAGGACGTTCTGGACCTTGCCCAGGTAGACGTTGCCGACGTACGAGGTGGCCTGCTCCTTGTTGACGTAGTGCTCGACGAGCACACCGTCCTCGAGCACGCCGATCTGGGTGCGCTCACCGCTCTGCCGGACGACCATCACCCGTTCGACGGCCTCGCGGCGGGCGAGGAACTCGGCCTCGGTGATGATCGGCACGCGCCTGCGGCCCTGCTCACGGCCTTCGCGGCGGCGCTGCTTCTTGGCCTCGAGACGGGTCGAGCCCTTGATGGACTGCACCTCGTCGGAGGGCTCGGCACCCCGTTCCCGCGGGGGACGGGGCTCGCGCACCTTGACGACGGTCCGCTCGGGGTCGCCGTCACCGGGCTCGGCGTCGGTGGAGGCGTCCCCGGCACGGCGCCGGCGGCGACGGCGGCGACGGCTGCTGGAGCTGGAGCCTCCGGACTCGTCGGAACGGGCGTCCTCGTCGTCCTCGTCCTCCTCGTCGTCCTGGGAGGTCTGGTCGGCGGCGGGTTCGTCCGAGTCGTCGGAGTCCTCGTCACCGGAGGCCTCGGCGGACTCGCCCCGGCGGCGGCGACGGCCACCGCGACGACGGCGCCGACGCGAACCGGTGTCCTCGGTCTCGTCCTCGTCGACGGAGTCCTCGGCGCCCTCGTCCGTCTCCTCTTCCTCGGCGACGGTCTCGGCGACGGTCTCCCGCGCCTCGGGCTCCTCGGGGGCACCACGGCGCCGACGGCGGCGCCGCGACCCGGTCTGCTCCTCGGCGGTCTCCTCGACGGCTTCCACGGCCTCGACGGGCTCGGCGGACGCCACAGCCTCGGCCTGCTCGTCGCGACCGGCCTCCGCCTCGGCGGCGGCCTCGGCGGCCGCCCGCTGCGGGGTCTGGAACTGCGGCTCGGTGAAGACGGGGGCCTGGAACACGGCGACCGCGGGCCGCGCGGGGCGGCGCGAGCCGTTCTCCTCGTCCCCGGTGCCGGCGGCTCGCCGCGCGGGCTCGGAGAACCCGGTGGCGGCCTGGCGCACGGCCCGGCGACGGCCACGACGGGGGGCGGCGTCCTCGACGGGGGCCTCCGCGGCGGGAGCCTCCGTGACGGGCTCGGCGGGCGCTCCGGCGGCGGGCGTCTCCTCGGCAGCGCTCTCGGCGGGCGCGGCGCTCTCAGCAGGCACAGCGCTCTCGGCGGCCGGGGCGGACACGCGACGGGTGGCACGGCGACGGCGACGCGGAGCCGCGTCCTCGGCCTCCGCCTCGGCGACCTCGGCGGGCGCGGGGGCCTCGGCGGGCGCCTCCGCGGTCACCTGCGCGGCGGTCGACGACTCGGCGGTCTCAGGGGCCCCGGCGGGCGCGGCGGCACGCCGAGTGGCCCGGCGCCGGGTGCGCGCGGCGGGCGCGGGGGTCTCCACTGCGGGCGTCTCGTCGGCGGCCTCGGTGGCGGCGGCCACCGGCACCACGGTCTCGGTCTCGGCTGCCTCGGTCTCGGCAGGGGCCGCGGCCGGCGCCGACACACGGCGGGTGGCACGCCGACGCGGGCGCGCCGGAGCCGCGTCCTCGGTCGTGGTCTCGACGGCGGGCGCGCTCTGCGCGGTCACGGCTTCGGCGGGCGCCTCGGCGGCCACCGGCACCACGGTCTCGGCGGCCTCGGCCGCCGCGGGCGCACCGGCGGGCGCGGACGCCCGGCGGGTGGCACGCCGACGCGGGCGCGCGGCGGGCACGGCGGCCTCGGCCGGTGCCTCGGTCTCCGTGCTCTCGACGGTCTCGTCGAGCTTCTCCTCCTCGTCGGTGACGAGGTCCTCGGCCTCCGCGGCCGGTATGGCCGGGGCGACGACCTCCTCAGCCGAGGCGGCGGCGTCGGTCGGCGGACCCGCCGGCCGGGACGCGGCACGGCGCCGACGGCGCGGCGGCAGGGTGTCGCTGGGGGTGGTGTTGGCTTCGGAGTCCGTGGTGGACTCTGCGGCTTCGGTCGGTTCGAGCATGCGGGCTTGTCTCCCGTCAGGCTCCCGGGCGTCGCGCCTGGTCCGGCGGAGATGCCGGTGACGTCCGCGGCTCGCGCGATGCGCGGTGCCGCCGTCCGGGGCGCGGGCGCCGCACGGGAGCTCTCTGTGTCCTGTCTCGCCGGTTCCGTACGCCCTCTTGGCTACGGCCTGGCGAAAGTCTTCTGTGTGGGTGCGCTGCCCGACCCAGATGGCTCCCGAGTACAAGGGCTGCGCTACGACGCCCGTCCTTCGCGGGACCTTCCCTACGCCGGCGCCTTCGCGGTGGCGGTCGGTTCGGCCGTTGAGGGGGCCTCGACCGCCTCGCGGTCGGGCGCGAGCGGGTCGGTCACCGTGCCGGTCTCTTCATCGAGCAGCCCCTGCGCCAGCCTGGTCACCGCTGCGGGGACCGGCGGCGCCAGGTCGGCCACGGCGCGGAGACCGGACAGGACGTCGTCGGGTCGTACGGCAGGCGTCACGTGCCGAACAACCAGCCGCAGTATCGCACAGGGCTGGTCCGTCGGCCTATCAGCAGGGTCACTGTGCGTTTCGAGTTGTACGACCGCGGGGCGGGCGTCGAAGGTCCGGAGGCCGTTCTTGGTGGTGCGCTGGACCTCCACCGCCTCGGCGGCGTTGAACGCGGCGACCGCCTGCTCGGCCTCGGCCGGCTCCACTCCGTCCAGCCTGAGCTCCCAGACGGAAGCCGTGAGCCGGTCGGCGAGCCCCGAGGTCCTGGCCTCGACCGCGTCGACGACGTCGAGCCCGGTGGGCAGCGACTCGTCGAGGAGGAGCCGCAGCTTCTCCGGGTCGCGCGCCTGGGTGAGCGCGATCTCCAGGTACTCCGCCTCACTGCCCGTGCCGGTGGGTGCGGCATTGGCGTACGACACCTTCGGATGCGGTGTGAACCCCGCCGAGTACGCCATGGGCACCTCGGCGCGGCGCAGCGCACGCTCGAAGGCGCGCTGGAAGTCACGGTGGCTGGTGAACCGGAGGCGGCCGCGCTTGGTGTAGCGCAGTCGGATGCGCTGCACCGCCGGTGCGGGCGGCGGGCCTTCGGGCTGTCGCTTGCCCAGTGTCGCTCAGTCCTTCGTGAGTGCGGTCGTACTGCTACCAAGAGTACGTGTGTCGGCGCCGGTCGGTTCCCGCCGGGCCACCGCTTCCCTCGCACGGGGTTCGCCGAAGAGCATGCGCCGGAAGTCGGCGCGGGCCTCGCGCACGGTCTCGCGGGCGGAGGCGAGGGCGGCCCGGGTGATCCGGCCCACTGCGCGGGCGGCCTCGGCGACCGGACGCAGCACCACGTCCCGGACCACGTGCCCGACCGGGGTCAGCACCGTGCGGTACACCCAGCGCACGGGCTCCACGAAGATCCACCGGAAGAGGGTCCCGAGGAACCGTCCGACGGCGAGCGAGATGTGCCCGGCGATCCGCCAGGCGTGCCCGAGCGCGTGCCACACCTCCCGCCCGACGACGGCGAGGACGCGTCCGACGGGCGCGAGGACCCCGCGCCACAGGGCGACGGCGGGCAGCACGAGCAGCACGCGGGCGATCCAGTACAGGGCGACGCCGATGCCGTGGACGATCGTGCCCGCCAGCCACACGAGCCCGCCGGCGCACCAGGCGATCAGGCGCCAGACCGGCGTGAAGATCCAGGCGAGGACGGCTCCGACACCCTTGAGGAGCCACACGATGCCGTGCCCGATCGGGGTGAGCACGCGCGCGTACACCCACGCCAGCGCGGCCGCGATCCCGCGCGCGGCCCAGGCGAAGCCGTGCCCGACCGGGGTCAGCACGTACCGGTAGAGCCACACCAGGGGGATGACGAGGAGCACCTTGCCGAGCCATCCGACCGCCTTGGCGAGGGGCACCACGACGTAGCGCCACAGGGCCGTCAGGGGCAAGACGACCAGCGCCCGCCACAACGGCCGCAGCACGCTGTCCCGCAGGAACCGCCCGACCACGACGAGCGCGTCCCACACCATGCGCACGGGCACGACCAGCACGAGCACGACGATCCGTACGGGGATGCGGACGGCGACGGTCAGACACCCCTCGGGCGCCGGTTGCCCCGGCGCGGGCTGCTTCTCCAGGTCCATAACGACGTAGACGCCTCAGTTCCCCGTCCGGATCCAGAACCGCAGCTTCACACCGCGCCGATCCTCGAATTCTCCGCCATTGGCCTCGATCACCTTACGAGACGCGGTGTTGGTGACGTCACATGTGATCAGGGCCCGCTCGATGCCGAGTTGACGACAGACGGGCAGCGCGGCCCGGAGCATGGCGGTGGCGTGTCCCCGCCGCCGGGCGCCCGGGCGGACCGCGTAGCCGATGTGGCCGCCGAGTTCGAGCAGATACGGGTTGAGCCGGTGCCGTATCGAGAGCGTGCCCAGGAAGGTGTCGCCCTGGACGTACCAGAGGGTGGTCATCGGCACCCAGTCGGGTCTGCGCGGGCGCTCCGCCTCCGCGCGCAGCATGTCGACGTAGGCGGCGAATCCCTGCGGCTCGCGCCAGGACTTCGCGTACGGGCCGGGCTCCTCGCCCAGCAGCGCGGCCGGATCCCGGTCCGCCTCCGTGAACTCCCGTACGGCGTCGAGACAGGAGGCCTGGAACCGGGCGTCGGGCGGGGTCAGCCGGGGCATCTCCTCATGATGGCGAGGACCCGTGCAGTATGTCCCCATGATTACGCTCACGAAGGAAGACGGCCCCGCCGACCTGGACGGCGTCACCCATCTGTCCATAGGGGTCTCCTGGGACCCCACGGCCGGCGCCAGCGGCGGAGTGATCGGCAAACTGCGCCGCAAGTCCGGCACGGACCTCGACCTGATCGCCATCGCGATGCACGACGGCGACCCGGTGCGCCTCGCTGGCCTCGACTCCCTCGACCCCATCGGCAACGGCTCCCTGCTGCACAGCGGTGACAACCAGACCGGACACGGGGACGGCGACGACGAGACCGTCACCGTCGAGTTCGCGAAGATCCCCCCGCACATCACGTCGATCGTCTTCGTCGCCGCGGCCTACAAGAAGGGCAGTTCCTTCCAGAAGGCCCGCAACATCAGCTTCAAGGTCTACGACGCCACCGGCGGCAGCTCCCAGCAGGTCGCCGACATCTGGCCCAGCATGCTCACCACGGACAACGGCTGCGCGGTCGCGAAGGCGGTCCGGGTCGGCGCCGCGTGGAAGCTCGAGGTCATCAACGTGACGGGCAAGATCAAGCAGGGCGACGAACTGGCCCTGATGCGCTTCGCGGCGAGCAAGTAGCGGGCCCCGGTCGTGAGCGGGAGGGCCACGGCGGGCAGTCCGGCCCTGGTCCTGCCGCGGGCCGACCGATGAGTTCCCGTGCCCGCCGGGGTCTGCCCTCTCAGAAGAGACCGCCGCGCGCACACCCTGTGAGGGAACCCATGACCGCACCCGCGCTGCCCCCCGTCGTAGACACCGAGACCTGGCAGCACCGCCTGGCAGAACTCCGCGCCCGTGAGAAGGCCGCCACGCGGGAGTTGGACGCCATCGCCGCCGAGCGTCGGCGCCTGCCGATGGTGGAGATGCCGGACTACACGCTGGAGGGCGAGGACGGCCCCGTACGGCTGGTGGACGTCTTCGACGGCAAGCGGCAGCTGATCGTCTACCACCACATGTGGTTCACCGGCAAGGAATGGCAGTGCCCGGGCTGCACGGGGTTCACCTCGCAGTTCACCCGCCTGGAGTTCCTGGACGCCTACGACGCGCGGTTCGTCGTGGTCACCCAGGGTCCGATCAAGGAGGCCCTCGCCTACCGGCACCGGGTCGGCAACCGGATGACCTGGTACTCGACCGCCGGCAGCCCCTTCGGTACCGACGTCGGCGCCCCGCCCGACGGCGGCTTCGCGGTCAACGTCTTCCTGCGCGACGGTGACACCGTCTACCGCACCTGGCACACCACGGGCCGCGGCACCGAACAGCTCAGCCACACCTTCCCCCTGATCGACGTCCTCCCCTACGGCCGCCAGGAGGAGTGGCAGGACAGCCCCGAGAACTGGCCCCAGTCCCCCACCTACAGCCGCTGGCCGTCGTCGAAGAACATCGCGGCGCTCTACGGGCCGGACGCGGAGGACACCCGCTGAACCCGTAGGAGGGACAGGCGCTCAGGGCTGTCGCAGGGACAGCGACAGCCGGCGCCGCTCCCGGTCCACGTCCTTGACGTGGACCGTCAACCGGTCCCCGGGCCGCACGGCCTCCTCCACCGCCACCGAGGACGTCGGGCCCGCCTCGGGCGGCAAGCCCGGCTCGGACAGACGCACCAGACCCTCGATGCCGCCGGCGACCTCCACGAAGAAGCCGACCGGGTGACCCTGCGCTACGACCTGCCCGGCGGAGCGCCCGGCAAGGCCGCGGCGCGCTGCTTCGGCGAGGAACCGCACCAGCAACTCGACGACGACCTGCGCCGGTTCAAGCAGATCGCGGAGACCGGCGAGGTCGTCCGCTCCGAGGGCGCGCCCGGCGGCAAGCGGGCCCGCGGCGAGTTCCCGCAGCACCCGGCCCGCCCGCTGACCGAGGACGAACTGAAGGAGGCCCTGGCATGAAGGCCAACTGCTGGACGGGACGCAACTCGGTCGAGGTGCAGGAGGTACCGGACCCGTCGATCCTCACAGCCGCGACGCCATCGCGAAGATCACCTCGACGGCGATCTGCGGCTCCGACCTCCATCTGGTCGACGGCTACGTCCCCACCATGCAAAAGGGCGACATCATGGGCCACGAGTTCATGGGAGAGGTCCTCGAGGTCGGCCCCGGCGTCGGCGACGGCACACTCCGCGTCGGCGACCGGGTCGTCGTGCCCTTCCCCATCGCCTGCGGCGCCTGCGCGTCCTGCCGTGCGGAGCTGTACTCGTGCTGCGAGAACACCAACCCCAACGCCGGCATCTCGGAGAAGATGTTCGGCCATCCCACCGCCGGTATATACGGCTATTCCCACCTCACCGGCGGCTTCGCCGGCGGCCAGGCCGAGTACGCCCGCGTGGTGCTCGCCGATGCCAACGCCCTGAAGATCGAGTCGGACCTCACCGACGAACAGGTGCTGTTCCTCTCCGACATCCTGCCGACCGGGTACATGGGCGCCGAGATGTGCGACATCCAGGACGGTGACGTCGTGGCCGTCTGGGGCGCCGGTCCGGTCGGCCAGTTCGCCATGGACAGCGCACGGGTACTGGGCGCGGAGAAGGTCATCGCGATCGACAAGGAGCCCTACCGGCTCGACATGGCCGCCACCCAGGGCTACGACACCATCAACTTCGAGGACACGGTCGGCCCTGCTCGACCTCACCGGCGGCCGGGGCCCCGACAAGTGCATCGACGCGGTCGGCCTGGAGGCCACCCACGGCGCCTCCCACGTCGCCCTCTACGACCGCGCCAAGCAGGCGGTCCGCTCCGAGACCGACCGTCCCCACGCCCTGCGTCAGGCCATCATGTCCTGCCGCAGCGGCGGCGTGGTGTCCGTCATCGGCGTCTACGGCGGCCTGATCGACAAGTTCCCGGCGGGCGCCTGGATGAACAGGTCCCTGACGCTGCGCACCGGCCAGTGCCACGTCCACGAGTACATGAGGCCGCTGCTGGACCGGATCGAGCAGGGCAAGCTCGCCCCCACCCGGATCATCACCCACCGCCTGCCCCAGCCGTCACCCGATGGGCACGCCACTGATGTCCGTGGCTGTGCCCGCCCTAGGCGACAGGCGTCGGCGGGGTCAGTCCATCAGCTCGCTCACCAGCTCGCGAATGCGCCGCTCGATCCCGTCCCGGATCGGGCGCACCGCATCGACGCCCTGTCCGGCCGGGTCATCGAGCTCCCAGTCGAGGTAGCGCTTGCCCGGGAAGACCGGGCAGGCGTCACCGCAGCCCATCGTGATCACGACGTCCGACGCCTGTACGGCGTCCACCGTGAGCATCTTGGGCGTCTCGGTGGAGAGGTCGATGCCGACTTCCTTCATCGCTTCCACCACGGCCGGGTTGACCGAGTCGGCAGGCGCCGAGCCGGCGGAGCGGACCTCGACACGATCCCCCGCAAGGTGGGCGAGGAAGGCCGCAGCCATCTGGGAACGCCCCGCGTTGTGGACGCAGACGAACAGGACGGACGGGCGGTGGCTGGGGGCGGTCATGACGTGTCCTTCTGGGGAGCGGGGATCAGGGAGTGGCGGGAGCAACGGCTTCGGCGGCGTCCTGCGGAACAGGAGTGTTCGCCGGAGCAGTGTCGGGACGCCCGAACAACGCCGCCACCAGGCCCATGCCGACGACACCGCCGACCAGTTGAGCGACGACGAACGGAGCAACGGAGGCAGGCGCGATCCCGGCGAACGTGTCCGTGAAGGCCCGTCCGATGGTCACAGCCGGGTTGGCGAAGGAGGTGGACGAGGTGAACCAGTAGGCCGCCCCGATATAGAGCGCCACCGACGCCGGGGCCAGGTGAGCACGCCCCGTACGGATCAAGCCGAAGATCAGGAACACGAGCCCAGCGGTCGCGACCGTCTCACCCAACCACAGGTGACCGGCGGAACGGTCGTGCGTGGACCACTTCACGAGCGGTTCGGCGAACATGGCATCAGCGAGGACCGAACCGCCGACCGCACCCACGGTCTGAGCCGAGATGTACGCGGCCGGCTCCCGTGGGGCTGTCGGTTCTCCGCTTGTACGCCCGGACAGCCAGGCCGCGAGAGTCACGACCGGGTTGAAGTGTGCGCCGGAGACCGGCCCGAGGAGCGCGATGAGCACGCCCAGGCCGAAGACGGTGGCCAGCGAGTTGGCCAGCAGCTGCACGCCCACGTCGTGTGACAGCTCAGCCGCCTGGATGCCCGAGCCGACCACTACGGTGACGAGAGCGGCGGTTCCGACCCCTTCGGCCAGCGCACGCCGCGCCAGTGAGGGGTTCACGCGGTCACCGCGGCAGGCTCGGCAGTGGTCAGGAACGCGGCCAGGCGCTCCAGCACCCCGGGCAGCACCCAGTAGTAGACCCAGGTCCCCCGCCGCTCGCAGTCGATGAGTCCTGCCTGCCGAAGCAGCTTGAGGTGGTGCGAGATGGTCGGCTGCGACAGATCGAAGGCCGGCGTCAGGTCACACACGCACACCTCACCGCCCTCCCCCCGCGAGGCGATCATCGACATCAGCCGCAGGCGGACCGGATCGCCCAGGGCCTTGAAGACCTTCGCCAGATCGGCGGCCTGGCTGTCGTCCAGCGGGGCGGACGCAAGTCCCTGGCAGCAGCCGTCGTCGGCGTCCTGGCCGAGGATCTTCAGCTCTTGTTTCGACATGGCTCTATGTTGACGTTTTTCAATCCAAGGCGCAAGCTTGCATCAACAAACGTCAATACAGGCCGTTCCAGGGCAGTGCCATGCCCCGCCATCCAGGAGTCAGACATGTCCGAGCAGTACACCGACCTGCGCGAAGCCGTCCGACGGCGCTACGCGGCCGCGGCCGTGAAGGTCACCGAAGGCGGCACCGCCTGTTGCGGACCCGAGCCCGTCGAGGTCGACGAGAACTTCGGCTCCACCCTCTACGCCGCGGACGAACGCGACACCCTGCCCGCCGAAGCCCTGGCAGCCTCCCTCGGCTGCGGCAACCCCACCGCCGTCGCCGACCTCCACGAGGGAGAGCGCGTCCTCGACCTCGGTTCAGGAGCCGGCATCGACGTCCTCCTGTCCGCCCGCCGCGTCGGCCCCACCGGCAAGGCATACGGCCTGGACATGACCGACGAGATGCTCGAACTCGCCCTGGCCAACGCGGCGAAGGCCAGGGCGACCAACGTCGAGTTCCTCAAGGGCACGATCGAGGCGATCCCGCTCCCCGCGAACACCATCGACGTCGTGATCTCGAACTGCGTGATCAACCTGTCCACGGACAAGGCACTCGTCTTCGCCGAGACCTTCAGGGTCCTGAGGCCCGGAGGCCGTATCGGCGTCTCCGACGTGGTCGCCGAGGACTCCCTGACAGCGGCCCAGCGCGCGGAACGCGGCGACTACGTCGGCTGCATCGCAGGAGCCCTGTCCTTCACGGAGTACCGCGAGGGCCTCGAAGCGGCGGGCTTCACCGACATCGAGATCACCCCCACACACCCTGTCGCCGACGGCATGCACTCGGCCATCGTGCGCGCCACCAAGCCCTTGTCCGTCTCCGCGCAGAGCGCTGTGCCCGCCGAGACGGCCGAAGAGTGCTGCGGAGTCACCTCGTGCTGCACATCGACCGAGGAGTCCGCCGACCCGGCCGTCACCCTGGCCGAGGCCAAGTCAGCATCCGGCTGCGGGTGCCAGAACTGACAAGACACCACGAGCCCCCTCCGCATCCCGGAGGGGGCTCGAAGCCTTCGGCGCCGGGCCCGCGTTCTTGACCGTCAGCGGGAGCAGCTTCTTCCCGGTCGGGCCGATCTGGATGTGGGTGTCCATCTGCGGGCAGGATCCGAACCGCAACCGCTCAAGCCAGTCGCTGAGAGAGCTCGGCGTCGCCCTCGGCCGACGTCCGTGACGACAACCCTCAACTGATCACCGACCCCTACGGCATCCTCCGGCACTGCCACCGAGTTCAGATCAGCCAGTTGCAGTGCGAGTGACCCCTCCCGGAGGATGCCCCCCATCTGCGGCAATCGTTGCGGACGAAGGGGCGTGCGGCGGTACGCGCTTCTTCATCCCCCGCCGCACCAGGACCTTCTGGTCCCACGGAAATACAGGTTGTTTCAACGCCCCCTGGGTGCTCCAGTTGGCACCGCATGAAAGGGAGGACCCACACGTATGACAACCCCATCGCTTGAAGGCACCCTGGCATTCGCCGTCGATCTGACGCCCGAGAACGTCCGCGCCCTGGAGGCGTTCCTCAATACGCAGCTAGGGCGAGTATCCGCGGAGGTGGGTGAGACCGGGGAGACGTCATTCGCGATGCGGTCCCTGCTCATCCTGGTCAGCGACTCCGCAGGCTTCCTGCACCAACTCCTCAAGGTGGAGCGGCCCGAGCCGTGGCAGCGGGCTGCGATCGTTCGTGAGTGGCAGCGGCTACGCAGCACAGCCGCCGACTTCAACCACTGCGACGGCTACGACCACGGCCGCTGGTGGAAGCAGATACGGCACTACGACGCCGCCGACGAAGCCGCCGAGCAGGAGAGAATCCGTCACTTCGCCACCTTGCACCCCTGGTCGGACGGTGACGCTGACCAAGGCAAGGAGGATTAGCGAGATACACCGTCACCTGCCAGCGGAGTCGCCTGGTCAGAGTGTCCCGAGGGGTACGGCAACCGCCCCGTACAGGCCAGCACGCGGCTTCTCGAAAACCAAGGTTTGCGGGAAGAGGTACGCAACTTCAGTGCGGCACGCTGATGTCCTGGGCACGTCCGCATCTTCGAGAACAAGTCCATCGGAAAGAGCGTCGACCGGCCGCCGGAACTGACAGCCGTGCTGGACTACACCCGACCAGGCAACGTCCTGTGCGTGTGGAAACTTGACCTGTGCGAGCGCGGCCTAGGGTTCCGTGTGCTCGACGGCGCGCTCTCCTCTGTCGACACCAGGTCGGCCGACAGACGCCTGTTCTCCAGAACGTCGTGGCCAAGGCGGAGTTCGAACGGTCGCTCATCAACGACCGCACTCAGGCCTGTTCGGAAGCGGCCAGGGCGCAGAGCCTTACCGGCGGCCTGTGGTGAACGAGGACCTACCACCCTGATCCGTGCTGGGCAGGGCAAGGCGCCATCGCCGAGGCGCTCGGCGTTTGACGCGCCACGCTGTACCGACGCCTGTTCATCAGCACCGCGACCATGCGCTCGCCGGCAGGAAGTGGGGAAGGTCGTCCATCGCTTCGGAAGGTACGAAGACCGGCCGGGTCAACAGGTGATCACCCACCCGCTGCACATCGATCACAACGCCCAGAGATTCTGAGACAGGGACGCCAGCGGCCATACAACTGAGCTCCGTACCAGGCTCACGGCCATCGGCTCGGTCAAGCAGCCACTGTTCCAAAACCGAGGGCGCACGGCCGACCAGAGCCGTGTCGTCAGCGAAGACCTGAGGTCCACGCAGAGCATCCACCACGACACCGGCCAATCGTTGCTGCTGGTAGTAGAGCTTCAGGCCGAACTCTTTGTAGGTGCCGACCTCGACTCTGTAAACGGTCTCCTGCGCAGACCGACTACGCGTGCATCTCTGCGATTCGGCCGTGACGTGGCTCAGAGCCTCTGAGACCTCGTCGGGGCTCATGCCGAAACTCAGCGGGCCTACGCCTGTCAACGGATCCAGGGCCCACTGCTGCCGCCCGTCATCCGGCAGCACATCTCACCACTTGAACATGGCCACGAAGAGAAGGGCAGTTCGCTCGAACCTCCATGCCCGCAGTCGAGGGACGCCGGACGGGCCGTAGGCAGGCCTCAGACCCACTCCACCTCGGAATGGACAGCCGTCGAGCCCCTAGGAGGCGGCAGCGGCGTTCTCAGCCCCTCCCGCACGATCCCCCGCCGCCCACTCTCTACACCAAGTGCCCTCAGGACAGCAGCCGTCTAATCCTCGCCGCTGTTCCCGAGGGCACCCAGAATGCGCCGCAACGCCTCGCTCACCTCAGTGCGTGTGACCACTCGAAGCCGGCGCCGGACCCGCGTTCTTGACCGTCAGGCGGAAGCAGCTTCTTCCCGGTCGGATCGATTTATATGACGGTGTCCATCTGCTGGGGATTCGTTAAGTACATTGCCCTGCCAGCTCCGCTCGGGCTTACGAGACGGGTAACACCTGAGGAAGCGCCTTGGAGAACATCTCGTATGAACCCAACAGGCCGCGCCGCTGATCAAGGCAATGCCGACTCAACGACGAGTCATGGTTAGCGACATGCGCGGGGTCCCGCCGCAGAGCGTCTACCGCAAAGAGTGCCTGCTCCAGCCATCGAAGGGCCGCACCGGATATGCGCTCAAGTTCTGGCACTTGACAGGTCATCACGAGGTCGTAGTGCCCACGGAGTACGGCTCCCTCCGCTTGGCGGAGCCTGCCACGCACCTCGTCCAGTGACTCTCCATCACTGAGGGCGTCCATCAATGCGTCGAGCGCATCGACCGCCTCCCCAAGTTTCGCTTGGAAGGCCAAGCAGTTTCGGCGGCGCCAGTCATGGTGCTGTCGACGACGCTCCTCTGCCTTGGTCTGTTTCTCCAACTCACGCACTTGAAGCGCCTGCATGCGAACACCCCGGGCGGCCACGCCTGCCCCCATCGCAGCCCCCGCCGCGCTCACAAATCCTGCTAACCCAGCAGCCCAGACCGCAGCGACCCCCTGATCCATGCACACGATTTTGCCGTGTTCATTGCAAGCGGGGTAGAGCGGAGCGGCAGTCCCCTCCCAGCAAGGACAGAACAACGAGCCGACTAGATCCACTCGACTTCGGAGAAAACACGCGAGGCTCTCCCAGGGCCACCAGGGCCAGGCAGAGGCGTGCGGGAGGGCGATGCTGGCCCCGGCGGGCGGGGACGAGAGGTACTCAGCGCAACCATGGCCGTGGCTACCTCCTCCTCGCTCACCCCCGCCAGCACCTCAACCACCCGATCGAGTGCCTCACTCACCTCAGTGCGTGTGACCACTCGCAGCCGGCGCCGACCCCGCGTTCTTGACCGTCAGCGGGAGCAGCTTCTTCCCGGTCGGGCCGATCTGGATGTGGGTGTCCATCTGCGGGCACACCCCGCAGTCGAAGCACGGTGTCCAGCGGCAGTCCTCGACCTCCGTCTCGTCGAGGGCGTCCTGCCAGTCCTCCCAGAGCCAGTCCTTGTCGAGGCCCGAGTCGAGGTGGTCCCAGGGGAGGACCTCCTCGTAGGTCTTCTCGCGGGTGGTGTACCAGTCGACGTCCACGCCGAAGGCCGGCAGCGTCTTGTCGGCGCACGCCATCCAGCGGTCGTAGGAGAAGTGCTCGCGCCAGCCGTCGAAGCGGCCGCCGTCCTCGTACACGGCGCGGATGACCGCGCCGATGCGACGGTCGCCGCGGGAGAGGAGGCCCTCCACGATGCCCGGCTTGCCGTCGTGGTAGCGGAAGCCGATCGAGCGGCCGTACTTCTTGTCGCCGCGGATCTTGTCGCGGAGCTTGGCGAGCCGGGCGTCCGTCTCCTCGGCCGAGAGCTGCGGGGCCCACTGGAAGGGGGTGTGCGGCTTGGGGACGAAGCCGCCGATCGACACCGTGCAGCGGATGTCGTTCTGGCCGGAGACCTTGCGGCCCTCGGCGATCACCCGCGTCGCCATGTCGGCGATCTGGAGCACGTCCTCGTCGGTCTCCGTCGGCAGGCCGCACATGAAGTACAGCTTCACCTGGCGCCAGCCGTTGCCGTACGCCGTGGAGACGGTCCTGATGAGGTCGTCCTCCGAGACCATCTTGTTGATGACCTTGCGCATGCGCTCGGAGCCGCCCTCGGGGGCGAAGGTCAGGCCGGACCTGCGGCCGTTCCTCGTCAGCTCGTTCGCCAGGTCCACGTTGAAGGCGTCCACGCGGGTGGAAGGGAGGGACAGACCGATCTTGTCCTCCTCGTACCGGTCCGCCAGGCCCTTCGCGATGTCGCCGATCTCCGAGTGGTCCGCCGAGGACAGGGAGAGCAGGCCCACCTCCTCGAAGCCCGTCGCCTTCAGGCCCTTCTCCACCATGTCGCCGATGCCCGTGATGGAGCGCTCGCGGACCGGACGGGTGATCATGCCCGCCTGGCAGAAGCGGCAGCCGCGGGTGCAGCCGCGGAAGATCTCCACCGACATGCGCTCATGGACCGTCTCGGCCAGCGGGACCAGGGGCTGCTTGGGGTAGGGCCACTCGTCGAGGTCCATGACCGTGTGCTTCGAGACCCGCCACGGGACGCCCGACTTGTTCGGTACGACTCGGGCGATACGGCCGTCGGGGAGGTACTCGACATCGTAGAACGCCGGGATGTACACCGAGCCGGTCTTCGCGAGGCGGAAGAGGACCTCCTCGCGGCCGCCCGGCCTGCCCTCCGCCTTCCAGTCACGGATGATCTTCGTCATGTCGAGCACGGCCTGCTCGCCGTCGCCGATGATCGCCGCGTCGATGAAGTCCGCGATCGGCTCGGGGTTGAACGCCGCGTGGCCGCCGGCCAGGACGATCGGGTCGTCGAGGGTACGGTCCTTGGACTCCAGGGGGATGCCCGCCAGGTCCAGCGCGGTGAGCATGTTGGTGTAGCCCAGCTCCGTGGAGAAGGACAGGCCGAACACGTCGAAGGCGCCCACCGGGCGATGGCTGTCCACCGTGAACTGCGGGACATGGTGCTCCCGCATCAGGGCCTCCAGGTCCGGCCACACGCTGTAGGTGCGCTCGGCGAGGACGCCCTCCTGCTCGTTCAGGACCTCGTAGAGGATCATGACGCCCTGGTTGGGCAGCCCGACCTCGTAGGCGTCCGGGTACATGAGCGCCCAGCGGACGTCGCAGGACTCCCACGGCTTGACGGTCGAGTTGAGCTCTCCGCCGACGTACTGGATCGGCTTCTGCACATGCGGGAGCAGCGCTTCGAGCTGCGGGAACACCGACGCGGCGGTTTCGGCTGACATCTCGCACTTCCATGGGCTGACAGGGGTGGCCATCTAGCCTAACGCGGCGATGAGCACCCCCCGTACGCCCCGAGGGTCCAGACGCGGTCCAGCCCCGTACGCCCTGAGAATCCGGAGCGCGTCCGCCCCTGTCTCAGAGGCCGTCCGCCGCGCCCTTCGCGCCGTCCCAGAACCCCGGCAGCTCGGCCTCCACGGCCGCCGCCCGCTGCTCCTCACGGCCGTACAGCAGCCCGTAGGTGAAGGCGCTCTCCCCCGCCGCGTGGGCGACCGCGGAGAGCTCGCGCAGGGTGCCGCGGGCCATCACGCTGTCCTGGTGCTCCCCGAGCAGGTTCTGGAGCGACTTCATGGACTTGACCATGGACTTGGCGGGCTCGCCGAGAACGGGGCGGGCCGCCTCGGCCGCGTAGCGGGTGCGCTTGGTCTTCTTGCGGGCCTCGTGGATCGCCACGTCGCGGTCGGTGCCGGGCTCCAGCTCCAGCGCCTGCCCGACCAGCCTGGACACCTTCTTGAAGTCCTTCGTCACGGCCTTGGCGATCACCTTGTGCGGCTTCTTCCCGGCGGCCTTCAGCAGCGGCGGGTCGGCGATCAGCGCGTCCAAAGCGTCGAGCAGCGCGAGGTGACGGTGCGAGTCCAGGACACCGATCAGCCGGGCGCTCGCTCCGCCGGGGCTGTCCCCCGCCCAGACGCGCAGCCGTTCGGCCACGGGTCCGGAGACCAGCGTCCCGGACACCTCGTCGAGGGCCGTGGAGAGCCGTTCGGCCAGGACCTCGCGGTCGCGGTCCACGCCCAGTTCGCCGGCGAGCCACTTCAGCTCGTCGCCGATCGGGTCGGTGACGGCCCGGTCCAGGACCTTGCCGTACGACTTGAGGGTGCTGCGGAGCCGGCGGGTGGCGACGCGCATGCTGTGCACGGAGTCCTCGGCGTCCTGGCGGACGGCGGGGTCGAGGGCGACGATCGCGTCCCGCTGTTCCCGGATGTACGCGAGGACGTGGTCGCCGGCGGTCACGGGGTCCCCGGGGCGGGCGGTCTGCTTCTTCGGTGCCGTCTCGGCGAGGGCCCTGGCCAGTTTCGAGGAGGACGCGGAACGTCGTACGCCCGCCTTGCGCAGCCGTTTCTCCACCTTGTCGAGGAAGGCAGGGTCGCCGTCGTCGGCGAGTTCCACCTCGATCTCGGTCCACTGGGTGTCGCCGACGCCGCCGCTGAGCCGTTCGGCGTGCACGGCGTCCACGCTGACCTCGGCGAGCAGTTGTCCGTCCGCGTCCAGGAGGTGGCGTACATCGCGGTCCGAACGCAGCCGGACGACGGGCAGCAGCTCCACGTTCCGGGTGCGGGAGCGGACCAGGGCGGCGAGTTCGTCGGGGAGGGTGTCGGAGAGCGGGGCGCGGATCTCGTCGCGGACGCCCTCGGAGACGGGGAGCTTGAGGTGCCAGCCCGCGTCCGAGCCGCCTGTGCGGCGGCGCAGGGTGATCGAGGACGCCATCAGGCGTTCGTCGGCCGTGTCGTAGTAGGTGGCGTCCAGACTCGCCACGCCCTTGTCGACGACGGCCTCGACGCCGGCGACTCCGGTCAGGTCCGGCAGCCCGCTGTCGTCGGACTCGTACTTCCGCTCGATCTCCCGCTTTGTGTCCGCCATGACCCGAATCTAGTGGTCGAACGCCGGTCATGGCAGGGGGCCGCCGCCGGTCGGAGCACACCGGCCACCGCCGACCGCGGCACACCGGCCTCCGCCGACCGGGCGCCCACCGCGGCACACCGGCTACCGCCGACGGGCGCCCCCTACGCCGACATCGGCCGCTGCACCCTGATCGACTGCAACAGCCCCACCGCCACCCACACCGCGAACATCGATGATCCGCCGTACGACACGAACGGCAGGGGCAGACCGGTGACCGGCATGATGCCGAGGGTCATGCCGATGTTCTCGAAGGCCTGGAAGGCGAACCAGGCGACGATCCCGGCGGCCACGATCGTGCCGTACAGCTCGGTCGTCTCGCGGGCGATCCGGCAGGCCCGCCACAGCACGACGCCGAGCAGGACGATGATCAGGCCCGCGCCGACGAAGCCCAGTTCCTCACCGGCGACGGTGAAGACGAAGTCGGTCTGCTGTTCGGGGACGAACTGGCCGGTGGTCTGCGAACCGTGGAAGAGGCCCGCGCCGGTCAGACCGCCGGAACCGATCGCGATCCGGGCCTGGTTGGTGTTGTAGCCGACGCCGGCCGGGTCGAGGCTCGGGTTGGCGAAGGCGGCGAAGCGGGCGATCTGGTACTCGTCCAGGATGTGCAGCTGCCACACCGCGACCGCGCCGAGCGTGCCCGCGCCGAGCAGGCCGAACACCCAGCGGTTGGAGGCGCCGGAGGCGAGCAGCAGACCGAGCACGATGATGACCATCACCATGACCGACCCGAGGTCGGGCATGAGCATCACGATCAGCATCGGGATGGCGGCGAGGCCGAGGGCCTGGAGGACCGTGCGGTGGTCGGGGTAGGGCTTGTCGCCCGCGTCGACCCGGGCCGCGAGCAGCATCGCCATACCCAGGATGATCGTGATCTTCACGAACTCCGAGGGCTGGAGCGAGAAGCCGCCGCCGAGCACGATCCAGGAGTGCGCGCCGTTGACCGTGGAGCCCAGCGGGGTGAGCACCAGCAGGATGAGGAAGACCGAGGCGCCGTACAGCAGGGGCACGGCGGTGCGCAGGGTGCGGTGGCCGACCCACACCACGCCGATCATCAGGGCGAACCCGATGCCGGTGTTCATGAGGTGCCGGATCAGGAAGTAGTAAGGGTCGCCCTGGTTGATCTCGGTGCGGTTGCGGGTCGCCGAGAAAACCAGGAGCGAGCCGATCATCGACAGCGCGAGGGCCGAGAACAGTATCGGCCAGTCGAGCCGGCGGGCGAGCGAGTCACGGGCCAGCAGCCGGGTCCAGCCCGCGCGTTCGGGGCCGTACCCGGAGACCTGGAAGCTGTTCGCCCCGGTCATGTGAGCATCCTCCGGTTTCCGCGCGCACGGCGCCGGCGACGGGTGAGACGGTTCCCGCCCGTCGCGGTGTTCACGGTCGCGGCCGGCTGGGACTCGTCCGGCTCGGGCGCGCCCTCCTGGCTCACCCGCTGGTCCTTGGCCGGGTCCTTGGCGATCTTCGGGGACTTGATGGTCCCGTCGGTCCGGATCTTCGGCAGGCTGGTCTGCGGGCTCGGCAGGAGCGCGTTCTTCTTGTCGATCGTGCCGTCGGCCGCGACGCCGTACAGGGCGTTGTAGATGTGGCGCACGGCCTCACCCGAGGCGCCGGAGCCGGTACCGGCCTGGGCGATCGTCATGACGACCGTGTAGTCCTTGGAGTACGTGGCCAGCCAGGACGTGGTCTGCTTGCCGTAGACCTCGGCGGTGCCGGTCTTGGCGTGCAGCGGGATCTTGTCCTGCGGCCAGCCGCCGAACTTCCAGGCGGCCGTACCGCGGGTGACGACGCCTTCCAGGGCGGCGTCCATGCCCTTGAGGGTGGCCTTGCTGACCGGAAGCCGGCCGGTCGCCTTGGGCTTGATCTCCTGGACCGTCTTGCCGTCGGCGCTGATGATCGCCTTGCCGATGCTCGGCTGGTACATGGTGCCGCCGTTGGCGAGCGCTCCGTAGATCCTGGCCTCCTGGATCGGGGTGACGAGGGTGTCGCCCTGACCGATGGAGTAGTTGATGGAGTCACCCTCGCGCATCTTGTTGCCTTCGAGGCAGTTCTCGTACGCGATCTTCTCGACGTAGCTGCCGTCCTTCTTGCCGGTCTTGCACCACGCGTCCTTGTTGGCCTTCCAGTACGACTCCTTCCACTGGCGGTCGGGGACGCGGCCGGTGACCTCGTTGGGGAGGTCGATGCCGGTCTCCTTGCCGAGGCCGAACTGGTGGGCGGCCTTGTAGAAGTAGTCCTTCGGCTCGCCCTTCTTGGGGTTGATGCCGCCGTCCTTCTTCCACTCCCGGTCGGCGAGACCGTAGAAGACGGTGTCGCAGGAGACCTCCAGGGCGCGGCCGAGGGAGATGGGGCCGAAGCTCTCGCCCTCGAAGTTCTTGAAGACCTGGCCGCCCACCGAGTACGAGCTGGTGCAGGGGTAGCCGCCGTCCCACTCGTAGCCGGCCTCGACCGCGGCGGCCGTGGAGACCACCTTGAACGTCGAACCGGGCGCGGACTGACCCTGTATGGCCCTGTTGAGCAGCGGATAGTCGGAGTTCTTGCTGGTGAGGTTCTTGTAGTCCTTGGCGGAGATGCCGCCGACCCAGACGTTCGGGTCGTAGGTCGGGGCGGACGCCATCGCGACGATCCGGCCGGTCTTGGCCTCCATCACGACGACGGCGCCCGAGTCGGCCTTGTAGTTCTCGCCGGTGATCTTGTCGAACTGCTGGCGGGCGATCTTCATCGCCTGGTGCAGCTCGTACTCGGCGACCCGCTGGACCCGGGCGTCGATGCTGGTGACGAGGTTGGCGCCGGGCTGGGCCTCGTCGGCCTCGGCCTGGCCGATGACCCGGCCGAGGTTGTCGACCTCGTAGCGGGTGACACCGGCCTTGCCGCGCAGTTCCTTGTCGTACTGGCGCTCGAGGCCCGAGCGGCCCACCTGGTCGGAGCGCAGGTAGGGCGAGTCGGTGTCCTGGGCCTTGGTGATCTCCTCGTCGGTGACCGGGGAGAGGTAGCCGAGGACCTGGGCGGTGTTGGCCTTGCCGGGGGCGGCGTAGCGGCGCACGGCCTGCGGCTCGGCGGTGATGCCGGGGAAGTCCTCGGCGCGCTCGCGGATCTGGAGGGCCTGCTTGGCGGTGGCCTCGTCGGTGATGGGGATCGGCTGGTAGGGCGAGCCGTTCCAGCAGGGCTGGGGCGTCCTGGCGTCGCAGAGGCGGACCTTCTGGATCACCTCGGCGGGCTTCATGCCGAGGACGCCGGCCAGCTTGGTGAGGACGGCCTTGCCGTCGTCCCGCATCTTCAGCAGGTCGGTGCGGGAGGCGGAGACCACGAGCCGGGTCTCGTTGTCCGCGAGGGGCACTCCGCGCGCGTCCAGGATCGAGCCGCGCACGGCGGGCTCGACGACCTGCTGGACGTGGTTGCCGGAGGCCTCCTTGGCGTACGCGTCGCCCTCGCGGATCTGGAGGTACCAGAGGCGTCCGCCGAGGGTGCCGAGGAGGGACAGCACGAGGATCTGGATGACGACGAGACGGATCTGGACCCGTGGGGTCCGCCCGGTCTCGGGGATGTTGGTCACTGCGGCTGCCGCCCCCTCTCAGTGTGTGTATGTGTCATATACGGCGAACCTGTGAACGGGGCCCGCCAACTGCCATGGGGTCACAGTCGCTTGACTCCCTTGATGCGGCCCACGCGGGCCGTACGGGTGCGTGCCTTGTTCTTGAGGCCGCCCAGGCCCCCGCGCTGGCCGCCGATCTTGAGGCCGGTGCCGGAGGAGAGCCAGCCGGAGGAGATGTCCGCGGACTTGGCCGCGGAGCTCGTCTCGGCGAGCGGGTCGTTCTCGGCCTTGCGGGCGAGCGCCATGATGCCGGGGACGACGAACGGGGCGAGCAGCAGGTCGTACAGGGCGGCGGTGAACAGCAGGCTGGGCAGGCCGACATGCCGGGCGGTGGTGTCGCCGACCAGGGCACCGACCCCGGCGTAGAGCAGGGTGGTGCCGAGGGCGGCGGCGACCACGACGACCATGGGTCCGGTGGCCGACTTGAGGCGGCCGTTCTCCGGCTTGGCGAGTCCGGCGAGGTAGCCGATCACGCACAGGACGAGGGCGTACCGGCCGGCCGCGTGGTCGGCGGGCGGGGCGAGGTCGGCGAGGAGGCCGGCGCCGAAGCCGACGAGGGCGCCGCCGACATGGCCGTAGACCAGGGCGAGGCCCAGCACGGTCAGGAGCAGCAGGTCCGGGACGGCGCCCGGGAGGTGGAGGCGGGCGAGAACGCTCACCTGGACGACCAGGGCGACGACGATCAGGGCCGACGACAGCAGGATCCGGTTGACGCGCATCAGGTACAGCTCCTACTGCTCTTGCTGGATCTCGCCGCCGAGCGGCGCGTTGGCGGACGGGGTGACGGTGACCGTCACGGTCGGCGTGGGCGTCGGTTTCGGCTTGGCGGGCAGCACCGTGTCGCGCGGGTCCTTCTTCGGGGCCTCGACGACGATGCCGACGATGTCGAGCTTGGTGAAGCTGACGTACGGGGTGACGTAGAGGGTGCGGGTGAGGTCGCCGCCGGAGGGGTCGACGCGGGAGACCACGCCGACCGGCACGCCGGGCACGAAGGGCTTGTCGGCCTGGGAGCCGAAGGTGACCAGGCGGTCGCCCTTCTTCACGTCCGCCTTGCCGTTGAGGAGTTCGACGCGCAGCGGGCGGTCGCCCTGTCCGGAGGCGAAGCCGAGCTCGTCGGAGGCCTCCATGCGGGTGCCGACGGTGAAGTCGGGGTCGTTGGCGAGGAGCACGGTGGCGGTGTCGGGGCCGACCGTGGTGACGCGGCCGACCAGGCCGTCGCCGTTGAGGACGGTCATGTCGCGCTGGATGCCGTCGTGGGCGCCGACGTCCACGGTGATGGTCCAGGAGAAGCCCTGGGCCGCCCCTATGGCGATGACCTGGGCACCCTTGATGCCGTACTGGCCGTCGCCGGCGATCTTCAGCATCCTGTTCAGCTGCTTGAGGCGGCTGGAGTTGCGGTCGTCGCTGCCGAGCTTGGCCTTGAGGGCGGCGTTCTCCTGCTCCAGCTCGGCGAGCCGGTCGTGCCGCTCGCCGGAGTCGCGGATCGCCGACACCGCGTTGCCGACCGGGTTCACCGCGGACGACACACCGTCCTCGACCGGGCCGAACACGGCGGCCGCGGCCTGGCGGGCACCGTCGACCGGTGAGTCCTCCCCGCCGCGGATGTCGACCGTGATCAGCGCGAACGCGACGGCGATCAGCAGCACCAGGAGCAGCCGGCTCTCTCGTGTGTCCCTCACGTGCGGCGGCCGTGCCCTTCTCATTGAAGTTGCGTTTATGGGAGCTTATGCCTCGATATCAACGATCCGCCGCACGAGAGGAGATCATCTCGTACGGCGGAATCGAAGAGTTACGTCATCTGCGCGGCTGGGCGTCCAGCACCTGCTGGAGTGCCTCGAACTCCTCGACGCACTTGCCGGAGCCGAGCGCCACGCTGTCCAGCGGGTCCTCGGCGATGTGGATCGGCATGCCGGTCTCCCGGCGCAGCCGCTCGTCCAGGCCGCGCAGCAGGGCTCCGCCGCCGGTCAGAACGATTCCGCGGTCCATGATGTCGCCGGAGAGCTCCGGCGGGCACTTGTCGAGGGTCGTCTTGACGGCGTCGACGATGGCGTTGACGGGTTCCTCGATCGCCTTGCGGACCTCGGCGGCCGAGATGACGACGGTCTTGGGCAGTCCGGAGACGAGGTCCCGGCCGCGGATTTCGGTGTGCTCGTCAGCGTCGAGGTCGTACGCCGAACCGATCGTGATCTTGATCTGCTCGGCCGTCCGCTCACCCAGCAGGAGGGAGTACTCCTTCTTGATGTGCTGGATGATCGCGTTGTCCAGCTCGTCGCCCGCGACGCGGATGGACTGCGCGGTGACGATGCCGCCGAGGGAGATGACCGCGACCTCCGTGGTGCCGCCGCCGATGTCCACCACCATGTTGCCCGTGGCCTCGTGGACCGGCAGGCCGGAGCCGATGGCGGCCGCCATGGGCTCCTCGATGATGTGCACCTGGCGTGCGCCGGCCTGGGACGACGCCTCGATGACGGCGCGGCGCTCGACGCCGGTGATGCCCGAGGGGACGCACACGACGACGCGCGGCCTGGCGAGATACCGCCGCTTGTGGATCTTCAGGATGAAGTAGCGGAGCATCCGCTCGGTGATCTCGAAGTCGGCGATCACGCCGTCCTTCAGCGGACGCACGGCCACGATGTTGCCGGGGGTCCGCCCGATCATCTTCTTGGCCTCGGCACCGACTGCCAGAATTCCACCGGTGTTCGTGTTGATCGCGACGACGGACGGCTCGTTGAGTACGATCCCGCGACCCCTGACGTACACCAGCGTGTTGGCGGTCCCGAGGTCGACAGCCATGTCACGGCCGATGAACGACATTGAGTTCCCCATCAGGATTCGTCTGGCCTTCCCGGGAGCTTTTGAGGGCTTTTCAGGTCGGCGAAGTGGGTGCTGTGACGTGAAGGCTTCCATCGTAGACGCGCCTGCACGAACACTGCGCGAGGGTCTTCGCCATTGTCAGCAGATGTGGAGCCGCCCCGCTTGTGGAGACGGTCCATAGGGGGCATGCGTTCCCCCGATCGGCGCGCATATGCCAAGGGACGGCCGAAAAGGATCGGCCGTCCCAGGTCAGGCGCGGAAGCCGGCTGACGTCTCGTCAGAAATGTCCACGAAAAATCCGTACAGGCTAGCCGCGGTCCGGGAAGAACACCTTCACCTCACGCTCGGCCGACTCGACGGAGTCACTCGCGTGGATCAGGTTCTCCCGCACGATCACACCGAAGTCGCCACGGATGGAGCCGGGCGCGGCGGCGATCGGGTCGGTGGGGCCGGCCAGCTGGCGTACGCCCTCGATGACCCGCTCGCCCTCGACGATCAGCGCGACGACCGGACCGGAGGCCATGAACTCCACCAGCGGCTCGTAGAAGGGCTTGCCCTTGTGCTCGCCGTAGTGCTGCTCCAGCGTGTCCTGGTCGAGGGTCCGCAGCTCCAGCGCCGTGATCGTCCAGCCGGCCTTGCGCTCGATACGGCTGATGATCTCGCCGGTCAGGCCACGACGGACGGCGTCGGGCTTGAGGAGGACGAGGGTGCGCTGGCTCACGAGGGACTCCTTGGCTGCTGGCATGTGCGGTGGGACGAGATTACAGGGCGTGTCGGCTCGCCGGTCACACAGCGTCAGGTGTAGAGGGGTCGGCCTGCGCGGCCTGGGCGGCGAACCGCGCCTTCGCCTCGTCGATCTTCCGGCCGTAGTGCACGGACGCCCACCACAGCAGCGCGAACAGCACGCCCATGACGAACATGGCCGGCAGCACGAAGCCCGAGGCGATCAGGGCGATCTGGAGGGCCCAGCCGAGGGCGATGCCGCCGGGCCGGGTGACCATGCCGCACAGCGCGAGGCACAGGAACATGGCGATGCCGCTGACCGTCCACACCGTGGAGGTCGCGAGATCCGGGTCCTTCATCGCGACCAGTCCGGCGAAGCCGATGACGAAGAACTCGCCGATCAGGGTCGATGCACAGAGCGTACGCATGGCGCGGCTCAGCCCCTTCCGAGCAGCAGCCGGGCCTCGCCGACCGTGATGACCGACCCGGTGACGAGCACACCGCCGCCCGCGAACTCGCCGTCCTCCTCGGCCAGCGTGATCGCCTCCTCCAGCGCGTCCGGCAGCCGCGGCTCGACCTGGACCCGCTCCTCGCCGAACACCTCGACGGCGATCGCGGCGAGCTCGTCGGCGTCCATCGCCCGGTGGCTGGAGTTCTGGGTGACGACGATCTCGGCGAAGATCGGCTCGAAGGCCTCCAGGAGCCCCCGCACGTCCTTCTCCCCGCTCGCGCCGACCACGCCGATCAGCCGGCTGAAGTCGAAGGCCTCACCGACCGCCTCCGCGGTGGCACGGGCGCCCGCGGGGTTGTGCGCGGCGTCCAGGACGACGGTCGGGGACCGCCGTACGACCTCGAGCCGGCCCGGCGAGGACACCGCGGCGAACGCCTTGCGGACGGTGTCGATGTCGAGGGGGTCGGGGCGCTGGGCGCCGACGCCGAAGAACGCCTCGACGGCGGCGAGCGCCACGGCCGCGTTGTGCGCCTGGTAGGGGCCGTGCAGCGGGAGGTAGACCTCTTCGTACTCGCCGCCCAGGCCCCGCAGGGTCAGCAGCTGGCCGCCGACGGCGACCTGCCGGGACACGACCCCGAATTCCAGGCCCTCGCGCGCGACGGTCGCGTCGACCTCCACGGCCTTCTTCAGCAGCACCTGCGCCGCGTCGACCGGCTGCTGGGCCAGGATGACGGTCGCGTCCTGCTTGATGATCCCGGCCTTCTCGACGGCGATCTCCCCGGGGGTCTCGCCGAGCCGGTCGGTGTGGTCCAGGTCGATGGGGGTCACGACCGCGACATCGCCGTCGATGACGTTGGTCGCGTCCCAGGAGCCGCCCATGCCGACCTCGACGACGGCCACGTCCACGGGGGCGTCCGCGAAGGCGGCGTACGCCATGCCGGTCAGCACCTCGAAGAACGACAGCCGGTACTCCTGGGCGGCGTCGACCATCTCGACGTACGGCTTGATGTCCTGGTAGGTCTCGATGAACCGCTCGGCGGAGATCGGGGCGCCGTCCAGGCTGATGCGCTCGGTGATCGACTGGACGTGGGGGCTGGTGTAGCGGCCCGTGCGCAGCTCGAAGGCGCCGAGAAGGGCCTCGATCATGCGGGCGGTGGAGGTCTTGCCGTTGGTGCCGGTGATGTGGATCGAGGGGTACGACCGCTGCGGCTCGCCGAGGAGGTCCATCAGGGCGGCGATACGGCTGACGCTCGGCTCCAGCTTGGTCTCGCCCCAGCGGGTGGCCAGGTCCGCCTCGACCTCGCGCAGGGCCTTGTCGACCTCGGGGTCCGCGGGGCGCGCGGGGACGTCTGCCTCCGGCGGGGCGCCCTGGGTGCGCAGGGTGCGGCTGCCGGCCTCGATGACCGCGAGATCCGGGTCCCGGTCGGTCTCGGCTGCCACGATCTCGTCGAAGGGGTCGATTTCACTCACACGGTCAGTTTAGGGCTGCGCGTGAGGAAGGGGGTGGCCGGTCCTCACTGGCGGGCGCGGGGAACGTTGTGGCTGGTCGCGCAGTTCCCCGCGCCCCTCAAGGTGTCCTACTGCTGGGGCAGGTTTTCCAGCTGGGCCTGGATCCTCTTGATGTCCTCGTCCGCCTTGGCCAGGCGGCCGCGGATCTTGTCCACCACGTTGTCCGGGGCCTTCGCCAGGAAGGCCTCGTTGCCCAGCTTGGCCTCCGCCTGCTGGCGCTCCTTCTCGGCCGCCGCGAGGTCCTTCGCGAGGCGCTTGCGCTCGGCCGCCACGTCGATCGTGCCGGAGAGGTCCAGGGCGACCGTGGCACCGGCGACCGGGAGGGTGGCCGTGGCCGCGAAGCCCTCGCCCTCCGGCTGGAGGCGCAGGAGCTGGCGGATGGCGGCCTCGTGGGAGGCGAGCGCGGTGCCGGTCAGGTCCAGGCGGGCCGGGACCTTCTGGCCGTCCTTGAGGCCCTGGTCCTTGCGGAAGCGGCGGACCTCGGTGATGACCCGCTGGACCAGCTCGATCTCCTGCTCGGCGGCCTGGTCGCGGAAGCCGCTGTCGGCCGGCCACTCGCCGATGACCAGGGACTCGCCGCCGGTCAGGGTGGTCCACAGGGCGTCCGTGACGAACGGGATGACCGGGTGCAGGAGGCGCAGCATCACGTCCAGGACCTCGCCGAGGACCCGGCCGGAGACCTTGGCCGGCTCGCCGCCCGCGAAGAACGTGGTCTTGGACAGCTCGACGTACCAGTCGAAGACCTCGTCCCACGCGAAGTGGTAGAGCGCGTCGGCGAGCTTGGCGAACTGGTAGTCGTCGTAGTACGCGTCGACCTGGGCGACCGTGGTGTTCAGGCGGGAGAGGATCCAGCGGTCCGTCGCCGACATCTCGGAGGCGTCCGGGAGCGGGCCCTCGATGGTGGCGCCGTTCATCAGGGCGAAGCGGGTGGCGTTCCAGATCTTGTTGGTGAAGTTCCGGGAGGCCTTGACCCAGTCCTCGCCGATCGGCACGTCCGCGCCCGGGTTGGCGCCGTTGGCGAGGGTGAAACGGACGGCGTCGGAGCCGTAGGCGTCCATCCAGACCAGCGGGTCGACCGCGTTGGGGTTCGACTTCGACATCTTCTTGCCGAACTCGTCGCGGACCAGGCCGGTCAGCGCGATGGTGTGGAACGGGGCCTGGCCGTCCATGGCGTAGAGGCCGAACATCATCATCCGGGCGACCCAGAAGAAGATGATGTCGTGGCCGGTCAGCAGGACGTCGGTCGGGTAGAACTTCCGCAGGTCCTCGGTCTGTTCGGGCCAGCCCAGGGTGGAGAAGGGCCACAGGCCGGAGGAGAACCAGGTGTCCAGGACGTCGGAGTCCTGGGTCCAGCCCTCGGCCTCGGTGCCCGGCGGCTCCTCGTCCGGTCCGACGCAGACGACCTCGCCGTCGGGGCCGTACCAGATCGGGATGCGGTGGCCCCACCACAGCTGGCGCGAGATGCACCAGTCGTGCATGTTGTCGACCCAGTCGAAGTAGCGCTTCGACATGTCCTCGGGGTGGATCTTGACGCGACCGTCGCGGACCGCGTCGCCGGCGGCCTTGGCGAGCGGGCCGACCTTTACCCACCACTGCATGGACAGGCGCGGCTCGACCGTGGTCTTGCAGCGCGAGCAGTGGCCGACGGAGTGCATGTAGGGGCGCTTCTCGGCGACGATGCGGCCCTGCTCCTTGAGGGCGCCGACGACGGCCGAGCGGGCCTCGAAGCGGTCCAGGCCGAGGAACGGGCCGTGGACGGTGATCACGCCGTGCTCGTCCATGATCGTCAGGGACGGCAGGTCGTGGCGGCGGCCGATCTCGAAGTCGTTCGGGTCGTGCGCCGGGGTCACCTTGACCGCGCCGGTGCCGAACTCGGGGTCGACGTGGGTGTCGGCGACGACCGGAATGGTGCGGTCGGTCAGCGGGAGCTTGATCTGCCTGCCGATAAGATGCCGGTAGCGCTCGTCGTCGGGGTGGACGGCGACCGCGGTGTCACCGAGCATCGTCTCCGCGCGGGTGGTCGCGACGACGACGCTGTCCTCGCCCTCGCCATAGCGGATCGAGACCAACTCGCCCGCGTCCTCCTGGTATTCCACCTCGATGTCCGAGATGGCCGTCAGACAGCGCGGACACCAGTTGATGATGCGCTCGGCTCGGTAGATCAGCTCGTCTTCGTACAGCCGCTTGAAGATGGTGAGGACGGCCTTGGAGAGGCCCTCGTCCATGGTGAACCGCTCGCGGTCCCAGTCGACGCCGTCACCGAGCCGGCGCATCTGGCCGAGGATCCGGCCGCCGTACTCCTCCTTCCACTGCCAGACGCGCTCGACGAACTCCTCGCGCCCCAGGTCGTGCCGGGACTTGCCCTCCTCGGCGAGCTGCTGCTCGACCTTGTTCTGGGTGGCGATGCCGGCGTGGTCCATGCCGGGCAGCCACAGCGCCTCGTAGCCCTGCATGCGCTTGCGGCGCGTGAGGGCGTCCATGAGGGTGTGCTGGAAGGCGTGCCCGAGGTGCAGGCTGCCGGTGACGTTCGGCGGCGGGATGACGATGGTGTACGGCGGCTTGTCGCTCTTCGCGTCGGCGGCGAAGTAACCACGCTCTACCCAGCGCTCGTACAGCGTCCCCTCTACATCGGCCGGCGCGTACTGGGTCGGCAGTTCGGTGTGGGGCGCTGTGGGCTGCTGCTGAGCGTTCTCGGTCACGGGGTCAGTTTAGGGGTGTCCCGGGCGTGTCCCGAAACGCGTTTGTTCTGTAACGGTGGGGCCCCCGATGGCCTGCACCGACATGGCCTGGGCCAGGATGTGAGGAACACATAAGCATCTGGAGGGGAACCCAGAGATGAGCCACAACCAGCCGGGCCCGTACGGGCAGCCCCAGCAGCCGGGGCAGCCGCCGCAGCCCGGGCCGTACGGCCAGCCGGGCCCCTACGGCCAGCCGCCGCAGGCGCCCCAGCCCGGCTACGGCTACCCCCCGCAGCAGCCCTCGCAGACCCCGCCGCAGCCCGGGTACGGCTACCCGCAGCAGCCGCAGCAGGGCGGTGCCGCACCGCAGACCCCGCCGTACGGCCAGCCCCAGGCCCCCTACGGCCAGCAGCCGTACGGACAGCAGGCCCCTTACGGCCAGCAGCCGCCGTACGGCCAGGCCCCTTACGGTGCCCCCCAGCCCCCGCCGCCCGGCGGCGGCAACGGCAAGAAGATCGGCATCGCCCTCGGCGCGGTGGCGGTCGTGGCCGCGATCGCGGTCGGCGCGTACCTCGTGATCGGCGGCAGCGGCAGCGGCGGCTCGGACATCGCGGACGACGGCGCGCACACCCTGACCACGCCGGCGACCGTCCTCACCGACTACAAGAAGGCCGCGGGCTCCGGCGGGGGCGGCTTCAGCGCGGACGACGTGAAGGACGCAGAGAAGCACGGCGTGAAGAACGCCAAGGACGTCAACGCCACCTACCAGTCCGGCGACGTGACCGACTACCAGAACATGAAGATGGTCAACTTCATGGGCGTGTACGGCGACATCGACGACCCGGAGAAGGTCGTGGACGCGATGTTCACCGAGATGAAGAAGGGCTCCGACGAGGCCTCCGAGGGCCACGCCGTCGGCACCCCGAAGGCGTACACGCCGGCCGGTCTCGACGGCGCGGTCCTCAAGTGCCAGGAGACGAAGGTCAGCGACGACTCCGGCTCGGGTCCGAGCTCGATCAGCATGCCGGTGTGCATCTGGGGCGACCACAGCACCCTGGGCGTGGTCATCCCGGTCGACATGGCGGACGCCATGGCCGGCAAGTCGGCGGACCTCACGAGCGCGGCCGACATGACGGCCAAGCTCCGCAAGGAAGTTCGCGTCAAGGCCTGACGCGCCACCCGCAACACGGAAGGGGCCCCGGTCGGTCGACCGGGGCCCCTTCGCAAGTCCGCGCCGACTAGGCGGTCTTCTGCTCGCCCGAACCCCGCCCGCGGGCGTCCCTCGGGATGAGCGTCGGGTTGACGTTGGAGTGGACGACGTCGGCGGTGATGACGACGCGGGCCACGTCCTTGCGGGACGGGATCTCGTACATGACGCCCTGGAGGACTTCCTCCATGATGGCGCGCAGGCCGCGGGCGCCGGTCTGGCGCAGGATGGCCTGGTCGGCGATGGCCTCCAGCGCCTCGCGCTCGAAGTCCAGCTCCACGCCGTCGAGTTCGAAGAGGCGCTGGTACTGCTTGACCAGCGCGTTGCGCGGCTCGACCAGGATCTGGAGGAGGGCCTCGCGGTCCAGGTTGTGGACGCTGGTGATGACGGGGAGGCGGCCGATGAACTCGGGGATCATGCCGAACTTGACCAGGTCCTCGGGCATGACGTCCTCGAACTGGTCCTTGGCCTCCAGCTCGCGCTTGGAGCGGATCGTGGCCCCGAAGCCGATGCCCTTGGCGCCCGCGCGGGACTCGATGAGCTTCTCCAGGCCGGCGAAGGCACCGCCCACGATGAACAGGACGTTCGTCGTGTCGATCTGGATGAACTCCTGGTGCGGGTGCTTGCGTCCGCCCTGCGGCGGCACGGAGGCGGTGGTGCCCTCCAGGATCTTCAGCAGGGCCTGCTGCACGCCCTCGCCGCTCACGTCACGCGTGATCGACGGGTTTTCACTCTTCCGCGCGACCTTGTCGATCTCGTCGATGTAGATGATCCCGGTCTCGGCCTTCTTGACGTCGTAGTCGGCCGCCTGGATCAGCTTCAGCAGGATGTTCTCGACGTCCTCGCCGACGTAGCCCGCCTCGGTGAGCGCGGTCGCGTCCGCGATGGCGAACGGGACGTTCAGCATGCGGGCCAGGGTCTGGGCCAGCAGCGTCTTGCCGGAGCCCGTGGGGCCCAGCAGGAGGATGTTGGACTTGGCGAGCTCGATCGCGTCGTCACGGCCGCTCGCGCCGCCGTTCTCGCCGGCCTGGACGCGCTTGTAGTGGTTGTACACCGCCACGGAGAGGGCCTTCTTGGCCGCGTCCTGGCCCACCACGTAGCCCTCGAGGAACTCGAAGATCTCGCGGGGCTTGGGGAGTTCCTCCCAGCGCACCTCGCTCGTCTCGGCGAGCTCCTCCTCGATGATCTCGTTGCAGAGATCGATGCACTCGTCGCAGATGTACACACCAGGCCCTGCGATGAGCTTCTTGACCTGCTTCTGGCTCTTGCCGCAGAACGAGCACTTGAGCAGATCGCCGCCGTCACCGATGCGTGCCACGGTGTGCTTCCCCTTCGCCTGGGAGACGCCTAGGTCCAGCGGCTCCTGGTGCTGCCTTATGTCCGACGGTACCTTGCCGGGCCCCCCGTTCGGGCCCCCCTTGGCAGGGTTCACTTCGACGTGCACGGTGCCAAGGGGCGGCATATCCTACGGGGTCCGCCTAGCGGACAGCGGCGTTGTTCATCTTCCGGGTGGAGATGATCTGGTCGATCAGGCCGTACGCCAGGGCGTCGTCAGCCGTGAGGATCTTGTCGCGCTCGATGTCCTCGCGGATCTTCTCGATCGGCGTGGTGGAGTGCTTGGCCAGCAGGTCTTCCAGCTGGGCACGCATCCGGAGGATCTCGTTGGCGGCGATCTCCAGGTCGGAGACCTGACCGCGGCCGGTCTCGCTGTAGGGCTGGTGGATCAGCACGCGGGCGTTCGGCAGCGCCATGCGCTTGCCCGGCGTACCGGCGGCCAGCAGGATCGCGGCGGCGGAGGCCGCCTGGCCCATGCAGACCGTCTGGATGTCGGGCTTCACGAACTGCATGGTGTCGTAGATCGCGGTGAGCGCCGTGAAGGAGCCGCCGGGGCTGTTGATGTAGACCGAGATGTCCCGGTCGGGGTCCATCGACTCCAGGCACAGCAGCTGTGCCATGACGTCGTTGGCGGAGGCGTCGTCGATCTGCACGCCGAGGAAGATCACGCGCTCCTCGAAGAGCTTCGCGTACGGGTCGTACTCGCGGATGCCCTGCGAGGTGCGCTCGACGAAGCGGGGGATCACGTACCGGGACTCGGCCCGCGGGCCGGTGTACTCGGCCTCGGTGCGGGCGTAGAGGCCGCTGCCGGGGAAGTCGTTCACTGTCTGTCTCCTAGGGGCTGTGACGGTCGGCTGGGGGCTGTGCGGGGGCGTCCGGGCCCCCGCGGGGGGCTCAGGTCCCGCATGGGGCTCAGGCCCCGGTGCCGCCGCCGCCCGGCATGCCGGCGGCCGTGGCGATCACGTCGTCGATGAGGCCGTACTCCTTGGCCTCGAAGGCGTCGAACCAGCGGTCGCGGTCCGAGTCGCGGGTGATCTGCTCGATCGTCTGGCCGGTGTGCTGCGAGGTGAGCTCGGCCATGCGCTTCTTGGTGTGCAGCAGCCGCTCGGCGTGGATCTTGATGTCCGAGGCCGAACCGGCGAGGCCGGCGGACGGCTGGTGGATCAGGATCTCGGCGTTCGGCAGCGCGAAGCGCTTGCCCGGCGTGCCCGCGCTGAGCAGGAACTGGCCCATGGAGGCCGCGAGGCCCATGGCGATGGTCACCACGTCGTTCTTGATGTACTGCATGGTGTCGTAGATCGCCATGCCCGCGGTGATCGATCCGCCGGGGCTGTTGATGTAGAGGTAGATGTCCTTTTCCGGGTCAGCGGCAAGGAGCAGCAGCTGTGCGGTGATCTTGTTCGCGATGTCGTCGTCGACCGGCTGGCCGAGGAAGATGATCCGCTCGTTGAGCAGCCGGTTGTAGACATGGTCGCCGAGGCCACCGCCGATGGAAGGCTCGCCGGCGGCGGAGGGCATCAGATTCGTCACGTATCCACCTGCTCGTCTTACGACGGCGCCGGGCCGTCTTACGTTTCCCTATCAAGGGACCCTAACGCGCTGGTCCCTTCGGGGAATCCCGGATGGAGGGCTGTTCGCCGGGGGCGTAGAGACCACGGCGGGTAGGCCGACGGGCCCTGGGTGCGGATGCTCCCAGGGCCCGTCGTACGTCCTTCGAGGCGCCGTAGGCGATCAGGCCTCGGTCTTGTCCTCGGCCTTGTCCTCGGCCGGGGTCTCCTCGGAGGCGGCCTGGACGGTCTCGGCCGTCTCGTCCTCGTCGTCGTCCAGGTCGATGACCTCGCCGTTGGTGTCCTTGACCGTGGCGGCCTCGACCACGACGGCCAGGGCCTTGCCGCGGGCGACCTCGCCGACGAGCAGCGGAACCTGGCCGCCCTCGACGACCGCCTGGGCGAACTGGTCGGGGGACATGCCGGAGGAGGCCGCACGCCGCATGAGGTGCTCGGTGAGCTCCTCCTGGTTGACGTTCAGCTTCTCGCGCTTGACGAGCTCGTCGAGGACGAACTGCGTCTTGATGCCCTTGACCGCGGCGTCCTTGGTCTCGGTGTCGAACTCCTCGGCCGTCTTGCCCTGGATCTCGAGGTACTTCTCGAGGTCGAGGCCCATCTGGCCGAGCTGGTGGTGCTCCAGGTTGTGCTTGCGGGTGTTGATCTCGTCCTCGAGGAGCTTCTCGGGGACGGGCACCTCGACGAGCTCCAGGAGCTTCTCCAGGACGCGCTCCTGGGCCTGGGTGGCCTGGTCGTACTGCTTCATGTTCTCGAGGCGCTTGCGGCTGTCGGCCTTCAGCTCGTCGAGGGTGTCGAACTCGGAGGCGAGCTGCGCGAACTCGTCGTCCAGCGCGGGCAGTTCGCGGGCGGCGACCTGGGTGACCTTGACGGTGACCTCGGCCTCCTTGCCGGCCGCGGAGCCGCCCTTGAGCTCGGAGGTGAAGGTGGCCTCGCCACCGGCCTCCAGGCCCTTCACGGCGTCGTCGATGCCGTCGAGGAGCTCGCCGGAGCCGATGGTGTAGGAGACGCCGCTCGCGACGCCGTCCTCCAGCACCTCGCCGTCGACCTTGGCCTCCAGGTCGATGGTGACGACGTCGCCGTCCTCGGCGGCCCGCTCGACCGGGGAGGTCGAGGCGAAGCGCTCACGGAGCTGCTCGACCGACTTCTCGATGTCCTCGTCGGTGACCTCGACCGCGTCGACCTCGACCTCGATGCCGGAGTAGTCCGGGATCTCGATGGTCGGGCGGACGTCGACCTCGGCGGTGAAGTTCAGCGTCTCGCCGTCCTTCAGCTCGGTGATGTCGACCTCGGGCTGGCCCAGGACGTCGATCTCGGCCTCGTTGACCGCCTCGGTGTAGAACTTCGGAAGCGCGTCGTTGACGGCCTCCTCCAGCACCGCACCGCGGCCGAACCGCTGGTCGATGACGCGCGCCGGGATCTTGCCCTTCCGGAAGCCCTTCACCGTGACCTGCTGGTTGATCTTCTTGTACGCCGCGTCGAGGCTGTCCTTGAGCTCCTCGAAGGGCACCTCGATGCTGAGCCGAACCCGAGTCGGGTTCAGGGTCTCCACGGCGCTCTTCACGGTTCGGTCTCCTTGTGGCTGACTTCTCGGATTCTGCCGGGGCCAGAACGGCTCCGGCGGATAGCCGCCCGGAGGACTTCTAGTAGGAGAGACACACGGGCGTGCAGCTTGCATAGTAACGGCAGCGGCGACACGCCCCAAAGGCGATCACTGGAGCGTGCGCGCGCGGTGATCGCGCAGGTGGTCGGGGTGGCGGGATTTGAACCCACGGCCTTCCGCTCCCAAAGCGGACGCGCTACCAAGCTGCGCCACACCCCGTCTGGTGCGACACGTAGGGTACATGGCCGCAGGCAGCGGGGTTACCGCATTTCGCGAGCACGGCGGCGGAGTCACTCGTCGGGCGCGGCGGGCGGGGGTCCGGCCGGAAGCGCGGCCGGCGGGGGCCGGACGGGAAGTGCGAGCGACCGGAAGCGCGGCCGAGGGGGGTCCGACCGGAAGGGATGTGCGACAAGGCGTGACGACCCGCTACGATGCTTGCGTGCCGCCGGGGAGCGATCCATGGCGTGTGCTGTGCGGGCGTAGCTCAATGGTAGAGCCCTAGTCTTCCAAACTAGCTACGCGGGTTCGATTCCCGTCGCCCGCTCTGATCAGGCCGTCGGCCCGGACCCTCTCGAGGGTCCGGGCCGACGGCCTGTGGCGTGTCTAGAACTGGATCGAGTTGATGGTGTCCGCTATCGAGTCCAGGAAGCGTTGGATGTCGTCGGCCATGCCGGTCGAGGCGAGGAAGAAGCCGAAGAGCACCGCGACGATGGCGGGGCCGGCCTTGATGGAGCCTCCCCGCATCAACACCACCAGGATGATCCCCAACAGCAGCACCACTGACAGCGAAATGGCCACAACTGATCACACCCTCGGTCGGTCCGCTTCCCGGCCCGGGGACGCGACCCCGCGACCCCCGCCAGAACCATCGTGCCACCAACGCGGGCCGCATATGCGGCCGGTGAGGCAACGTTTGGCCATGCCGATACACGCGCCACACCCCGTGGCCGGTTCCTTTCGGTCCGCAACCCCCGTGTCCGCACATCCCGTTCGCAAGGAATCCAAGGGACCGGCACATGGGTGCAACAGGGAGGGTTATGGGGCATTTGAGAGGGATTAATCAAGACAATGCAGGCGCGTTGACATCGCCTCAGAAGTGAACAACGGGCGACCAAACAGCCGGTTTCACGGAAACACACAGCGGGGGCTAGGGTCCCTCAGATGTCTCAAGCCGCCAAGCAACGCGACGCCTTCTTCGACAACGCCAAGTACCTGGCGATCGTCCTGGTGGCCGTCGCGCACTCCTGGGAGCCGCTCAAGGGCGACAGCCGGATCCTGGAGGGCGTGTACACGGTCGTGTACTCGTTCCACATGCCGGCGTTCATCGTCATCTCCGGGTTCTTCTCGCGCGGTTTCGACATGCGCCCGGACCGGCTGAAGCGGCTCGTCACCGGTGTGGCGGTGCCGTACATCGTCTTCGAGACGGCGTACTCCCTCTTCAAGCGCTACGCCGACCACGACCCCGGCATGGAGATCAGCCTCCTGGACCCGTGGTTCCTGACCTGGTTCCTGGTGGCGCTGTTCGTCTGGCGGCTGACCACGCCGATCTGGAAGCTGGTGCGGTGGCCGCTGCCGCTCGCGCTCGGCATCGCGATGCTCGCCTCCGTGACCCCGGACATCGGCGACGACCTGGACCTCCAGCGGGTGCTCCAGTTCCTGCCGTACTTCGTGCTGGGCCTGGTCATGAAGCCGGAGCACTTCCGGATGGTGCGCAGGCGCTCGGTGCGGATCGCCGCGGTGCCGGTGTTCGCGGCCGCGCTCGCCGTCGGCTGGTGGGCGGTGCCGCGCATGAACACCGAGTGGTTCTACCACCGCAACGCCGCCCAGGAGATGGGCGCGCCCTGGTGGACCGGCCCGCTCATGGTGCTGGCCATGTTCGGCAGTTCGCTGCTGCTGACGGCCTGCTTCTTCGCCTGGGTACCGGGCCGCAGCATGTGGTTCACCACGCTCGGCGCCGGCACGCTGTACGGCTATCTGCTGCACGGCTTCCTGATCAAGGGGGCCGGTTTCGCGGGCTGGTTCGACCACGCCTGGCTGCACCGGCCGGCCGGCGAGCTCTTCGTGAGCGCTCTCGCCGCCGTCGCCGTCACCCTCCTGTGCACCGCGCCGGTGCGCCGGGTCTTCCGGTGCGTCATGGAACCCGACATGAACTGGGCGTTCCGGCGGGAGACGGCCGAGGTCGCGCGGGTGCCCGAGCAGCGGGCGGCACCTCGGGAGCGGGTCGACGCCTAGCCGGAACCACGGGCCGGGCCAAGGAGGGCGCCTGCCCGGAGTCCCGGACTCGGCCGAGGAGGGCGCCTGCCCGGAGTCCCGGAGCCGGTCGAGGAGGGCGCCTGCCCGGAGTCCCGGACTCGGCCGAGAAGGGCGCCTGCCCGGAGTCCCGGAGCCGGTCGAGGAGGGCGCCCGCCCGGAGTCCCGGACTCGGCCGAGGAGGGCGCCTGCCCGGAGTCCCGGAGCCGGTCGAGGAGGGCGCCTGCCCGGAGTCGCGGAGCCGGTCGAGCAGGGCGCGCCTAGCCCGATTTCCCGCTCAGACCGAGGAGCGCGCGCATCCGTGCGTACTTCTCGGTCAGTCGTCGCCGTGTGTCCTCGTCGAGGACGGCGAGGCGGGCCGGGTCCGCGTTGTGGGCCAGGTCGGCCTCCTTCACCAGCAGCGCGCCCGGGGTCGCGAGGATGCGCCCGGCGTACGCCTCGGGCGGCTCTCCGGCCCGCTTGGTGACGGCGAGCACGATGTCCTTGGTACGGCGGCTCAGAGCGGCCTCCTCCAGCCAGCGCGCGGAGAGGGCGTCGTCCTCGACGGAGTCGTGCAGCCAGGCCGCCGCGATCTGCTCGTCGTCACCGCCCCGCGCGCGCACGCCCTCGGCGACGGCCCGTAGGTGCTCGGCGTACGGCCGTCCCGCCTTGTCGGTCTGGTCCGCGTGGGCGGCGCGGGCGGTGTCCTCTACTTCGGCGAGCGTCAGTCGGTTCACCCGTCCAGTGTGGCCCGGCGCGGTGCCGCGGGGGCGGGGAGAACGGCGACGGAGCGGGCGGCGACGGGGAAGCACGGCACGATGGGCGCGCCCGGCGGCGCGGAGGGCTGGGCCGAATCCCCAGGGAGGCGGCGGGAGTTGTGGTGCACGCGTCGCCCTGCCCCGCTCCCCCTCCCCGTGCCTGACGCCGTCCGGCGAGCGGTGGCGGCCCCCACCACACCCGGAATCCCCTCCGGGGCACGGGGAAACCCCGGAGCGCGAGGAATCCCGCCGGAGCCCGAGGACCCCGCCGCCCAGGACCTACCGCGGTGCCCCCGCTGCCGTCGGCCCCTCACGGGAGATCAGCAGCAGTGCCCGGTCGTCGTTGACGTCCTTCGCCACCGCCTCGATCAGGTGCCAGGCGGCGCCGTGGAAACCGCCCGCCACATACCGGTCGGCCTCCCCGGTAAGGCGGTCGATGCCCTCCACGATGTCCCGGTCGGACGTCTCCACCAGGCCGTCGGTGAACAGCATCAGGACGTCGCCGGGGCGCAGCGAGCCCTTCACGGGGTCGAACTGGGCGCCGTCGTACACGCCGAGGAGGGGCCCTTCCGCGGCCTTCTCCTCCCAGCGCCCGCTGCCCGCGCTGAGCTGGAGGCCCGGCGGATGTCCGGCCGAGTAGAGCTCGTAGTCGCCGGAGTCCAGGTCGAGCACCAGGTGGATCGAGGTCGCGAAGCCCTCGTCCCAGTCCTGGCGGAGCAGATAGCCGTTGGCGGCGGGCAGGAAGGCGTGCGGGGGCAGGGAGCCCAGCAGTCCGCCGAAGGCGCCCGACAGCAGCAGGGCGCGCGATCCCGCGTCCATGCCCTTCCCGGACACGTCGGTCAGGACGACCTCCAGGGTCCGGCCGCCGTTGGTCCGGGCCGCGACCACGAAGTCGCCGGAGAACGACTGGCCACCCGCGGGCCGCAGCGCCATCTCGCGGTGCCAACCCTGCGGCAGGGTCGGCAACTTGCTCTGCACCCGGATGCGTTCGCGCAGGTCGAACAGCATGGTGCCGCCGCGCCGCCAGGGCACGCCGACCCGGCTGCGGAACTGGGCGATGAGCAGACCGAAGAAACCGCAGGCGGCCACGACCAGGACCACACCGGGCGTGACCCGGGACGGCCCCTCGGTGTACGGCCCCAGCTGCACCGACTCCACGATCAGCGCGGTCGCCGCCGCCGCGTACAGGCCCAGCAGGCTCGCCGGGCGCAGCAGCAGGCCGCCCGCGACGATCGGCAGGACCAGCGCGGCCGGGGAGCACCACACGGAGTTCATGAGAGTGACGGACGCGATCAGGGGCACAGTCAGGAGCAGACCGGCGAGCGCGACCCAGTCCGAGCCGTCGCCGCGGAAGTAGTCCACGGCGCTTCTGCGCAGCCCGACGCGGGCCCGGTGCCACTGCATCTTCAACCGGGCCGTGAACGTCTCGGCTGCCGCGCGCCGCTCTCGTCCTGCCATTAGTTCGGGACCCTATCCATCGAACCGGCTGCTTGGCACGGGAGGTCCCACTTGTCCCCCGTCGGTGGTTCAACTTCACAGTGAACTTCACCGGAGGCCGCCGCGCCGCAACCAAGCCGAAATTCCCTCGCTCCTGCCCGCGCGGCACTGGTAGGCATGGGACATGGGGACTGACTTGCGGGTGCTTCGACGGGACGACTGGGACGAGTGGTACGACAACCTGCTCCGCGCCTTCGGCGGGATCCCGGAGCCTGCCGAGGAACGGGAGGTGTTCCGTGAACTCACCGAGATCGACCGCTCCATCGGCGTCTGGGACGACGGGCAGTGCGTGGGGACGGCGGGTGCGTTCAGCTTCCGGGTGACCGTGCCGGGCGGCGCCTCGGTGCCCGCCGCGGGCGTGACCATGGTGAGCGTGGCGGCCACGCACCGACGGCGCGGGGTGCTGACCTCCATGATGCGGCGCCAGCTGGACGACGTGCGCTCCTGGGGCGAACCGCTGGCCGTGCTGACCGCCTCCGAGCCGGTGATCTACGGCCGGTTCGGCTACGGCGTCGGCACCTACCAGCTCAACGCCGACATCGACACCGCCCGGGTCCGCCTCGCGGTGCCGCCCGGCACGGACGACGTACGGCTGCGGTACGCGGCGCCTGCCGACGTGCTCGACGCGTGCGAGGCGGTGTACACCCGGCTGGTGCCGCGGCGGCCCGGGATGGTCGCCCGGATCCCCGGCTGGGAGCGGCTGTGGCTCCTTGACCCGGAGAGCACCCGCGACGGCGCCTCGCCGCTTCAGTGCGTGGTCGCGGAGCGGGACGGGGAGGTCGTGGGGTTCGTCCGCTATCGCGTCAAGGCGGACTGGGACGCGACGGGGCCGAAGGGCACCGTGGTCGTCTCCGACCTGGAGGCGCTGGACCCGGCCGGGCACGGCGCGCTGTGGCGGTTCCTGTTCGACCTCGACCTGACCTCGCGGATCGACATCCGGCGGCGGCCGGTGGACGAGGCCTGGCAGTACCTCGTCTCGGACATCCGGCGCTGCTCGCCGCTGGTGCGGGACGCGCTGCACGTACGGCTGGTGGACGTCGGGGCGGCACTGGAGGCGCGGACCTACCAGACGCCGGTGGACGTGGTGTTGGAGGTCGAGGACGCCTTCTGCCCCTGGAACGCCGGGCGTTGGCGGCTCAGCGGAGACGCCAAGGGCGGGTCGTGCACGCGTACGACGGACCCGGCCGATCTCGCACTGTCCGTACGGGAGTTGGGGGCGGCCTACCTCGGCGGGGTGAGCCTCGCCTCGCTGGCCGGGGCCGGGCTGGTGCGGGAGCTGCGGCAGGGGGCGCTGGCGGAGGCGTCAGTGGCGTTCGGGTCGGTCGTGGCGCCCTGGCTGCCGCACGGCTTCTGAGACCCTGCTGCCTGAGTTGTCAGGGTTTCTGGCAGGTCGGGCACCAGAAGAGGTTGCGGGCGGCGAGATCGGCGGTGCGGATCTCGCCGCCGCAGAGGTGACAGGGCAGGTTGGCTCTGCGGTACACGTAGACCTCGCCGCCGTGGTCGTCGACGCGCGGGGGGCGGCCCATCGCCTCCGGGGTGTGCTCGGGTCGGACGGTGTCGATGCGGTTGTTGCGGACGCCCTCGCGCATGAGACCGACGAGGTCGGTCCAGATCGCGTCCCACTCGGCGGGGGTGATGTCCCTGCCGGCGCGGTACGGGTCGATGCGGTGCCGGAAGAGGACCTCGGCGCGGTAGACGTTGCCCACGCCCGCGATGACCTTCTGGTCCATCAGGAGGGCGGCGATCGTCGTACGGCTGCGGGAGATCCGCCGGTACGCCGCCTGCGGGTCGGCGTCGGTGTCCGCGCGGAGAGGGTCGGGGCCGAGGCGGTCGTGTATCGCCTGCTTCTCGGCGGGGGTGATCAGGGCGCAGGTCGTGGGGCCGCGGAGGTCCACGTACGCCGTGCTGTTCGCGAGGCGGAGGCGGACGGTGTCGGTGGGCGGGGGCGCGGGGGCTGCGCCGAAGGTGACCTTGCCGAAGAGGCCGAGGTGGATGTGGATCCAGTCGGTGGCGCGGAAGCCGAGGAAGAGGTGCTTGCCGTGGGCCTCGGTGCGGGTGAGCTCTGAGCCGGTGAGGAGTTCGGCGGCGTCGGAGAACTTGCCCTGGGGGCTGGTGACGAGGGGTTTCGTGCCGGTGAATGCTTGACCGTAGTCCTGCGCCAGGCGGTGGATGGTGTGCCCCTCTGGCACAGTGGCTCCTCTGTCGTCTGCGGGTGGGGGTGACCGCGGGCCTTTTTCGCCCCCGCCGCCCCTACCCGTCCCGTCCTCCAGGGGACGCTGCCCCCTTCGACCCCCGTCCCAGGGGGCTCTGCCCCCTGGACCCCCGCTCCTCAAACGCCCGAGGGGCTGGATCTGCTACTGCTGCGGGTGGTGGGCCGGGATCTCCGGCAGGTCGCCCGTCGTCTCGTAGTCGGACAGCATGTCGATGCGGCGCTGGTGGCGTTCGTCGCCGGAGAACGGGGTCGCGAGGAAGGTCTCGACGAACTTCGTCGCCTCCTCCTGCGTGTGCATCCGGGCACCCACGGCGACCACGTTGGCGTTGTTGTGCTGGCGGCCCAGCGACGCGGTCTCCTCGCTCCAGGCGAGCGAGGCGCGGACGCCCTTGACCTTGTTCGCCGCGATCTGCTCGCCGTTGCCGGAGCCGCCGATCACGACGCCGAGGGCGTCCGGGTCGGCGGCCGTGCGCTCGGCGGCGCGCAGGCAGAACGGCGGGTAGTCGTCCTGGGCGTCATAGATGTGGGGCCCGCAGTCGACGGGATCGTGGCCGGCCTCCTTGAGCCAGTCGACGAGGTGGTTCTTGAGTTCGAAGCCCGCATGGTCGGAGCCGAGATACACGCGCATGGAACGAGTGTGACACGGCTGTTTCGGGGCAGCAGCCCCGGGTGTCAGGCAAGAAAACGAGGGACCTGACGATGGAACCTCAAGGAAACCTCAAGTAACGATCTGGATTCAGAGGTTCAGGAATCCCTTTGCCTCCGATTCACTGGACCGACCCGTACACCGCTCGTACGGGACCCCCCACCCCGGCACGAAGGAATTCCCCGTATGACTGGTCTCCAGGCCGGCCTCAAGAACCGCCACCTCTCGATGATCGCCATCGGCGGAGTCATCGGCGCGGGCCTCTTCGTGGGCTCCAGCTCCGGTATCGCCACCGCCGGACCCGGCATCCTGCTGTCGTACGCCCTCGTCGGCACCCTCGTCGTCCTCGTGATGCGGATGCTCGGTGAGATGTCCGCCGCGAACCCGACCTCGGGCTCGTTCTCCGCGCACGCCGACCGGGCGCTCGGACGCTGGGCCGGCTTCTCGATCGGCTGGCTGTACTGGTTCTTCTGGGTCGTGGTGCTCGCCGTCGAGGCGACCGCGGGCGCCAAGATCCTCGAAGGGTGGATACCCGCCGTACCGCAGTGGGGGTGGGCGCTGATCGTGATGGTGGTGCTGACCGCCACCAACCTGGTCTCGGTGGGGTCCTACGGCGAGTTCGAGTTCTGGTTCGCCGGGATCAAGGTCGTGGCCATCGGCGCGTTCATCGTCGTCGGACTGCTCGCGGTGTTCGGCGTGCTCCCCGGCGTCCACACCGACCAGGCGGGCTTCTCCAACCTCACCGGCCACGGCGGCTTCCTGCCGAACGGGCCCGGCGCCATCCTCACCGGTGTGCTCCTGGTGGTCTTCTCCTTCATGGGCAGCGAGATCGCGACCCTGGCGGCCGGTGAGTCGGAGGATCCGCAGCGGGCCGTGACCAAGTCGACCAACAGCATCATCTGGCGGATCGCGGTCTTCTACCTCGGGTCCATCTTCGTCGTCGTCACGCTGATCCCGTGGGACTCCAAGTCCATCCAGGACAAGGGCTCCTACGTGGCCGCGCTCGACTCCCTCGGGATCGCGCACGCCGGTCAGATCATGAACTTCATCGTGCTGACCTCGGTACTGTCCTGCCTCAACTCCGGCCTCTGCACGGCCTCCCGGATGGCCTTCTCGCTGGGTGAGCGGGGCGACGCGCCGAAGGCGTTCGCGCGGGTCAACGGGCGGGGCGTGCCGATGGCCGCGATCCTCGCGTCGGTGGTGTTCGGCTTCGTCGCCGTCTTCTTCAACTACCTCTCCCCCGACAAGATCTTCCTGTTCCTCGTCAACTCCTCCGGTGCGGTCGCCCTGTTCGTGTGGCTGGTCATCTGCTTCTCGCAGCTGCGGATGCGGAAGATCATCCAGGCCGAGGCTCCGGAGAAGCTGGTCGTGCGCATGTGGCTGTACCCCTATCTGACCTGGGCGACGGCCGCGTTGATCGTGTTCGTCCTCGGCTACATGCTGACCGACACGGAGCACGACGGGCGGGAGACCGTGCTGCTGTCGCTGCTCGTCGCCGCGTTGGTCCTGGTCATCGCCGTGGTGCGGGAGAAGGTCGGGCGGCGCGGGCGTACGGCGTCCGCGTCGGCCGGTGAGGTCACGGACAAGGTGTCCGTCTGACCTGTGGACGGTGCGTGCAGGGCCCCGGGGTGCCGACCCCGGGGCCCTTGTGCTGTGCCGTTCACAGCACGGTGAAGCTGTCCTTGACCTTCTCGTACGTGTCGAGGGCCTGCTGCTCGATGCCGGGCTGGTACCAGGTGTTGATCTGGTACGACTTGTCGCCCGCGTTGAAGCCGAGCAGCTGGGCGTGCCAGGGGGTGCCGCCGAGGGTGAAGGTGTACTCCCAGACGACCGCGGGGTGATCGCGGAACGTCGTCTCCTCCAGGCGGATCTTTCGGTAGTCCTGGCCCTGGTGGGCGTTCTGCTCGGAGGTCTCCCAGGTCTCCATCAGATCGCCCCTCGCCAGGGAGGACTTGGCCGCGAGCTCCTGTTTGCCGTCGGGCGAGGTGTAGTGGACCTCCGCCCCGGTCTTCACGTCCCGCCGCCAGCCGGTGGGGGTCGCCCACGCGAACCCGCCTGCCTCCTCGTGGGCGCCGGGTGGGAGGGAGCGGGGGCGGGAGGTGCCCTCGACGGTGGAGGACGGGGTGCCGGTGGGGGTGGAGGCCCCGGTTTCGGAGACGGAGGCGGAAGCCGACGAGGACCGGCCCGCCTGGTCGTCGCCGGGTGAGCCGGAGGTGGTGGCAAGGACGATCCCCACCACGACCGCGGCCGCGGTGAGCACTCCGCCTGCGGCGACGAGTGCCGTGCGGCGCCGGGGGCGGTGAGCGGTGGTGGCGGGACGGGCGGGGCCGGGGAGTTCGGCCTCGTCGGGAGGTTCCTCCGGGTGCAGGCGGTGGGGGTGGGGGCCGAGGACGAGGGCGGGGTCCCGGCCGGGGAGGGGGTGGGTGTCGGGGTCCGGGTCGGGCGTGGAGGGAGAGGTGATGCCGGTGCCGCCTGCGCGACCCGGGTCCGTTTCCCCGCCTGAACGCCGGTCGGGTGCTGCCGGGTTGCCGCGGATCAGGGAGACTCCGGGGCGAGGGCCGACGCGGGTGGGGGCGGAGGCCACGCGGGTCGGGGTGTCCCGGGTCGGCGCGTCCGGCATGGGGTAGTGCTCGGTGGGGGCGCCGGCGGAGAGGGAGTCCTGGGTGGGGGCGCTCGCCAGGGGCGTACTGGCCGTGGTGGCCCCGGCCCGGAGCACGGCCCCCACGGAGTTCCCGGCCGACGCCTCGGACCTGACCTCCGAACCCTCCTCGGAGAGCGCCTCGCTGGACGCGCTGACACGGTCGCCGCCGACGGAGACGCCGGGGGCGGACGGTTCGCCGGGGGCTGGGGCTTCGATGCCGGACCGCTCCGGCGGCTCGGGCGACTCAGCGGGTGCGCGCCCCCTCGCAGACCCGAACGGCTCGGCAGGGGCGGGACGCCCGGCGGACCCGGGTGGCTCAGCCGCGTCGAACGGCTCGCTGGGGGTGGGGGGTTCGGTGGTCCCTGGTCGTTCGTTCGCGGCACGCGGCCCGGCCGACGAAGGGCGCTCAGCAGACTCGGAGCGTCCCGCCCCGCCGAACCGATGGGACGGGTCGGTGGGTTCGGTCGGGTCGGTGGCGGACCGCGATGCCGCCTCGACTGGTGGAGGGCTCTCGGCGTCCGTCTCCGGCCGCGTTCCCGTCTCCGGTGGTGTGTCCGGGGCCCCGTCACGGGCGGCACCCAGGAAGGCGAGGGGCACCGCGTCCGACGGCTCCGCCTGGCCAGGGCCCCCCGGTGACTCTCCTACGACCGGCTCGGCCCCCGTCGTCGGTGCCGGTACCCGGGGATCGCGTGCCGCCCGCACCACCCCCGGCTCCAGATAGGCCGGGGTCGGGGACTCCCGTGGAGCCCACGGCGGCGGCGTCACCTCAGGTTCCGGTTCGGCAGGCGGCGGGCCGTCCGGCGGAACCGGTTCCATCCCCGGGTCCGGAGCGTCCGGCGGAACCGGTTCGCTCCCCGGGTCCGGAGCGTCCGGCGGAACCGGTTCCGTCCCCGGGGCCGGAGCGTCCGGCGTTCCTGGAGCCCCCGCAGCCCCAGGAACCTCCGGTGCGCCCGGGTCTTCCACCGGACCCACCCGCAACGTGGGCGTGGGGGCCGGGAACGCGACCACCTGGAGGGCCGCCTCCACCTCGTCGAGCCCCGGCCGTATCGACGGGTCCTTCTCCAGGAGGGCCGCGAGGATGTCGGTCAACGGGCCCGCCGCCGCGGGGAGTTCGGGCTCCTCGTAGAGGACCGCGTGGAGCGTGGCCAGGGTGGTGTCGCGGGAGAACGGGGAGCGGCCGCCGAGAGCCGCGCAGAGCGTCGCGCCCAGGGACCAGATGTCCGACGGCGGACCCTGGGGGCGGCCCGAGACCCGCTCGGGCGCCATGTAGTCGGGCGAGCCGACGAGCATGCCGACCATGGTGAGCGCCTTGGCGTCCTGCATCGCGGCGATGCCGAAGTCCGTGAGCACGATCCGGCGGCCGGTCCGGGAGCCGGACTCCACCAGGACGTTCCCGGGTTTGATGTCCCGGTGCAGCACGCCCCGCGCGTGCACCTGGCGCAGCGCCTCCACCAGGCCCAGGCCCAGCAGGGCCGTCGCGCGCGGGTCCAGCGCGCCGTCCTCCACCATCATCCGTTCCAGGGAGCGGCCCTTGACCAACTCCATGACGATCCACAGGCGTTCGCCCTCGTCCACGACGTCATAGACCCGTACGACGTTCGGGTGGTCGATGCGGGCCGTGGCGCGGGCCTCGCGCAGGGTGCGTTCGCGGCGGGTGCGGGTGTCCTCCGCGTCGAGGCCGTCGATCCGCATCTCCTTGACCGCGACCTGCCGATCGAGCATCTCGTCGGCAGCCCGCCACACCCGCCCCATTCCCCCCTGGCCGATACTCTCGACCAGGCGATAACGGCCCGTCACCAGGAGCCCTGGAACTCCGCCGCGCCTCGCATTTCCCGTGTCTCCCGTATTCCCCGGCAATCCGCTGCACCCCCTCAACGATGTCCCGAGTGGAACACAATGGTCACACTTCGAGCCGTACCAGCATAGTGCGGAGAAATCTTGTGGTACCTCTTCAAGTACTGCGAATTCAGGCGCAGCCAAGGGGGACGAACATGAGTTCTCGTCGTATGACGACCATTGCCGGATCGCTGGTCACGGCAGCCTTCTCGACCGTGATGATCCTGCCCTTCACCGCGAGCGCGGACGAGGGACCCGCAAGCAGCAAGGGGGGAAAGGCCGTTGACAAGGCGCCGGCCGGTGTGGAGCTGACGACGACACTGCCGGGGACGATCTCCGTCGACAACAAGTCGCAGAAGACCGATCTCACAGCCACCGTGAAGAACGACGGGAGCAAGGACAGCGGAAAGATCAGGCTTTTGGTCGTCGGATTCGACGGCCTGACGGTCAAAAACGTTCAAGGCTGCTCCCCGATCGAAGAAAAGGATCTACCGGAGGGTTCGAACAGCGGTTTCGCCTGCCCCATCGACAATCTCGCCGCCGGTAAGTCGAAGTCGTACGCCGTGGACGCGACATTCGATCTCGGCAAGACCGGAAAGATCTGCCTGCCGGTGCAGACCGGCGACGGAAAGAAGACGTTCTGGCAGCAGGGCCCGGTTCCGTTCGGTACCACGAACCCGTCGCCGAACGCCCCGGCCACCCCGCTGCTGCTGGGCACCGACAACAAGCCGGTAGGACCCGGCGGTGACGCCCCGCGCGAGCTCCCGAAGACCGGTGTGGGACGTGACCTGCTGCCCCTCGGGGCCGCGGGCGCGGCGCTGCTGACGGCGGGCGCGGCCGGACTGTGGTGGTCCCAGCGGCGACCGCAGCGCACCGTCTGACACACAGGGGAAACCCGCAGAGGCACGGAGGCATAACCTGACGGAAACTGTCAGGTTATGCCTCCACCCTGTCCGGCATGAACACCTCGACCCACCACGAAGTCACCAGTTTCCAGACCGGTTTCGCCCTGCGCCCCGACCACGTGGTCCCGGTGCGCTCCGCCGAGGACGTGGTCGCCGCCGTGCGCCACGCGGCCGACGCGCGACTGCCGGTGTCCGTGCTGGCCACCGGGCACGGACTGCCCGGCGCGGTGGAGGACGGCGTCCTGGTCAGCACCCGGCACATGGACCGGGTGACCGTCGACGCCCGGGCGCGCACCGCCCGCGTCCAGGCGGGTGTCCGCTGGCGTGACGTGGTGGCAGCCGCCGTGCCGCACGGGCTCGCGCCGCTCAACGGCTCCGCGCCGGGCGTCGGTGCCGTGTCCTACACGCTCGGCGGCGGACTCGGCATCCTGGCCAGGGAGTTCGGCTATGCCGCCGACCACGTCCGCTCCCTCGACGTGGTCACGGGGGACGGCGAGCTCCGGCACGTCACCGAGGGGTCGGAGCTGTACTGGGGGCTTCTCGGCGGCGGCCACCACCTGGGCGTCGTCACCGAGCTGGAGATCGGGCTCGTCCCGGTGCGGACGCTGTACGGCGGTTCGCTCGCCTTCGACGGCCGCGAGGTCGCTCCGAGTGCCCTGCTGCGGGCGTACGAGGAGTGGACCAGGACCGTGCCCTCCACGCTGACCTCGTCCTTCGCCGCCGTACCGTACCCGGACCTGCCGGCGCTGCCGCCGCAGCTGCGCGGGCGGTACGTCGTCTCGGTGCGGGTGGCGTACACCGGAACCGACGGGGACCGGCTCCTCGCCCCGCTGCGGGAGTTGGGACCGGTGCTCGCGGACTCCCTGCGGGAGATGCCGTACGCCGACAGTCACACCATCCACAGCGATCCCGACGTCCCGCACAGCTACTACGGGGACAGCGCGGTGCTGAGCGCGCTGGACGTGGAGCGGGCCGGTGAGCTGCTGGAGCGGACCGGGCCGGGCATAGGAGCCATGGTGGTCGTACAGATCAATCATCTGGGCGGGGCGCTGGCGCGACCGGCGCCGAACTCGGTGCCGTACCGCGAAGGGCGTTTCCTGGTGCGGCTGTTGACCATGGGCGGGCGGCAGCAGGGGCGGGCGCTGCTGGACCCGGCCTTCGAGTTGCTCGTGTCCGACACCCTCGGCCGCAGCGTCAACTTCGCCTTCGGGGCAGGGGACCGGAGCGAGGGGCTGCACGACCCGGACACGCGCAAGAGGCTCGCCGAGCTGGCGTCGCGGTACGACCCGGCGAGCCTCTTCCGCGGGAGCGTCAGCGCCTGACGAGCTTCCAGACGCTGGGCAGCAGGCCCATCGCCAGAGCCGCCTTGAGGGCGTCGCCGAGGAGGAACGGGGTGAGGCCGGCCGCGATCGCGGCGGACAGCGACATGTCGGCCGCGTAGGCGAGGTAGGGCACGCCGATCGCGTAGATGATCGCCTCGCCGACCAGCATCGCGCCGGCCGTCCGCCAGACGTTGCGGTCGGCGCCGCGGCGGGCCAGGGCGCCGACGGCGGCGGAGGCCAGGATCATGCCGAGGATGTAGCCGAAGGAGACGGAGAACCCGGAGGTGCCCTGGGCGAACCACGGGAGGCCGGCGAGGCCCGCCAGCGCGTAGAGCGCGAGGGAGGCCGTACCGCGGCGGGCGCCCAGGCTCGTGCCGACGAGCAGCGCGGCGAAGGTCTGGCCGGTCACCGGCACCGGGGAGCCCGGCACGGGCACGGCGATCTGCGCGGCAAGACCGGTGAGCGCGGCACCGCCGACCACGAGCGCGACGTCCCGCACGCGGGAGGCGGGGATCAGGTCGGCGAGGACCTGGCCGGTGCGGGCGGGGGCGACGGCGGTGCTCATGGGGTCTCCGCGGGGGTGAACGACAAGGGACTCCGGTGACGCTATCCCGGCGTCCCGCGGCCGATCACCGTCAACCGTCGACAAAGCCGGGAACAGGGGCTTGGTGGGCTCCGGACAAAGAGTGTGGGTTACACCCGGTTCGGGGTGACCCCGGTCACTGAGGTGAGGTGGCCGGGGCGACAGCGACCCTGTTGGCGCGGCTGTGGGGAATCACCAAACGAATCCCAGTGGTCTGGTCGGATTCACCGTTCCTGCCCTACCCTTCCAGACATGGTCGCCCAGTCCCGGTACTTCTCGTCGCGTCGCCACGTCGACCTCCGACGCGTGGGCACGGCCGTCTGTCGCCGTCCGGTGTGAGTCGGGCACCGGCCCGCCTCGCTCTCCGAGACGTGTCGGCCCCCGTTCCCGAGGACGGTCCTCCATGCCCCGTACCGCGACTCCCCCTGCCCCCACGCCCACCTCCCGGCGCCGGACGAGCGCCAGCGTCGTCCTGCGGTCCGTGCTGGAGCACGGGCCGGTGGCGCGCAGCACCATCGCCCGGCTGACCGGGCTGTCCCCCGCGTCCGTGACCGACTACTGCTCCCGCTTCACCGAACTGGGCCTGATCCGTGAGTCGGAGGCGCCCCGGCAGTCCCAGGGTGTGGGCCGCCCCCATGTGCCCGTCGACCTGGACGACTCACGGTTCGTCGTGGGCGGCGTCCATGTGGCCGTCCCCTATACGACGGTCACGCTGCTCGATCTGCGCGGCCGCGTGGTGGCCGTACGGGAGCTGCGGCACGAGGGCACCGACGCCTCCGCGATCCTGGCGCGGGCCGCCGACGGGCTCGCCGCGCTCCTGGAGCGGTCGCCGCGGCTCAGGTGCCTCGGAGTCGGCTTCGCGGCCGGCGGCTGGGTGGACCGGGACTCCGGGACCGTCGTCGAGCACCCCCTGCTGGGCTGGCACGAGGTACCGGTGCGGGAGCTGCTCGGCGCCCGTACCGGCCTGCCGGTCCATGTGGACGGCCACGCGCGGGCGTTGGTCAACGCGGAGCGGCTGTTCGGGCGGGTGCGCGGCAGCCGGAGCGTGCTGCATCTGTTCGTCGGCAACGTGGTGGACGCGGCGTTCGCCACCAACGACGAGGTGCACCACGGGCCGCGCTCCCAGGCGGGCGCGATCGCGCATCTGCCGGTGCCGGGCGGCACCGAGCCCTGCGACTGCGGACGGACCGGCTGCCTCCAGGCCGAGTTGAGCGAGCGCACCCTGTGCCGGCGGGCCCGGCGGGCGGGGGTCACCGAGGGCGTGAACCCGATGCACGTGCTGACGGCCGCCGCCGCGGGCGATCCGGCGGCGCTGCGGCTGCTGGTGGAACGGGCGCACGCCGTCGGGCGGGCCGCCCGGCTGCTGCTCGACGTGCTGAACCCGGAGACGGTCGTGGTGACCGAGATCGGCATCCTGCACCGCGAGGACTGCCTCGTCGCGCTGCGCGAGGGCGTCGGCGGCGATCGCGCGACCTCCGTCGTCCCGTCGAGTTTCCCGGATTCCGTCCTCGCCGTGGCGGGCGGTTCGGTGGCTCTCGACGTGCTCTACCGGGATCCTCTGGCCGCTTCACCTGAGGCTATTTAATTCAGAAACTCGGAATGTTGACAGGGCTTCCACGGAACGGCGAACATCCTGTTCATGAGCCCGAACCTGCACTGTCGCGCCTTCTGTTGCTGACACGTTGCCCCGTGTGACGCGCTCATTCCACCTGCGTGAACGCATTTCTCCGTGACTTTCTCCTGCCTTGAATCCAGGGAGTATTCCCATGCCCTATTCCCGCACGTCCCGCACGTCCGGCATCGACCGGCGGCTGTTCCTCTCCTCCGTCCTCGGTGCCGCCGCCGGTGTCGCCGGTCTCAGCGGCTGCGCCGACAGCAGCGCCGCAGCCGACACCAAGGGCGCCCTGTCCGCGCCGCTCGCCGCCAAGGTCCCGGCCGGCACGAGCCTGAAGATCGCCTCCTATCTGGGCGCCCAGCAACTGCAACTGAAACTCGGCAAGTTGGGGTCACTTCCGTTCAAGGTGAGTACCTGGGCGAATATCGGGGCCGGACCCGATGTCATCAACGCATTCCGGGCCGGCTCCCTGGACGTCGGCAACAACGCGGGAATCCCGCCGATCCAGGCGCATTTCCAGGGCTATGCCACGAAGATCGTCGCGATCAACATCACCCGTAAGCCGAACTACCTCTTCGCCACCAAGCCCGGCAGCGCCATCCACACGGTCGCGGACTTCAAGGGGAAGCGGCTCGCGTTCTCGCAGGGGCAGGCCCAGGGGGTCGTGCTGCTGCGGGCGCTGAAGAAGGCCGGGCTCGCCTACGACGAGGTCAAACTCGTCCCGCTGACCAGCAACCAGTTCCTCACGGCCCTTCAGTCCGGGCAGGTGGACGTGGCCCCGCTCGCCAACAGCCAGGCGCCCGCCTACCTCAAGCAGTACGAGGCCAAGGGCGCCCGGGCCGTCACCACCGACGTGGTCGACCTGCTCAACCTGCTGTGGGCGCCGACCTCCGTGCTGGCCGACCCCGCGAAGGCCGCCGCGGTCGCCGCCTACATCCCCTTCTGGGCCAGGAGCCAGGTGTGGACGTACGAGAACCCCGACATCTGGAACGAGGAGTTCTACGTGAAGACCCAGAACCTGACGCTCCCGCAGGCGAAGGCGGTCACCGCGCTCGCCAACAAGCCGCTGTTCCCTCCGAGTTGGGCCGAGGCGATCAAGTGGGAGCAGGAGACCGCCGATCTGCTGGCGGAGGGCGGCTTCGTGAAGAAGTTCGACGTGGGCCAGCTGTTCGACCACCGCTTCGAGGGCATCGCCGCGAAGGCCGTGCCGGCGGAGTACCGGCGGTGAGCGCCGTGACCACGACCGTCCCCGTCGTCGCTCCCGAGGTGCGCACGCGGGTGCGAAGGCGCCGCCGGCTCTCCCCCGGCAGGCGGCTGCCCGCGGCACGGCTCGTCGGACCGGTCCTTCTCCTCGCCGTGTGGTCCGCCGCCTCCGCCGCGGGACGGCTCGACCCGGCCGCGATCCCCGCGCCCTGGACGGTGGTCAGGACCGGCGTCCATCTGTGGACGGCCGGGACCCTGCCCACCGACATCCTGACCTCGCTGGAGCGGGCCGGGTACGGGTTCGCCATCGGTCTCGTCGCCGGTGTCGCTCTCGCCCTGGCCGCCGGGCTCAGCCGCGTCGGCGAGGCACTGATCGACGGGACGGTGAACCTCAACCGGGCGATCCCGACCCTCGGCCTGATCCCGCTGTTCATCCTGTGGCTGGGCATCGGCGAGTCCTTCAAGGTCGCCATCATCGCGATCGTCGTCTACATCCCGATCTATCTGAACACCCATGCCGCGCTGGCCGGCATCGACCACCGCTTCGTCGAACTCGCCGAGGTCCAGGGGCTGTCGAGGTTCGCCTTCGTCCGGCAGATCGTGATCCCCGGCGCGCTGCCCGGATTCTTCGTGGGACTCCGGCTCGGCGTCACCGGCTCCTGGCTCGGCCTGGTCGTCCTGGAGCAGATCAACGCCACCAGCGGACTCGGCTACATGATGTTCCAGGCCCAGAACTACGGCCAGAGCGATGTGATCCTCGTCGGTCTCGTCGTCTACGGCGTCTTCGGCCTGGCCTCCGACAGCGCGGTCCGTCTCATCGAACGGAGGGTGCTGTCATGGCGCCGCACACTGAGCAGCTGACCCGGCCCGCCGTCCAACTGCGCGGACTCACCCGGTCGTTCGACGGGCGTACCGTCCTCGACGGCATCGACCTGGACATCCCGGCCGGACAGTTCGTCGCCCTGCTCGGACACAGCGGCTCCGGCAAGAGCACGCTGCTGCGGGCGGTGGCGGGGCTGGACCACGAGGTGGTGGGCAGTGGCCAACTCACCGCTCCCGAAAGGGTGTCGGTGGTCTTCCAGGACTCCCGGCTGCTGCCCTGGCGGCGCGTGCTGGACAACGTCCTGCTGGGCACCGACGGCCAGGAGCGGGGGCGCGAGGCCCTCGCCGAGGTCGGTCTGGCGGGGCGGGAGAGGGCCTGGCCGAACGAGTTGTCGGGCGGTGAGCAGCAGCGGGCCGCGCTGGCCCGGTCGCTGGTGCGGGAACCGGAACTCCTGCTGGCCGACGAGCCGTTCGGGGCGCTGGACGCGCTGACCCGGATCAAGATGCACGCGCTGCTGCGGGAGCTGTGGAAGCGGCATCAGCCGTCGGTGCTGCTGGTCACCCACGACGTGGACGAGGCGGTTGTTCTCGCGGACCGGGTGCTGGTGCTGGAGGCCGGGCGGATCGGGCTGGACCTGACGATCGAGCGCGACCGTCCGCGGGAGGAGTACCGGGTGCGGTTGCTGGCGGCGCTGGGGGTTTCCGTCGGCTCCAGTGACTGACCGGGGCTGCCGCCCCGGACCCCGCTTCGGCCCTTAAGGGGCCTCGTCCTCAAACGCCGGACGGGCTGGAGTTTCCCGACCCGGCGACAAGAACCACCCCTCCCCGCAGCAAAGGAATCCCCATGCCCCGCCACCTCCACCTCAACGCCTTCCTCATGACCACCGGGCACCACGAAGCGTCCTGGCGGCTGCCCGAGAGTGATCCGTTCGCCCATGTCTCGCTCGACCACTACGTACGGCTCGCGAAGACCGCCGAACGCGGGACCTTCGACTCGCTCTTCCTGGCCGACGGGCCGCAGTTGTGGAGCAGCCTCGCCCAGCGGCCCGCCGGTGCGCTGGAGCCGCTGACCCTGCTGACCGCGCTGGCGACGGCCACCGAGCACATCGGGCTGATCGCGACCGCGTCCACGTCGTACAACTCGCCCTACAACCTGGCCCGGAAGTTCGCCTCGCTGGACATCATCAGCGGCGGCCGGGCGGGCTGGAACATCGTCACCACGGCGGGCAGGGAGGCCGCCCGGAACTTCGGTCTGGAGCACGAGCCGGCGCACGCGGAGCGGTACGCCCGGGCCGCCGAGTTCCTCGACGTCGCCCTCAAGCTCTGGGACAGCTGGGAGGACGACGCGATCGTCGGCGACAAGGCCGCCGGCGTCTGGGGCGACGACGCGAAGATCCACCCGCCGCGCCACAAAGGGACGTACTTCAGCGTCGAGGGCGCGCTCAATGTCCCCCGCTCGCCGCAGGGTTACCCGCTGCTCGTGCAGGCCGGGTCGAGCGAGGACGGCAAGGAGTTCGCGTCCCGGTACGCGGAGGCCGTGTTCACCGCCCAGCAGACCATCGAGGACGCGCGGGCCTTCTACGCCGACCTCAAGGCACGCACCTCCGCGGCGGGCCGGGACCCCGAGCACATCAAGGTGCTGCCCGGCATCGTGCCCGTCATCGGCGCCACGGAGGCCGAGGCGCTCGCGAAGGAGCAGGAGCTGGAGGACCACATCGTGCACCGGCACGGCGTGGCCAACCTGGAGCGGCTGCTGCAACTGCCTGAGGGCTCGCTGGAGTTGGACCGACAGCTGCCCGCCGACCTGCCGCCCGAGTCGGCCGTCGAGGGCGCCAAGAGCCGGTACACGCTCGTCGTGGAGCTGGCCCGGCGCGACCGGCTCACCGTGCGGCAGCTGATCGGGCGGCTGGGCGGCGGGCGCGGTCACCTCACCTTCGCCGGTACGCCCGAGCAGGTCGCCGACGCCATCGAGACCTGGTTCACGCAGGGTGCCGCCGACGGCTTCAACATCATGCCCCCGGTGCTCCCCTCGGGCCTGGACGCCTTCGTCGACCACGTGGTCCCGATCCTGCGCACCCGCGGCCTGCTCCGCACGGAGTACGGACCGCGCACCACCCTGCGGGAGCGCTACGGCCTCCCCCGCCCCGCCAACCAGCACGTCCAGCCCGTCTACGCCTAGGAAGGATCCCTCCCATGTCCGGTATCGAGATCCGCAAGGTCACCGCGCACATCGGCACCCACGTCTCGGGTGTCGACCTCTCCCGGCCGCTCGACGAGGAGACGGCCACGGCGCTGCGGGACGCCCTCAACGTCCACAAGGCGCTGGTCTTCAGCGACGTGAACCTCGACGACGAGGGCCAGCAGGCCTTCGCCCGGCACTTCGGCGAGCTCACCACCGCCCACCCGACCGTGCCCGCGGTCGACGGCGCCCCGAACGTGCTGCCCGTCGACAGCGAGGGCGGCCAGGCCGCCAACCACTGGCACACCGACGTCACGTTCGTCCTCAACCCGCCCCAGGCCAGCACCCTGCGCAGCCTGACGATCCCGCCGTACGGCGGCGAAACCCTGATCGCCAACTCGGCGGCCGCGTACCGGGATCTGCCGCAGCCCCTGCGGCGTCTCGCCGACGAACTGTGGGCCGAGCACACCAACGACTACGACTACGCCGTACCGGAGGAGTCGGTGGACGAGGAACAGGCCGCCCGGCGCGCCCGGTTCACCTCGATCAAGTACCGCACCGCCCACCCGGTGGTCCGGGTGCACCCGCTGACCGGTGAACGCGGGCTGTTCATCGGCGGGTTCGCGCAGCGGATCGTGGGGCTGTCGGCGGGCGAGTCCCGCAAGCTGCTCGACATCCTCCAGTCGTACGTGACCCGGCCGGAGAACCTGCTGCGGCACCGCTGGTCGGAGAACCAGTTGGTCCTCTTCGACAACCGCATCACCCAGCACTACGCCGTCGACAACTACGACGGTCTGCCGCGCCGGCTGCACCGGGTGACCATCGCCGGGGACGTCCCGGTGGGCATCGAGGGCAAGGAGAGCTGGTCGATCGAGGGCGACGCCTCGCACTACACGTCCGTGGCCGCCTAGTCACGGTCCGTCCCCGACGCGTCCGCATGCTGGGCGGTCTCCCCTGTGACCAGGGGAGACCGCCCAGACTGTGGGCGTTTTTGCCGTCTCACGCACTGGACGAACCGCGCCCATGCCCAGCACCACGGTCACGACTCCACAAGAGTCCGCCGCCTCGCTCTCCCACGGTCTCAAGCAGCGCCACCTGTCGATGATCGCCCTCGGCGGGGTCATCGGCGCCGGCCTGTTCGTCGGCTCCGGCGCGGGGATCGCCGCCGCCGGCCCGTCGATCGTCCTCGCCTACACGCTCTCCGGCCTCCTCGTGATGCTGGTGATGCGGATGCTCGGCGAGTTGTCGGCCGCCCACCCCTCCTCCGGTTCCTTCTCCGCGCACGCCGAGCGGGCGATCGGCCCGTGGGCCGGGTTCACGGCCGGGTGGTCGTTCTGGGTGCTGCTGTGCACGGCGGTGGGCCTGGAGGGCATCGGCGCCGCGAAGATCGTGACGGGCTGGCTCCCCGGGACCCCGGAGTGGGCCTGGGTGGCCCTGTTCATGCTGGTCTTCTGCGCCACGAACCTGGCCGCGGTGAAGAACTTCGGCGAGTTCGAGTTCTGGTTCGCCGCCCTGAAGGTCGGTGCGATCGGCCTGTTCCTGGTCCTGGGCGTCCTGGCGATCGCCGGCCTCCTGCCCGGCACGGACTCCCCCGGCACCGCCCACCTCACCGAGTTCTTCCCCGGCGGCGGCGAGGGCCTGGTCGTCGGCCTGCTCGCCTCGGTCTTCGCGTACGGCGGTCTGGAGACGGTCACCATCGCCGCCGCCGAGTCCGAGGACCCGGTGCGCGGTGTGACAAACGCGGTCCGCACCGCGATGTGGCGGATCGGGCTGTTCTACATCGGCTCGATGGCGGTCATCGTGACCCTGGTCCCCTGGGACTCCAAGGCGGTCGTGGAGAAGGGCCCCTATGTCGCCGCCCTCGACTCCCTCGGCATCCCCGGCGCCGGCCGGCTGATGAACGTGGTGGTGCTGGTGGCGTTGCTCTCCGCGATGAACGCCAACGTCTACGGCTCCTCGCGGGTCGCCTACTCGCTCGTGGAGCGTGGTCTGGGCCCGAAGGCGCTCGGCCGGGTGTCCGGCGGCGTGCCGCGGATCGCGGTGCTGGTCTCGTGCGGCTTCGGCTTCGGCTGTGTGGTGCTGAGCCACTGGCGGCCCGACGACGTCTTCTCCTGGCTCCTCAACATGATCGGCGCGGTCGTCCTCGTCGTCTGGATCGTCGTCGCCGTCTCCCACCTGCGCCTGCGCCGCTCCAGGGCCTTCCCGGTCCTGACCTGGGTCGCCCTGGCCGGCATGGCGGCGATCCTCGTCCTGATGGCCCGGGAGCCGGGCACCCGGGTGCAGCTGTACGCGACGGGTGCGATGACCTTGGCGCTGGCGGGCGTCGGATACGCGCGACAGCGGGCCCTTTCTGTTGCTACCGTGTAGTTGCAATTTACTTGCAATAAGCACCTCGCCTCGTGATCGTCTTCTCACCCTTCACGGCGGCGGGCGGAACGGCGGAAGCCCCCGCGAGGACGTGACTCGCGGGGGCTTCCGGCGTGGTACCAGAGCCTGGGGCCGTCAGGGCTTGCGGCCGACTCCGCCGTGCTGGCCGATCGGAGCCGGGGTCGCGTCGCCGTCCGGGCGCCACAGCGGGACCGACACCACCCCGGGGTCCACCAGCTCCAGACCCTCGAAGAACCCCTCGATCTTGTCGACCGGACGCAGGAAGTAGGGCACCGCGCCGGTCTCGTTGTAGGCGTCCTGGGCCTGCTCGTAGTCCGGGTCGGTGCCGCGCGACCCGTCGTTGACGCACAGATAGCTGCCGGAGGGCAGACCCGCCAGCAGCCTGCGGACCAGGTCGCGGGCCAGGTCGTAGTCGGCGACATGGCCGAGCAGACCGCTGAGGATCAGGGCCGTGGGACGGGTCAGGTCCAGGGTCCGGGAGGCGGCCTCGAGGATCTTCTCCGGCTCGTAGAGGGTCAGGTCCTCGTACGCCGTCTCGCCCTCCGGGGTGGAGGTGAGCAGGGCGCGGGCATGGGCGAGGACCAGCGGGTCGTTGTCGACATAGACGATCTTCGCGTCGGGGGCGTGGCGCTGGGCGACCTCATGGGTGTTGTCGACCGTGGGCAACCCGGTGCCGACGTCCAGGAACTGGCGGACGCCCGCCTCCTCGACCAGGTACCGGATGCTGCGGCCGAGAAAGGCGCGGCTGCTGCGGGCGATCGTGACGATCCCCGGGAAGACGGCGGTGTAGGCGTCGCCGGCCGCCTCGTCGACGGGGTAGTTGTCCTTCCCGCCGAGCCAGTAGTTCCAGATCCGGGCCGAATGCGGCACCGAGGTGTCGATCTCCGTCATGGTCCTATCGTGCTACGACCGATCCTGCTCGCACGGCACATTGAGTGAGAGAAGTGCGGCGGATCCGTCCTTGTCGAGGCGGAGTTCGGTGATCGCCGCGTTGCGCAACCGCGGGAACACTCTGCGGTACTCCGCGAGCGGGATCCCGAGGAGGGTGCACAGCACCAGCCGCAGCAGGGTGTTGTGGGCGACGACCAGCACCCGCTCGCCGGGATGGGCGGCGGCGATGCGGCGCAGGGCGGCGGTGCCGCGGGTGGCGGCGTCGAGGGGGTTCTCCGCACCGGGGAAGGGATACGCCACCGGATCCGCCCGGAACGCCTCGGCCGCGTCGGGGACTTCCGCCGCGAACTCCGCGAGGGTGCGGCCCTCCAGCACGCCGAAGTCGCACTCCCTGAGGCCGGGTTCGCGGTGCGGTTCTCTGCCGAGAGCGCGGGCGGCCGGTTCGGCGGTGGCGATCGCTCGCGACAGGGTCGACGTCCAGATCGCGTCGGGGCGGTGTGCGGCGGCCCAGCGTCCGAGCGCGTCCGCCTGTGCGCGGCCCTCGTCGGTGAGGCCGATGTCGCTGACGCCGGCGTAGCGGTTCTCGGCGTGCCAGATGGTTTGGCCGTGGCGGGTCAGGAGGAGGGTGGTGCTCATGGCTCGGTCCTGTCGTCGAGTGCGGCGCCGTTGTGGCTGGTCGCGCAGTTCCCCGCGCCCCTGGGTAGGTTCCGGTTCAGTTGGCTGTGTGCGTGCGCTGCTACCGGCGCCGGGAGCCAGCCCCGCTCTGTGAGTTCGTCGACTAGACGGGCGTACGGCTCCGCGAAGAGCGCGGTGCGCTTCGGGTTCGGATCGAGCGTCGTGCGGATGCGGACCATGCCCTCCGCCAGGTCCGGCAAGGGCTCCCCCGTGACGCCGTGCGCCGCCAACGCGGCCATTCCCAGGGCCGGTTCCGGCTGTTCCGGGACGCGGGCCGGGCGGCCGAGGATGTCGGTGCGCAGTTGGTTCCAGTAGGCGCTGCGGGCCGCGCCTCCCGTGAAGGTGAGCGGGCCGTCGAGCGGGGCGCCCAGGTGGTGCAGGTAGTCAAGGCACAGGCGCTCCGCGAACCCGACACCCTGGAGGAGCGCCGCCCAGTGGTCGGCGTCGTCGGCGGGGCGGCCGAGGAGGAGTGCCGTGGCGTCCGGGGCGCGGAACGGGAACCGCTCCCCGCGCGAGACCAGGGGGTAGGCGACCGCGCCGGACGGCTCGTACGCGGCCGCCCGCTCGTCCATGGCCGCGGGGTCCAGGTCCGCCGGGAGCGCCCCGGCGCCGACGCTCGACGCCCCGCCCGGCAGCCAGGTCCCGTCAGGGGCGCGGTGGTTGTAGACCACGCCGGTGGGGTCCCGGACCGGTTCCGGGGCGGCCCCCTTGAGGACGAGGGTGGTGCCCAGCACCGAGTTCCAGGAGCCGGGCCGCAGGGCGCCCGCGGCGATCTGGGCCGCGCAGCCGTCGGTCATCCCGGCCACGACCGGGGTCCCGGCGGGGATGCCGGTGGCCTCGGCGGCGGCCGGGCAGACCTCGCCGAGCCGGGTGCCGGGGCGGACCACCTCGGGGAGATCCAGGTCGACGTCCGGCCAGGCGTCACGCTCCAGGTCGTAGCCCGTCTTGAGGGCATGGCTGGAGTCGGTGGGCACCGGGGAGCCGACCAGCCGGGCGGTGACGGTGTCGGGCTGGTGGGTGACCCGCCCCGTGCCGTGGGCGGCGACGAGCCACAGCGCCTTGGGCAGCGCCCAGGTGTCCTGGACCGCGAGCCCGGCCGCACGCAGCCCCGCCGCCTCGGTCGCCGCGCGGGCGTCGTCGTACATGAGCGCCGGGCTCGTCGGCCGGCCCTCCGCGTCCGTCAGCAGGACCGTCCCGGAGGTGCCGCAGACCGCGAGCCCTGCGAGGCGTACGCCCGACCGGGTGAGAAGCGCGGAACGGGTCGCCGCGCGGACCGCCTCCCACCACTCCCCCGGATCCTGCTCGTGCCGTACGCCCTCGCGCCGGCCGCCGAGCGGGGCGGAACCCCGGCCCAGCACCGTTCCGGCGGCCGTGACCAGCAGCGCGCGCACGCTCTGCGTGCCGAGGTCGATCCCCAGCCACGCCGTCTCGTTCTCGTCAGTCATCTCCGCCATCTCCGCCCAACGGGCACCTCCCACCCGCACGGGGTCTATGCGTACCCCGGACCGGCGGCTCAACATCGTGTCAGTGAAGCGACGATCCGGAGGTCGACGATGACCCAGAGGACCGATCCCGTACGTGTCGTGGCGGCCGGCGACCACTTCGTACTGCCGGGGCTGATCGCCGGGGCCGTCGAGGCCGAGCTGGGCGGCATCGCCGTGGAGACGAAGGAGTTGACGCTCGGCTGGCCCCTCGAACCCTTCGGGCCCGTCTCCGAGGTGACGGAGGCGAGTGACGCCGAGGACGAGCTGATCGAGGCGCTGGACGGCGCGGAGGTCCTCGTCACCCAGATGGGCCCGGTCACCGAACGGGTCCTGGACGCGGCCGACCGGCTGAAGCTGGTGGTGGTGTGCCGGGGCGGCCCGGTCAACGTGAACCTGGACGCGGCCAAGGCCCATGACGTACGGGTGTGCTTCGCGCCCGGCCGCAACGCCGCCGCCACCGCCGAGTTCACCGTCGGCATGCTGCTCGCCGCCCTGCGCCGCATCCCGCAGGCCCACGACCTGCTGGCCGCGCAGGGCAGGTGGGAGAGCGGCGCCGCCTACTACACCTACGAGCACAGCGGCCTCGAACTGGAGGACCTGCCCGTCGGACTCGTCGGCTACGGGGCCGTGGGCAGCCGGGTGGCGCGCGTGCTGTGCGCGTTCGGGGCGCAGGTCATGGTGTACGACCCCTATGTGCGCGGCGAGATCCACGGTCTGCGGGTGCACTCCCTCGACCATCTCCTCGCCCGGTCCCGGGTCATCACCCTGCACGCCCGGCTCACCTCCGAGACCCGTGGTCTGATCGGCGCCCGCGAGCTGGGGCTGCTGCCCGAGGGGTCGGTCGTGGTGAACGTGGCCCGCGGCCCGCTGATCGACGAGTCCGCCCTGTGCGACGCCCTGGAGAGCGGCCGGGTGTCGGCGGCCGCCCTCGACACCTACGAGCTCGAACCGCTGCCCGCGGACTCCCGGCTGCACGCCCTGGCCGACCGGGTCGTCCTGACCCCGCACCTCGGCGGGGCGAGCCGGGCGGTGGCCGAGAAGGCGGCGAGGATCGCGGCCGAGGAGGTGGGCCGCTGGGCACGCGGGGAGCGGCTGGCGCACTGCCTGACGTGACGGTCGTAGAAGGGAATCCGAATGTACGTCGGTATCGATGTGGGCACGTCTGTGGTCAAGGCCGCCGCCTTCGACGGTGAGGGACGCCAACTGGCCGTCGAGTCACGCCCGGTGGAGCTCTCCCTGCGCGGCGGGTTCGTCGAGCAGGACATGACGGAGGTCTACGGCGCCGTCGTAGACGTGCTCGCCAAGCTGACCGGGCGGGTGCCGGAGCCGGTGGAGCTGGCCGGGCTGACCGGGCAGGGCGACGGGGTGTGGCTGGTCGACCGGGAGGGGCGGCCGGTGCGGTCCGCGGTGTCCTGGATGGACGGGCGGGCGCACGAACTGCTCGACCAGTGGCTGGCGGACGGCACCTTCGAGACCGTGTTCCGGCGGACCGGCGGCGCGATGTTCCCGGGCTCGCCGGGACCGCTGCTGGCCTGGCTGGACCGGTACGACCCGAAGTCCCTGGACGCCGCCGCGGCCGCCGTGTACTGCAAGGACATGGTCTTCCAGCGGCTGACGGGCGCGGCGCTCGCGGTGACGGACGTGTCGGACGCGTCGATGCCGTTCCTCGATCCTCGGACCCGGACCTACGACAACCGTGTGGTGGAACTCCTGGGGCTCACCCGTCGGCGACGGCTGCTCCCGTCGGTCGGCGACCCCCTCGCCACCGGCGAGGCCCGCGGCGAGGGACTGCCGTCCGGGACGCGGATCTCCAACGGGCCGTACGATCTGCCGGCTTGTGCGCTGGGCGCGGGGGTGACCGAGCCGGGGGACGGTCTCCTGATCGTCGGGACCTGTCTGGCGGCGCTGGTCGCCACGACCGAGCTGGATCTGTCGGGTGAGCCGGCCGGGCTGTACATCTCCACGGACCGGCCGGGGCACCGGTTGCGGGCGATGCCGGCCATGGTCGGTACGGCCGCGCTCGACTGGGTGCTGTCGACGACCGGCGTCACGCACGCGGAGGTGGACGCGCTGCTGGCGTCGACCCCGCCCGGGGCACGCGGGGTACGGGTGCTGCCGTACTTCGCCCCCTCCGGGGAGCGGGCTCCGTTTGTCGAGCCTCATCTGCGGGCCGAGTTGAGCGGGGTGTCGCTGGAGACGACGCCCGCGGATCTGATCCGGGCGACCTGTGAGGGGATCGGGTACGCGGCTCGGCACTGTCTGGAGGCGGCCGGGCTGACGGGGTCGCTGGCGGTGTGCGGGGGCGGGACCCGTAGTTCCGCGTGGATGCAGTTGCTGGCGGATGTGCTCGGGCGGCCGCTCAGGGTGGTGGAGGGGGAGGTGGGGGCCCGGGGGGCGGTGCTGGCCGCGGCGGAGCGGTTCGGGGCTTCACTGGACGCGGGGGTGTGGACCGAACCCACTGCTGTTGTCGAGCCGGATCCGGGGCGTTCCGCGTATTACTCCGAGGGGTTCCAGGAGCATTTGGGACGGTTGGATGCGGCTCGGGGGCGCCTGCTGTGAGTGCCGCGACATCTCGTCCGGCGGGTGCGGCCGCGCCGTGGCTTGTCGCGCAGTTCCCCGCGCCCCTGAAGGGGCGCTGATCCCCATGGTGTTCATGAGGTGCCGCAACTGCGGTGGGACGCTCCAGGAGTTTCGCGGGCTCACCGATGACGAGCAGAAGTTCGTCCATGAGCACAAGCCCAGGCACACTCGCCTGGGCTCGTACTACCGGTGTGCCCGTGAAGGGTGTCTGCGGTATCAGCGGCTCGGGGATCAGAACGACGGGGGCTCCTTCCCCGAGCCGGAGAAGTGACTACAGGTTGCTGAAGTCGGGGCCCTTGGTGCGGGTGCGCTTGATCTCGTAGAAGCCCGGGACCGAGGCGACCGCCACCGTGCCGTCCCACAGGCGGGCCGCCTCCTCGCCCTTGGGGGCGGGGGTGACGACCGGGCCGAAGAAGGCGATCTGCTCGCCGTCGGGGCCGGGGACCGCGATGACCGGGGTGCCGACGTCCTGGCCGACCTTGTCGATGCCCTCCTTGTGGGAGGCGCGCAGCTCGGCGTCGAACTCGAAGTCCTTCTGGTCGAAGTACTCGATCAGGTCGGCGGGCAGGCCGACGTCCGCAAGGGCGCCCTCGACGGCCTCACGCGTCGGGCCCTGGCCCTCGTTGTGGATCCGGGTGCCGAGCGCGGTGTAGAGCGGGCCGAGGATGTCGGAGCCGTGCTTCTGCCAGGCCGCGGTGACGACCCGGATCGGCTGCCAGGCCTTGGTCTCGAGGAGCTCGCGGTACTCCTCGGGCAGCTCGTCGATCTTCGGCTCGTTGAGGACCGCGAGGCTCATGATGTGCCAGCGGACCTCGATGTCGCGGACCTTCTCGACCTCCAGGACCCAGCGGGAGGTCATCCAGGCCCAGGGGCACAGCGGGTCGAACCAGAAGTCGACGGGGGTCTTGCCGGAGGCGGTCGCGGTCTCGGACATGGGTCTCCTAGAGAAGTGTTCGTTTCCTGCCGCAACACCGGCCGCCGCCCACCCCATTCCCGGCTGACCGATGTCAGGGGCACATGGCAGGATCGGGCCTGTCCGCATGCTGAACACCACCCGAGGGAGCATCGCCCGTGCCCGGTGAGAATCTGTCCCGTGACGAGGCCCGGGAGCGGGCCGCCCTGCTGTCCGTCGACGGGTACGACGTGTCCCTCGACCTGCGCTCGGCGGTCGGCGACGAGGCCGGGGACGGCCCGCGCACCTTCCGGTCCGTGACCACGATCCGCTTCCGGTGCAGCGAGCCGGGGGCCGCCAGTTTCGCGGACCTGATCGCGCCGAGCGTGACGGCCCTGTCGCTGAACGGCCGGGACCTCGACCCGGGCGAGGTCTTCGACGGCTCCCGGATCGCCCTGGAGGACCTGGCCGCCGACAACGAACTGGTCGTCGACGCCCAGTGCGCCTACTCCCGCACCGGCGAGGGCATGCACCGCTTCGTCGACCCCGAGGACGGCGAGGTCTACCTCTACACGCAGTACGAGCCGGCCGACGCGCGCCGGGTCTTCGCCAACTTCGAGCAGCCGGACCTGAAGGCGCCCTACCGCTTCGAGGTGCGGGCGCCCGAGGGGTGGACGGTGTGGAGCAACGGGGCCGGCACCCTGACGGACGGGGTGTGGCGGTTCGCGGAGACCAAGCCGGTCTCGACGTACATCACCTGTGTCACCGCGGGCCCCTACCACTACGTGACGGACACCTACGAGCGCGTCCTCGACGACGGCACCCGCCTGGAGATCCCCCTCGGCGCCCTGTGCCGCAAGGGGCTCGCCCCCTACTTCGACTCCGACGACGTGTTCCTCGTCACCAAGCAGGGGCTGGACTTCTTCCACGAGCACTTCGACTACCCGTACCCCTTCGGGAAGTACGACCAGGCGTTCGTGCCCGAGTACAACCTCGGGGCGATGGAGAACCCGGGTCTGGTGACCTTCCGTGAGGAGTTCATCTTCCGGGGCAAGGTCACGCAGGCGTCCTACGAGGGCCGGGCCAACGTCATCCTGCACGAGATGGCGCACATGTGGTTCGGCGACCTGGTCACCATGGTGTGGTGGGACGACCTGTGGCTGAAGGAGTCCTTCGCGGACTTCATGGGCACCTTCGCCAACGTCGGCGCGACCCGCTTCAAGGACGCCTGGATCACCTTCGCCAACCGCCGCAAGGCCTGGGCGTACCGCGCCGACCAGCTGCCCTCCACGCACCCGATCACGGCCGACATCCGCGACCTCCAGGACGCCAAGCTCAACTTCGACGGCATCACCTACGCCAAGGGCGCCTCCGTACTCAAGCAGCTCGTCGCGTACGTCGGCCAGGACGCGTTCCTGGAGGGCGCCCGGCGCTACTTCAAGCGGCACGCCTACGGCAACACCCGGCTCGGTGACCTGCTCTCGGTGCTGGAGGAGACCAGCGGCCGGGACATGGGCGCGTGGGCGCGGTCCTGGCTCCAGACGGCCGGGGTCAACTCGCTGACCCCGCAGGTGCTGCTGTCCGCGGAGGGGCTCGTGGACGAGCTCGCGGTCGTGCAGGAAGCCGCCGAGTCGCACCCGGAGCTGCGGCCGCACCGGGTGGCGGTGGGCCTGTACCGGGCCGCGGCGGACGGGACGCTGGAGCGGTACGCCCGCGCCGAGGTGGACGTGGACGGGCCGCGCACGGTCGTGGCCGAGCTGGCGGGCGCGGAGGCGCCGGCGCTGGTCCTGGTCAACGACGACGACCTGACGTACTGCAAGATCCGCTTCGACACGACCTCGCTGGAGACCCTGAAGTCCGGGCTCGGCTCGGTGTCCGATCCGCTCGCGCGGGCCCTGTGCTGGTCGGCGCTGTGGAACATGACCCGGGACGCGCTGCTGCCCGCGCGGGACTTCGTGGAGCTGGTGACGCGGTTCGCGGGACGCGAGTCCGACATCGGCGTGCTCCAGATGCTGCACGCCTGGGCCGAGTCGGCGGTCACGCACTACGCGGCCCCCGACTGGCGACTGCGCGGCGCGGCCCTGCTCGCCGAGTGCGCCGAGCGCGAGCTGCTGGAGCGGACCGCGCCGGGCAGCGAGCACCAGCTGGCGTGGGCACGCTTCTTCGCCCGCACGGCCGAGGACCAGGGCGGCTTCGACCTGCTGCGGGGGCTGCTGGACGGCACGACGACCGTGCCGGGTCTGGAGGTCGACCAGGAGCTGCGGTGGGCGTTCCTGGAGCCGCTGGTCGTGCACGGACTCGCCGGTGAGAAGGAGCTGGAGGCGGAGCTGGCCCGGGACGACACCGCGTCCGGCAAGCGCCACCAGGTGCGATGCCTGGCCGGGCGGCCGTCGGCGGCGGTGAAGGCGCAGGGCTGGGCGCAGGTCGTGGAGTCGGACGCGCTGTCCAACGCGCTGGCCGAGGCCACGATCGCGGGCTGGGGACAGTCGACCCAGCGGGAGCTGCTCGCCCCTTACACGGAGAAGTACTTCGCGGCGCTCACCCGGATCTGGCAGGACCGTTCGATCCAGATCGCGATGAACATCGTCTCGGGGCTGTTCCCCTCGCTCCAGGACTCGAAGGCCACCCTGGACGCGGCCGACGCGTGGCTCGCGGGCCACGAGGACGCGGCGCCGGCGCTGCGCAGGCTGGTCCTCGAGGGGCGGGACGATCTGGCGCGGGCGCTGCGGGGACAGGCGTGCGACGCAGGGGCCGTCAACCAGGGCTGACCTCTGGCCTGAGCTTAAGCGTCGGGTAGCCGTTACGAAATCCGTTCCATCACAGCCGTAACCCCTGGTCCCACCCGAATGGACCAGGGGTTTTCGGTGCCTGATCGGCATCCGAACACCCGTCCTTTAGTGCAGCCTTGTCCGCATTTGTCGACGGCCCTGTAACAGCGGTTAGCGGGCGGTTCGGGTGCGGGAATCTCCGCTCCATGAACCACAACACCCCGGTCCCCCCGCTCTCCCCCCGCCCCCTTCGTCACCTCGCCGAGGTGCACCGCAGGGTCGTGACGGCCGGCCGGCTCCGCGCGCAGGGCGTCTCGGTCGCCGAAGCCAACGAGCAGTGCCGGCCCGGTGGCCCCTGGCAGCAGCTCCTCCCGGGCGTCTTCCTGCTCCACCCGGGCCCGCCGACCAGCGAGGAGCGACTGCACGCCGTGCTGATGTACGCGGCACGGGAGCGCGGCACCGGGGTGCCGGCCCAGCCGGGCGCCGAGGACCCGCACCGCCCGGTGTACGCCGAGGCGATGATCACGGGCCTCGCGGCACTGACCCTGCACGGCTTCAGCTCGACCCCGCCGCTGCTCTCCCTGGACCGGATCGACGTGCTGGTGCCCCGGATGCGCCGGCTGCGCTCGGCGGGCGGTGCGCGGATCGTCCGTACGTCCGCGCTCCCGCCCGCCGAGCAGGTCACCGGCCTCCCGGTCGCCCCGGTCCCGCGCGCCCTCGCGGACGCGGTCACCGAGCTCACGGACGCGGGCGCGGTACGCCGGCTGCTGACCGAGGCGGTGCGCGGCGGGCACTGCGAACCGGCCGCCGTCGTCAGGGAGTTGAACCACGCCAAGCTGCTGAGCCGCCCGCACGTGGTGGACGCGGTGGACTCCCTGCTCGCCGAGGGCCGGGCCATCGCGGAGGACCGCCTGTACCGGATGGTCCGGGAGTACGGTCTGCCGGACCCGGTCTGGAACGTCGACCTGCGGCTCCCGGGCGGCCCCCACCTGGGCGGCCTGGACGCGTACTGGCCCGACCAGGCGGTGGCGGTGGAGCTGGACACCCGCGCTCCCCGTCAAGGCCATCGGGAGGACGACGACGCGCTCTGGTCCGAGTACGCCCGCAAGCGCGAGCACCTGGAGCGGCTCGGCATCACGGTCGTCCACATCACCCCGCGCAAGCTCCGGGACGCGATGGAGCAGCAGGCCACGGTCGTCCGTACGGCCCTGATGGCCTCCGGCGACCGGGATCCGGCGGCCTATGTCGTGGTCCTGCCCCGGTAGTGACGGACCGGGGAGGGATCAGGAGGGGAGAGGAGGGGCCCACCGGGACTGGGAACCCGGGGGCCCCTCCTCGTCGTGCGTACGGGTGCCCTCGGGCTGGAGCGGGCCGGGAAGGGCCTGGAGCGGGTCAGGGAGGGCCTGGAGCGGGTCAGGAAGGGCCTGGAGGGGGCCGGGAAGGGCCTAGAGCGGGTCGGGAAGGGCCGGGCGCGCGGTGGCGCCCGCGGCCATGCGGTCGAGCAGGGTCGCGTACGAGGCGATCATCCGCGTACGGCTGAAGCGTTCCCGGCTCGCGGCCAGGGCCGGGGCGAGGCCGGCGCGCGAGGCCACCGCCCGTGACCAGGCCGCCGCGATCACCTCCGGGTCCGGGGCGGTGACCAGACCGAGGCCCGCGACGATCGCCGCGCTGTCGCCGACGTCCGTCGCCACCGGGACCGCGCCGCACATCATGCCCTCGATCAGACACAGCGGGGCCGCCTCGCCCCACGCGGAGGTGAGGGCGACGACGTCGGAGGCCGCGTACAGCGACTCCATGTCACGGCGGACGCCGAGCAGCCGCAGCCCCCGGTCGGCGAGGCCCGCGGCTCCCGCGAACGCCGTCGCGATGTCGGCGGTGAGACCGGGGTTCGCCGCCGTCATGCCCGCCCCGCACAGCAGCACCTGGCCGTCCGGGACGCGGGCGAGCCAGGCGCGGGCGGCGGCGAGCAGCAGGGGGACGTTCTTCATGCCGTCGTAACGGGCGGCGAAGACGACCACGGGAGCCGCCGGGCCGATGCCGAGTTCGGCGCGCAGGGTACGGCGGCGGGAGGCGTCCGGGCGGAAGCGGGCGAGGTCGACGCCGTTGGGGATCACGTGGAGCAGGTCGGCGGGGATGCCGGCGGCCCGGTAGGCGTCCCGGGTCGACTCCGCGCAGCAGACGCAGGCCACGACAGTGCCGTCGGCGATGGCGGCCTTCAGCTCGTCGAGGGCGGGGCCCTGGTTCTCCGGGTCGGAGCGGTGCAGGCAGACCACGACCGGGCGGCGCGGCAGGCCCGCCTGGTTGAGCAGCGCGAGCGGCTGCTCCTTCAGGGAGAGGATGACGTCCGCGCCGGCCGTCACCCGGGCCGTTTCGGCCAGCTCCGGGCCGGTGAACCCGTCCGGAACGCCGGTGCCGCGATAGGTGCGGTCGAGGGAGGTGACACCCACTCCGGCCGCGGTCAGCGCCCGGTAGCAGGTGTCGTCCGTCATCCGCTGCCGGGTCGCCTCCCGGTGCACCTCCCCGTACAGGCTCAGCACCCGATGGTGCTGGCCGCCCTCGGTGAGGCCCAGCACGATGTCGCTGTGGACGATCCGGGCCCCACCGGAGAAGAAGCCCTCGTAGACCGACAGCACTCGCAGTTCGCGTCCCGTACGCACACGACCACCCGCCTTGCACAGAAATCGAGCCATCCCCGTGAAGTGCGGGTTAGCCGATATGAGGCGGTACGGACGTTACGCCCGGATGAACTATGTGCTTCCGGACGGGGTCGGGGCGTCTACTTGCCGCAGAACTCCGCCTCGATCACGGCGTCGGTGTCTCCGGACCAGTCGCCGTTGAAGTTGAAGGCGAGGGAATGCCGGCCGTCGGCCGTGGTCACGGCCACGGAACTGGAGCCGTGGATGCCGCCGTCGTGGCCCCAGACATGCACCCCGCACCTCAGCTTCCGGTCGATGAGTGCCAGGCCGTAGCCGGCGTTCGGGATCCCCTCGACGGGCACCGTGGTCTTCATCTCCTTCAGCTGCTCCGACGGCAGCAGCCTGCCCTTCAGCAGGGCCGAGTAGAACCGGTCCAGGTCGGCCGAGTCGGAGATCATCTCGCCCGCCGAGGATGCCAGCGAGGGGTTCAGCCGCGTGACGTCGTACGTCGGCCCCGTCGCCGTCTCCGCCAGCTTGGAGTAGGCACGGCTGCTGGGCCCCGGGACGGTGACGCGGGTGCCGGGGACCGAGGTGGCCGTCAGGTGCAGGGGGTCGATGATCCGGTGCCGGATCTCCTCGCCGTACGGCCGTCCGGTGACCTTCTGGATCACCATGCCCGCCAGTACGTAGTTGGTGTTGGAGTAGTTCCAGGAGGTGCCCGGCGCGAAGTCCGGCTCGTGGGCCATGGCGATCGCGACGAGCTGTCCGGGAGTCTGGGTGTCGTAGCGATGCTTGAAGAAGCCGTCCTTGAGGAAGTACGTGCGCCCGAACGTCTCGTCGGCCGTGTAGTTGAAGATGCCGCTGGTGTGGTTGAGAAGCTGGCGCAGCGTGATCCGGCTGCCGTCGTGGCCGTTGCCGTGCACCACGCCGGGCAGCCACTTGTCCACCGTGTCGTCGAGCGACAGCCGTCCCTCCGCCTCCAGCTGGAGGACGACGGTGGAGACGAAGGTCTTGGTGATGGAACCGACGCGGTAGCGGTCGTCCGCCGAACGCGGCGCGTGCGTGCGGAGGTTGCCCACCCCGGCGGTGGTGGACCAGCTGCTCCGGCCGTTCCGCGCGGTGAGCGTCACCCCGGGCACGCCGTCCTTCACGGCGGCGCGGACGGCCTGCCGGGTGGCCTCGTGGGTGTCGGTGCCGGCGGCCGCCATCGCCGCAGCGGTGTCGGTGCCGGCCGCCATCGCCGGAGCGGCGAGCCCGGTCGCGAGGGCCACGGCAGTCGCCCCGACCACCACAGTCGTCCGTACGGTCATGTCTTCCCCCTGGTTCCGGCACGCTCGGCGAGCGTGATCGGCGGGAGAGACTCCCGCCGAGGAGGGAAGGTTGAGGTGGGTCAGGAGGGTTGAGCTGCTTTCAGCTTTTCTTGAGCACCAGCTCCGTGTTCCGGTCCACCGCGGCGCCGCCCAGCTTGTTGCTCGAACCCGGGGCGTTGTAGGCCAGTTCGCGGTAGAGGGCGGCGAGGCCGGTCTGGGAGAGGTCGGTGAAGTCGGTGCGGTGGGGGGCCGCGGACTCGACCAGGGTGGTGAAGATCGAGATCGTGCCGTCCTTGTTGTCCACCAGCTCGACGATCCGGGCCAGGTGCGGGAAGTCGATGTGGGAGGCGGTGGAGATCTCCCAGAAGGAGCGGCCGTCGGGGGCGGCGTGGGCGGTGATCACATTGCGGTGGATGTGGCCGTTGACCCAGGCGAGGACGTTGCTGTGGCTCCCGAGGAGGGCGACGACATCGGCGCCGCCGTAGCGCCGCTCGCCCGGGTGGGCCGGGTCCCGGCGCAGGTTGTCCATGGAGTCGCTGGTGTGGTGGCTGAAGACGACGGCGAAGGAGTCCTTGTTCTCCCGCAGCGTCCGGTCCAGCCAGCGCAGCTGCGCGGCGCCGATGGAGCCCTGGTAGTGACCGCCCGGGTCGGTGGTGTCGAGGCTGATGCCGATCACGTCGTCGGCGATGCGGAAGCTGTAGTACTGGGTGCCCGCGTCGAGGTTGGCGGTGGAGTAGCCGTGGCCGACCGGACCCACGCCCCGGTACGCGGGGTCGAGGTGGGCCTTGAGGTAGTCGCGGGCGGTGTAGGGGGCGCGCCGCTCGTCGGGGGTGACCGAGCGCATGCTGCGGGCGTGCGCCTTGAGCAGGTCGCGGAAGTGGTGGCCCTGCGGGTCGCTCGCCTTCCTGATCATGTCCTGGAGCTTCTTCGCCTCGGACGCGGGCAGCGACATGAGCTTCTTGCCGCCGACGGCGTACTCGGCGAGCCAGGAGTCGCCGTGGCCGAAGCAGCCGAGCGGCAGGCTGTCGTGGTTGCCGACCGTGGAGTACCAGGGGATGTTCAGGCCGGGGCTGTTCACCTCCCGTATCGCCGCGGCGAGATAGCCCTTGAGGTGCGGGAAGCCGAGCCGCTTGTCGTTGTCGCGGGTGGTCGAGTCGGGCTGCCAGTACTGCTTGAGGCCGCTGTTCTGAACGCCCTCGTAGTGGCGCGGGTCCCCGGAGTTGGGGGTGATCCGGCCGCCGCTCATGACGGTGAGGAACCAGTCCAGCTCGGTGTGGGAGTTGTTGTCGGTGTTGTCGCCGGTCGTCATGGCGAACTGGAGCGGGGCGCCGGTGACCGGTCCGCCGCGCAGCGCGTTGACCCGCTCGACGAGGGAGATCGCGCCGGGCACGGTGAGCGCCTCCTGGGGCCGCCAGGCGTGCACGTCGGTGGAGCGCAGGTACTCCAGGCGCGCCGGGTGCTGGCTGTCCATGAGGTGCAGGTCGGTGAACTGCACGAAGGCGGCCAGCGAGGTGCGGCGGCCGGCCCGCCCGCTCTTCGGGGCGGCGAGGTCGGAGCGCACCTTGCGGCTCCAGCCCGGGCCGTCGCCCAGGCGCCGGTAGCCGGAGGAGGTGCGCGGGGCGGCGATGGAGGCGACGGTCGTGCCGCGGGTGTACGGGGCGAGGGGGGCCTCGGCCGGGGCGGCGGCCTGGTGGACGGTCCGGGCCACCGGCGCCTCGGCGGCACCGGTGGTGGCCGTCGCGGCCTGGCTGTCGGTGGGCCGCAGGGCGTAGCCGATGCCGGCGGAGGCGGCGGCCGCGCCCGCGGCGGCGAGGACGGTACGGCGGCGGACCGCCGGCGTGGTGCTGGCGACAGAGCGTGTGCGCGACATGGCGCGATCTCCCCGAGTGCGAACTGCGTCGGCAGTGGTCGCGGGTGATCGCGTTCGCGAACAACCCGCTCGCTCTGGATGCTTGGCACCGGGAATGACCTGCGCGTGAACGAGACGGCAACGCGCAACGCCGATCACCGTACGTGGATCTTCGCCCACCCCGCGCGTTCAGGAGCGCTCGTCGAACGGCCGGGGAGTGGTCACGCCGTGTTCATCTCGCGGGGTACGACACCTATTCCGCGGGCGGGTACGGCATCTGGTCCGCGGGCCGCCCGGTCACCGGCCGCTCGCGCCACAGCCGCAGGCCGAAGTCGACCAGGGGCACGCGTTTCAACGCGGGTACCGCGTCGAGGTCGTGCCATGCGGCCATGTCCGTGGAACCGCCGATCTCGTACCGCAGTTCGCCCGCGGTGACCCTGGCCTCGTAGACGAGTCCGACGCCGTGGTGGTCGACGGAGCGGCCGCGGCGGCGGAGGGGGATCCTGTTCGACCTGACACCGAGGAGGCCGGTGACCTCGATGTGGTACCCGGTCTCCTCCTCCACCTCACGCAGCACCGTGTCGTAGGGATCCTCGCCGTGCTCCATGCCGCCGCCCGGCAGCGTCCACTCCGGCAGGCCGTCGTTGAGCCAGCGGGCCAGCAGGACCTGTTCGTCCCGGACACATATGGCGTAGGCCGCCACCCTCAACTTCTTGCGCATACGGGCAAGTTAGCCCGCCGGGTCCGGATTGGCCGGTGAGTACTCGGGCGCGGACCAGCGCAGCGGGAGCGCAGCGGGGGTCTCGATCACCTCCCGTACGGTGAAGCGGACCCTGCGGTCCTCGCCGTACTCGGTGTGCGCCTCGCCGGTCAGCCGGAGTGCCGTGCCGGTGGTCCAGTCGAGGAACAGCAGACCGGCGCGGGGGTCGGCGGCGAGGTTGCCGAGGGTCAGGAACATGGAGTTGCCGGGGTAGTCGCGCCAGCTGAGCTCGCCCGGTGAATCGACGCGCACGAAGCCGGGGTTGCCGCCCCGGTGGCTGGCGTCGGCCCCGCCCTCGTGCACGGTGGCCAGGAAGAAGGTGTCGGCCGCGGTGACGAATCCGGCCTGGTGGTCGGCAAGTTGGGCGGTGTGCCGGGGTTCGCCCGGTCGGCGGTCCGGCACGAACTCGTACGACTGCCTTTTCTGGAGGTACTTCGGGCAGTTGGAGAACACCTGGTCGGCCTCGATCGTGAACCCCCGTGCCGTGGGCGTGAGTCGGCCGTTGAGGCGCATCCGGCGGCGGGTGCGGGGGTCGAGGGCGATGGTGCCGACGGGGGTGCCGGGGGTGGCGTACGCGGTCGCGAGGGGGTCGGAGGGCAGCGCACCGCCGGCGACCGAGACGCGGTGCGGGCCGGTCGCCCGGACGAAGCCCGGCGTTCCCGTGAGCGGGGAGGCCCAGACCCGGCCCGCCGCGGCGGCACCGACGACCAGGAGGGGCTGGAGCTCCAGGAAGGCCGCGGCGATCTCCCGGATGCCCCGGCCGACCGAGCGGCCCACGTGGTCGGCCTGCTCGCGCACTCCGACCCGGTCCTGCACGGCCCGTGAGCCCGCGTGATAGACGCCCATGGCTAGAAGAACCCGCAGGTCGGAGCCGTACCGGAAGGTGCCGGGGCCCCTTCGGCGCCGCTAGGTACGGAGATCTCCAGGCGGGTGCCGTCCGGGTCGTGGAAGAAGATGCCGCCCGATCCCGCGCCCTCGCGGTGCGCGACCACACCCTCGTGGGCGAAGTCCGCCCCGTAGGCCCGCAGCGCCTCCTCGTACTCCCTGACCCGCTCGACCGAGTCCGCCTCGAAGGCGAGGTGGTGCAGGCCCGCGCGGTCGGGGCCGTACGGCTGCTCGGCCTGCTGCCAGAGGGTGAGGACGAGGGTGTCACCGTCACCGAGGAAGGCGTACCGACGGCCCTCCTCCTTGCCCTCGGCGAGAGCCGTGAAGCCGAGGACGTCCCGGTAGAAGGCGAGCGAACGGTCGAGGTCGGTGACGTTCAGGCCGATGTGGCCGGTGCGCAAGGTCATGGCTGTCCCCTTCAGATGACGTAACCCTTGTAATCGACTTTAGAGGTTAGAAATGCTGCACGCAACCAGTCACGTACGCTTGAGGGGTTAGTGCGGAAGGAGCCCCCCATGCCCACCACCGGCGACCTGCAACGGCGCACCGGCGACCCCCGCCCGCTCACCGGCGAGCCGCTCGCGCTGGACCTGCTCAACACCCGCTGGATGAGCGAGGGGACCCTCCAGGACCTGCTCAGCGACGCCGACGGTCTCGCGGTGTGGCTCGAGTCGGCGGGCCTGAGCGGCGGCCACTCCCCCGACGCCCGGATGCTGCGGAACGTGCGGCAGGCCCGCGAGGCCCTGCGGACCGCGGTGGACGGGTCACTGGAAGAAGGCGCCCCGCTGGTGGACGCGGTCCTCGCGCACGGCCGGGTCCGGGTCTCACTGACTCCCCAAGGCCCCGTCGAGCTGCCCGAGTTGAGCGACCCCGCCTGGGCGCCCGCCTGGCTCGCCGCCCGCAACTACCTGGAGCTGCTCGACACCACGCCCGACCGGATCCGGTCCTGCGCCCACGAGTCCTGCGTGCTGCACTTCCTGGACACGTCGAGGAACGGCACCCGGCGGTGGTGCTCGATGGCGACCTGCGGCAACCGGGCGAAGGCGTCCCGGCACTACGCCCGCGTCAAGGACGTGTGAAAAGGCTTCCCCAAGGGTTCACCGGGTGAATTGACCGCTTCGTCAAGGAAGTTCACCTATGCCCCAATGGGCATCGCGGGTTTTCCCCATACACCCATATCGATTCGGTCAACTCTCCCTAAACATCCTTCCCATGCGTAAAGCTGGGCGCTCATCCGGGGTCGTATTCCGGATCACCGTGGCCAGGACCGATCGGTCCCGGTCACACGCCTGCTCGTTCCTTTACTCACAAGGGATGCCGATGACCCTCACCCCCCAGAGCGACCGGATATCGGGCGCGAGACGTGTGGCGCGCATAGCCGCGGCCGCCGGACTGGTTGCCGCACTGTCCGCGGCGGGGCCGATACCGATGGCCTTCTCCGCCGACGCGGGCACCACCCCCGCGGCATCGGACCCGGGCCTGAAGTCCGCCGACCAGAAGCTCGGTTCGGACGACGCCGACGCGCTGGCCGAGGCCAAGGCCGCCGGCGACAAGAGCATCACGCTGATGGTCGCCACCGCCCCCGGCAAGACCGAGCAGGTCGCCGCGGAGCTGGACGCGGTCAAGGGCGGCCTGGTGGGCAAGACCTACGACAAGCTCGGTTACGTCCGGGCCACCGTCCCCACGGCGAAGGCGGACGCGGCCATCGCCGCCGCCGCGAAGCTGTCCTCCGTGCACGGCATCGACGTCAAGCAGGACATCCCGCTGGACGACCCGACGCCGAGCGCCGACACCGCCAAGGGCGCCGCGCACAAGGCCGCGAAGACCTACCCGGCGCCGAGCGCGAAGACGCCCGCCGAGAACCCGTACAACCCGTCCTTCGAGACGGGCGCCGTCGACTTCGTGCAGGACCACCCGAAGGCGGACGGCCGCGGGGTCACCATCGGCATCCTGGACTCGGGTGTGGACCTCGGCCACCCGGCGCTCCAGAAGACCACCACCGGTGAGCGGAAGATCGTCGACTGGGTGACGGCGACCGACCCGGTCTCCGACGCCGACGCCACCTGGCGGCGGATGAACAACCCCGTCAGCGGCCCGACCTTCACCATCGCGGGCGCCACCTGGAAGGCCCCGGCGGGCTCCTACCAGTTCAACCTGTTCCGCGAGTCGGCCACGGCCGGCGGTGACGCCAAGGGCGACGCCAACCGCGACGGCGACACCACCGACGTCTGGGGCGTGCTGTACGACGCGGCCGCCGGGACCGTCCGGGTCGACCTGAACAACAACAACGACTTCTCCGACGACACGCCGATGAAGCCGTACAAGGACGGCTACCAGGTCGGCTACTTCGGCACCGACAACCCGGCGACCGACGTCGTCGAGCGTCAGCCGTTCGTCGTCGAGATCCGCAAGGACGTCGTCTACGACGCCGCGGGCAGCAAGGCCGACTACGTCAACATCGGTGTCATCGAGTCCGAGCACGGCACCCACGTGGCCGGCATCACCGCCGCCAACGGCCTGTTCGGCGGCAAGATGAACGGCGCGGCCCCGGGCGCGAAGCTCGTCTCCTCCCGTGCCTGCACCTGGACCGGCGGCTGCACCAACGTGGCGCTGACCGAGGGCATGATCGACCTCGTCGTCAACCGCGGCGTCGACATCGTCAACATGTCGATCGGCGGCCTGCCCGCGCTGAACGACGGCAACAACGCGCGCTCCGAGCTCTACACGCGCCTCATCGACACCTACGGCGTCCAGCTGGTGATCTCCGCGGGCAACTCCGGCCCCGGCGCCAACACCATCGGCGACCCCGGCCTGGCCGACAAGGTCATCTCGGTCGGCGCGACCATCTCCAAGGAGACCTGGGCCGCCAACTACGGCTCGGTCGTGGAGAAGAAGTACGCCATGATGCCGTTCTCCTCGCGCGGTCCGCGTGAGGACGGCGGCTTCACGCCGACCCTGTCGGCCCCGGGCGCGGCCATCAACACCACCCAGACCTGGCTGCCGGGCTCCCCGGTCGCCGAGTCGGGCTACACGCTGCCCGCCGGCTACTCCATGCTCCAGGGCACCTCGATGGCCTCCCCGCAGGCCACCGGCGCCTCCGCGCTGCTCCTGTCGGCCGCCAAGCAGAAGCACATCGCGCTGACGCCGGCCACCCTGCGCACCGCCCTGACCTCGACCGCCCGGCACATCAAGGGTGTGCAGGCGTACGAGGAGGGCGCGGGCCTCATCGACATCGTGGACGCCTGGGACGCCATCAAGGACGGCGCCACCGCGAACACCTACACCGTGAAGGCCCCGGTCGACACCGCGATCGACCAGCTCCTGAAGACCCCGGGCTACGGCACCGGCATCTACGACCGCGAGGGCGGTCTGAAGGCCGGTCAGAAGAAGACGTACGACGTCACCATCACCCGTACGTCCGGTCCGGACAAGGCGCTCCGCCACGAGCTGTACTTCGACAACAACGCCGGGAACACCTTCCGGATCCTCGGCAAGGACGACATCCGGCTCCCGCTGAACCAGCCGGTGACCGTCAAGGTCCAGGCCCAGCCGAAGTCCGCGGGTCTCAAGAGCGCGATCCTGGTCGTCGACGACCCGAGGACCGAGGGCGCCGACCAGCAGATCCTGAGCACGGTCGTCGTCTCGGCGCCGGTGAAGTACACCTACACCGCGTCGGACACCGTGCAGCGCAACAGCACCCGGTCGTACTTCGTGACCGTGCCCGCGGGCGCCAAGTCGCTGGAGGTCGCGATCGGCGGGCTGAAGGACAAGAGCCAGACCCGCTTCATCGCGATCCACCCCTACGGCGTCCCGGTCGACAACACCGGCACCCCGTACTGCTACAACAACTACCTCGACGGCAACGGCTGCAAGGCGGACGTCCGTTCCTACGCCGACCCGCAGGCCGGTGTCTGGGAGATCGAGGTCGAGTCGCGCCGCACCTCGCCGCTGCTCGACAACCCGTACAAGCTCGACGTCGCCGTCTACGGCGCGGCCTTCGACCCGGAGACCGTGACCGTGCCCGAGGCCAAGGTCGGCACCCCGGCCACCGCCTCCTGGAAGGTGACCAACCAGTTCGCCGCGATCGACGGCAAGCTGGCCGGCGGCCCGCTCGGCTCGTCCAAGACGGCCCGCCCGACCATCGCCGAGGGCGCCACCCAGACCACCACGGTCGAGGTGCCCGCGGGTGCCAAGTCGCTCGACGTCGCCATCGGCAACGTCTCCGACGCCTCCGCCGACCTGGACCTGACGGTCTACAACTCGGCCGGCACCGTGGTCGGCACGTCCGCCGACGGTGACTCGGAGGAGGCCGTCTCGGTCGCCTCGCCGGCCGCCGGCACGTACACCATCGAGGTCGCGGGCTACTCGGTCCCGGCCGGCACCACGGCATACGACTACCAGGACGTGTTCTTCTCCAGCGCCCTGGGCACCGTCACCGTCGCCGACACCCCGGTCAAGCTCGCCAACGGCGCCTCGACCACCGTCTCCGGCAGCGTCACCGCGCTGGCGCCCGCTCCGGAGGGCCGTGAGTTCTTCGGCCAGGTCAGCCTGGTCAACGCGCGCGGCACGGTCGCGGGCCTCGGCAGCGTGAAGATCGAGAAGGTCACGCCGTAACACTTCTCCGTACGGCGATCAAAGGGGCGGGCGTCCGTGAGGGCGCCCGCCCTTCTCGTGCCGTGGTTCAGCAGGGCAGCGTGCGCGACTCGGGCAGGGAGGCGGTGATCCAGGCCCTCTCCCGGGCGATCCGCCGGCTGCCGACGACCCAGTGGTCGGGGGCCGGGGAGCCCTGGCTCACGCCGAACAGGACCGCGGTGCCCCGGGTGAGGGGTTCGGGCAGGTCGTACGCGTCGACCACATAGGTGAGGTCCTTCGCGCCGAGCGTCGGCACGTAGTAGTGGCTCACCCGCACGGTGACCCGGACCTGTCCGGAGGCGGGCAGGTCCTCGACGGCGGTGACCTGGCCCTCGGCGACCGTGGTGGCACAGGCCAGGTAGTCCGGGCCGCCGAAACGGACCTTCGCCTCCGCCTGGGCGCCCGAGTCGGAGGCGGCGTCGGCGTCGGCGCCATGATCGGTCGCGCCGCTGTGCCCGAGGAGCCAGCCGAGCCCCGTGACAGCACTCGCCGCGGCGGCCACCGCGAGGGTGCCGAAGGCCAGGGTCCGGGCGCGGCGGCGGGCCGGGGACGGCGGCCGCAGTCGCGCGGGGACGGGTTTCGGGGCGGACCGCGCCTCGGAAGGCGTCTCGGCGAGCGTTTCGCCGAGGAACCCCAGCTGTTCCCTCAGCACCGCGATGTCGGCCTCGGCGGCCCGGTACTCGGCGAGAAAGGCGGAGTCCGAGCGGGCCTCGTCGCCGGGTTCCTCGCCGGTGATCGCGGCCATGAGCGCGTCGCTGTCGTACGTCTCGTTCTCGGCGCTCATGTCACACCACCTCGTCCTCGTGCAGGCGGGCGCGCAGGGCCCGGACCGCCGTGTGCAGACGGCTCTTGACCGTGCCCTCGGGAACGCCCAGCTCGTGGGCGATGGAGCGCACCGGCAGGTCGGCGAAGAACCGCAGCACCAGGACCTGGCGCTGCTGGTCGGGCAGCTCGTCCAGGCCCTGGGCCACGGCGAGGGAGAGCACGCTGGTGTCCTCCCCGGAAGGGTGTTCGTGCTGCCGGAGCGAGGCCAGGCGCTCGCCAAGCCGCTCCTGGCGCTTCTTGGCCCGGTGCCAGTCCATGGCGAGGTTGGAGGCCACCACGGCGGCCCACGCGGACACGTCCCGGGGCGCCTCGTACCCCTTGGCCGCCCGTTCCAGCAACCGCAGGCGGACCTGCTGCACCCCGTCCGGCAGGTCCGCCTGCGGCACCCCGCCCAGGGCGAGCACCGCTCGCACCCGGCGTTCCTGCGCCGCGTCCAGGGGATCCCCTTGCTGTTCCCCCTGGCCACGGCGGGTGATTCTGCGCAGCACAGACACCCTCCCCTCACCGCGTTTCCCCTACGACGCCGGTGGGGCGGGAAACGTTCGGCCGATCGCGGGATAATTTTTCGGAGGCGTAGGTCACGTCCTTTCGAGGCGTACGTCACACCCGGTGCCGCGCACCGCACGGCTTGCGGCGCGGGACCGCAGGAGAGCGAATTTCTCCAGCTCAGGCGGGGTGCGACGCGAGTTCCGCAACGGATGGCGGACCTCGGGCGTCCCAGTCCTCGGGCATGGAGCACAAAGAATTGGACAGGCTGACCCGGGTCGGCCGCATGATGGAAAAGCCGCAGACACATCCAGGACACGCAGAGGGAGTCACCGTGAGGGTCGGAATCGTCGGAGCCACCGGGCAGGTCGGCACGGTCATGCGCGGGATCCTCAAGGAGCGGAACTTCCCGGTCACGGAGCTGCGCCTGTTCGCCTCCGCGCGCTCGGCGGGCTCGGTCCTGGACGGCGTGACGGTGGAGGACGCGGCGACCGCCGACTACACCGGCCTGGACATCGTGCTGTTCTCCGCGGGCGGCGCGACCTCGAAGGCGCTGGCCGAGAAGGTCGCCTCGCAGGGCGCGGTCGTGATCGACAACTCCTCCGCCTGGCGCAAGGACCCCGAGGTCCCGCTGGTCGTCTCCGAGGTGAACCCGCACGCCATCGCGGACCGCCCCAAGGGCATCATCGCCAACCCGAACTGCACCACCATGGCCGCGATGCCGGTCCTGAAGGTGCTGGACACCGAGGCGGGCCTCGAGACGCTGATCGCCACCACCTACCAGGCGGTGTCCGGTTCCGGCCTCGCGGGCGTCGCCGAGCTGCACGGGCAGGTGCAGAAGGTCGCCGCCGACGCGGACAAGCTCACCCACGACGGCTCGGCGGTCGACTTCCCCGAGCCGCAGGTCTACAAGCGGCCCATCGCCTTCAACGTCCTGCCCTTCGCCGGCAACCTCGTCGAGGACGGCCTGAACGAGACCGACGAGGAGCAGAAGCTCCGCAACGAGTCCCGCAAGATCCTGGAGCTGCCCGAGCTGAAGGTCTCCGGCACCTGTGTGCGCGTGCCGGTCTTCTCCGGCCACTCCCTCCAGGTCAACGCCCGCTTCGCCCGCCCGATCTCCCCGGAGCGCGCCACGGAGATCCTGGCGGGCGCCCCCGGCGTGACCCTCTCGGACATCCCGACCCCGCTCCAGGCCGCCGGCCAGGACGCCTCCTTCGTCGGCCGCATCCGCCGCGACGAGACGGTCGACAACGGCCTGGCCCTGTTCATCTCCAACGACAACCTCCGCAAGGGCGCCGCCCTGAACGCGATCCAGATCGCGGAACTGGTGGCGGCGGAGCTGAAGGGCTGACCCTCAGGGTCGCCTGACCTCGTAGAGGAAACAGCCGTACTCGACGGCCCGGACGTGGACGAGTGCCACGGACGGGTCGTCGAATGCTGTGCGGAAGGCGTCGTCGTCGGGGGCCTCGACCAGCTCACCGCCGAGGATGTGTCCGTCGGCGGAGTAGCGGCGGACGGTCCGGTGATCGTTGGCGAAGGGATACCCCTCGCGCCCTTCCGGCCCCCCGCACTCGTCGGCGTGGATGAACACGGGTCCCTGTTCGTCGTAGGCCCCGGGCTCGGCGCCGGTCCCGGCCGCCCAGCGGCGCAGGGGCGCGTAGGAGACGAGGGCGATCCGCTCGCCCGGGACGCTGCGGCGCAGACAGCAGCGCAGCGGAGCGCCGCCCTCCGCGTCGGTGAACGGTGACAGGGGGCGCCCGGCGTCGTCCTCGGTGCGCAGTTCCTTCAGTGCGGCGGGAGCGACGGGGCGTGCACGGTAGGTCGTCATGGGACCAGGCTGACGCGGCCTGGCGCGGATGACCGGCGGAAACCGGACGGCGCATCCCCGGAACCGCAGGGTAATCCCCCGATCCGTCGGAGGCAGTTCGTGGAAGGATGACCGGACCGCCCAACCTACTCATAACGAGGAAACAAGGAGATGACCGCGTGCCTGGCACAAACCTGACTCGCGAAGAGGCTCAGCAGCGGGCCAAGCTGCTCAGCGTCGAGTCCTACGAGATCGACCTCGACCTCTCCGGCGCGCAGGAGGGCGGTACCTACCGGTCCGTGACCACGGTGCGCTTCGACGTTGCCGAGAACGGCGCCGAGTCCTTCATCGACCTCGTCGCCCCCACGGTCCACGAGGTCACCCTGAACGGGGACGCGCTCGACCCCGCCGAGGTCTTCCAGGACTCCCGGATCGCCCTCCCCGGCCTCCTGGAGGGCCGCAACATCCTGCGGGTCGTCGCGGACGCCGCGTACACCAACACCGGTGAGGGCCTGCACCGCTTCGTCGACCCGGTCGACGAGCAGGCGTACCTCTACACCCAGTTCGAGGTGCCGGACGCCCGCCGCGTCTTCGCCTCCTTCGAGCAGCCCGACCTGAAGGCCACCTTCCAGTTCACCGTGAAGGCGCCGACCGGCTGGACGGTCATCTCCAACTCCCCGACGCCGGAGCCGAAGGACGACATCTGGGTCTTCGAGCCGACCCCGCGGATCTCGTCGTACATCACGGCCCTGATCGTCGGCCCGTACCACTCCGTGCACAGCGTGTACGAGAAGGACGGCCAGTCCGTGCCGCTCGGCATCTACTGCCGGCCCTCGCTCGCCGAGCACCTCGACTCGGACGCCATCTTCGAGGTGACCCGGCAGGGCTTCGAGTGGTTCCAGGAGAAGTTCGACTACGCGTACCCGTTCAAGAAGTACGACCAGCTGTTCGTGCCGGAGTTCAACGCGGGCGCCATGGAGAACGCGGGCGCGGTGACCATCCGCGACCAGTACGTCTTCCGGTCCAAGGTGACCGACGCCGCGTACGAGGTGCGCGCCGAGACCATCCTGCACGAGCTGGCCCACATGTGGTTCGGCGACCTCGTGACCATGGAGTGGTGGAACGACCTGTGGCTGAACGAGTCGTTCGCCACCTACACCTCCATCGCCTGCCAGGCGTACGCCCCGGACAGCCGGTGGCCGCACTCCTGGACCACGTTCGCCAACTCCATGAAGACGTGGGCGTACCGCCAGGACCAGCTGCCGTCCACGCACCCGATCATGGCGGAGATCCGCGACCTGGACGACGTGCTCGTCAACTTCGACGGCATCACGTACGCCAAGGGCGCCTCCGTCCTCAAGCAGCTCGTCGCCTACGTCGGCATGGACGAGTTCTTCGGGGGTGTGCAGGCGTACTTCAAGCGCCACGCGTACGGCAACACCCGGCTGTCCGACCTGCTGGGCGCGCTGGAGGAGACCTCCGGCCGTGACCTCGGCACCTGGTCGCAGAAGTGGCTCCAGACCGCCGGCATCAACGTCCTGCGCCCCGAGATCGAGACGGACGGCAACGGTGTCATCACCTCGTTCGCGATCCGCCAGGAGGCCCCGGCGCTGCCCGTCGGCGCCAAGGGCGAGCCGACGCTGCGCCCGCACCGCATCGCGGTCGGCCTGTACGAACTCGACGACGAGAGCGGCAAGCTGGTCCGTGACGAACGCGTCGAGCTGGACGTCGACGGTGAGCTGACGGCCGTACCGCAGCTGGTCGGCAAGCGCCGTCCGGCGGTCGTGCTCCTCAACGACGACGACCTGTCGTACGCCAAGGTCCGCCTCGACGAGCAGTCGCTGGCCTTCGTCACCGAGCACCTGGGCGACTTCGAGTCCTCGCTGCCGCGCGCGCTGTGCTGGGCGTCGGCGTGGGACATGACGAGGGACGCGGAGCTCGCGACCCGCGACTACCTCTCCCTCGTCCTCTCCGGCATCGGCAAGGAGTCCGACATCGGTGTCGTGCAGTCGCTGCACCGGCAGGTGAAGCTGGCGATCGAGCTGTACGCCGCCCCCACCGCCCGCGAGGCCCTGCTGACCCGCTGGACCGACGCCACGCTGGCCCACCTGCGGTCCGCGGCGGCCGGCAGCGACCACCAGCTGGCCTGGGCGCGGGCGTTCGCGGCGACGGCCCGTACGCCGGAGCAGCTGGACCTCCTGGAGGGGCTGCTCGACGGGTCGCAGACCGTCGAGGGCCTGGCCGTCGACACCGAGCTGCGCTGGGCGTTCGTGCAGCGGCTGGCCTCCGTGGGCCGCTACGACGAGTCGGAGATCGCCGCCGAGTACGAGCGGGACCGGACGGCGGCGGGTGAGCGGCACGCGGCGACCGCCCGTGCCTCGCGGCCCACCGAGGAGGCGAAGGCGGAGGCCTGGACGCAGGTCGTCGAGTCCGACAAGCTGCCGAACGCCGTCCAGGAGGCCGTCATCGGCGGGTTCGTGCAGACCGACCAGCGGGAGCTGCTCGCGCCGTACACGGACCGGTACTTCGAGGTGCTCAAGGACATCTGGGAGTCCCGCTCGCACGAGATCGCCCAGCAGATCGCGGTCGGCCTCTACCCCTCGCTCCAGGTCTCCCAGGAGACCCTGGACAAGACGGACGCCTGGCTGGCCTCCGCGGAGCCGAACGCGGCCCTGCGCCGGCTCGTCTCCGAGTCCCGCGCGGGCGTGGAGCGGGCGCTGAAGGCCCAGGCGGCGGACGCGCAGGCGGAGCAGTAGGAGGACCGGGACGCGGGAGGCGGGCGACTTCGGTCGTCCGCCTCCCGCGTCCCCCCGGTCGAGCCGCGTTCAGCGTGGTTGGCACACCAACCGGGCCGTGTCGAGCCGCGTTCAGCGTGGTTGACACACCAACCGGGCCGTGTCGAGCCGCGTTCAGCGTGGTTCGCACACCAGCCGGGCCGTGTCGAGCATGGTCCGCACGTGCAGCGCGGTCTGCGTGGCCACCGGCACCCATCGCAGGTGGTACGTCTTCTCCAGTTCCTGGCTCCACTCGCGCACCAGGTCGTCGAGGATCTCCACGGTCCGCGGGTCGGTGCGGGCCAGGGCGCGGCTCGCCATCGCCGCCACCCGGAGCGGGATGCGACGCGCGGAGATGCCCCGCGTCGCGAAGTACCCGCGGAACAGGCCGGGTTCCTCCGCGGCCCAGCTGTCCACGATCAGGGGAGCCACCGCGAGCAGTTCCCGCGCCGCGTTCCGCAGCGGCGCCAGGTCGTCCGGTACGGCGTCGTCGAGCCGTGTGCCGAGGACGGCCGCCAGCTCCCGGCTCCGGCCGAGCAGCACCTCGCCCAGCCGCGCGGCCTCCCGGTCGGGGTCGGTCACCGGCCGCGCGTCGCTCACCGAGGGGACCGCCCAGGCCGGGGTCTCGATCAGCGTGGTCAGCGTGCCGTGGCGGCGCGGACGGAACCAGGTGCTCTCGGCGACGAACCCGCTCGGGTCGCGCTCGCCCGCGCCGTGGCCGTCGGGGAGCACCAGGACGCCGGGCGGGTCAAGCCGCCAGTCGGGACCGTCGACGGGGTGCCGGTCCACGGGGACGCACAGCCGCGCCGCCGTCCGACGGAAGGTGTCCGCCACGCCCGGCACCGTGCGCGTCATCATCACGAACGCCCCGCCGAACTCGATGCCGTGCAGGGTGAACTGGGCGACCGGTCGCAGCTCGTCGAGGATCCGCACCAGCGTGGCCGACTCGGGCAGCGGCACCCCGGGAGGCATCGGCAGGGACTCCGGCTGGAGGGCGAACGCCGGCCGGTAGAAACCCCGGTGGCACTCCGTCAGCGAGGGGTCCGGCTCCTCCGGCTGCCAGCCCTGCGCGAGACGGGCGCCGTCGGGGTCGAGGCAGAGCAGGAAGTGCCAGGCGCAGCCGAGCCGTCGCAGCAGTTCGGGACGGCCGGCGAACAGGGCTGCCAGGCGCAGTGCGGAGGCGCCGCCCACCGGTTCGTTGGCGTGCGCCCCGGCGACGGCGAGGATGTGCCGGTCGGGAGCGGCGCCGCCGGTGTGCCCGGCGGACAGCAGCCACAGCGGGCGGCCGGCCCGGCTCCGTCCGACCTCGCGGAGGCGGAGCAGGCCGGGAGCGGCGCGGACCAACGCGCGTGCCCTTCGCTCCAGTTCGTCGACTGCCGGATAGAGCGAAGTCCGCACGCCGGTCCTCCGAACGCTGGTGGTCCGATCAAGCACCCTGGAATTACTGTCCCCAGAGGGCTCTTTCTTGTCCAGCGGGCCTTGTTCAGCGGGCGAATCATGATCTCGGAGTCAGCGGGAGACCATTCCGCCCGTCGCGTTGACGAACGTGCCGGTGATGCCGCCCGCGTGGTCGGAGGCGAGGAACACGGCGGTGGCGGCCACCTCGGCGAGGGTGGGGTTGCGGCGGGTCATACGCATCCCGGCCAGGTTGTCGACGATGCCCTGGACGGCGGCCGCGTCGATGGCCGGGTTGACCGCGGCGAGCTTCTCGACGGTGAACGTCTCCGGCACCCCGGCCACCCACAGTCCGACGGCCCGCACCCCGCGCGGCCCCAGCTCGATCGCCAGGTTGCGCACGAGCGTGTCGATCGCCCCGTCCGCCGAACCGGTGCCGCCCATCATCGGACTGCCGTGCGCGGAACCGCTGTTGAGGGCGAGGATCACACCGGAACCGCGGGCGGCCATCCGGCGGCCGGCGGCCCGGGCGGTGAGGAAGTTGGCGCGCAGACCGTCGGTGACGGGCCGCATGAAGTCGTCGACGGGCATGTCGGTCAGCGGCGCGCCCTGCACGTCCCCGCGGGTGACGAGGTTGATGGAGATGTCGATGGCCCCGACCGAGTCGGCGTGCGCCTCGACCGCCGCCTCGTCCAGCGCGTCCACGACGGCGACCTCGGCGTCCTTGATGTCGGCGGCCACCGCCTCCAGGGTCTGCCGGGTCTTGCCGACGAGGTGGACCCGCGCGCCCTGCTCGGCGAAGGCGCGGGCGACGGCCCCGCCGATGGATCCGCCGGCGCCGTAGACGATCGCGGTCTTGTCGGTGAGCAGCATGGTGAGCTCCTTGGGAGTGGTTCGTACGTGACATCCATACCGACGTACGGGTCCCTGGATACTCATCGCTCGCGGGGTCGGAGGGTCAGAGCTTCAGCGGCAGTCCGAAGGCGGGGAACAGGTGCGGCTCGAAGGAGGTGATCTCCGCGATGCGCTCACCGCCCTCCTCGAACCGCAGGACGTCGAGGACCTGGGCGCGAAAGACGGTGGTCCCGGGCCTGCGGACGTAATTGCCCACCGCGAGCTGGCCGTTGGCGCGGGCGGGCAGGCTGCGCCAGTGGCCGAGGAAGGCGGGTGAGGCGGGGTCGAGGCTGACCCTCACGAAGTCGACGAGCGCGTCGCGGCCGGTGAACCAGAAGGGGTTGGGCGGCATGGTGAGGACGACGTCCTCGGTGAGCAGCGCGGTCATCGCGTCGAGGTCGAGCCGTTCCACGGCGGCCATGTACTGCTCCAGCACGGCCTGTTGCCGCCGCGTGGGCTCGGTGGCCCGCCAGTCCGCACGGTCCCCGGGCAGGTGCTCGCGCAGGGCCGGCCGGGCTCGCTGGAGTGCGCTGTTGACCGAGGCCACGCTCGTCTCCAGGGCCTCGGCGGTCTCGGCGGCGGTCAGTCCGAGGGCGTCCCGCAGGACGAGTGCGGCCCGCTGCCGGGCGGGGAGGTGCTGGATCGCCGCCAGCAGGACGAGCTCCAGGGTCTCCCGTGACTCGCCGGTCGACTCCGGCAACTCGCGCTCCGGCACGGGCAGTTCGTCGTCGGGGTAGGGCTGGAGCCAGGTGATGCGGGCGGGCGGTTCGCCGTCCCCGTGGTGCATGCCCGGCACCGGTTCATAGCGTTGCGGGCGGCGCGCGGTCCGCCGTAGGAGATCCAGGCAGGCGTTGGTGGCGATCCGGTACAGCCAGGTCCGCGCGCTCGCCCGGCCCTGGAAACCGTCCCGTGCCCGCCAGGCCCGCAGGAACGTCTCCTGGACCAGGTCCTCTGCCTCGTCGTAGGACCCGGTCATGCGGTAGCAGTGCACCTGGATCTCCCGGCGGTACTGCTCGGTGAGGGCGGCGAAGTCGGTCTCGTCGAGTTCCGTCACGGAGGCGGGCGTGACGGAACCGCCGGGCTCCGCGGCGGTGTCCCGAGCGGTGCCGAGTTCCGTCACGGAGGCCGGTGCGACGGAACCGCCGGGCTCCGCGGCGGTGTCCCGAGCGGTGCCGAGTTCCGTCACGGGGGCCGGCGTGACGGAACCGCTGGGCTCCGCGGCGGTGTCCCGGGCCGTGCGGGCGACGCGCTTGAGCTGGGCGATCGCGGTGGCCAGCTCGGTGACACGGGTGTAGAGGGCCGCCGGGGGCTGTGGGGTCAGTTGCCCGGCCCGGCGCCCGATCTCGTCGATGAGGCCCTGCACGGTGAGGGCCCCCGGCTGGTGCCGTTCCCGGTAGGCCTTCTGGCGGCAGGCGGCGGAGCAGTAGACAGAGCCGCGTCCGGTGCGGCCGACACGCGCGGCGAGCGGCTCACCGCACACCGGGCAGACCTCTGCGGCCACATGTGCCTCCGGGAGTTGCGTAACGCGGAACCGGTGTGACGTTACAGCGCCCTCGACACGTCCCGCAGCGCTTCCGGCGCAGCCCCGGCGACATCGGGCCTCCCGGCGGAACGGAGCGGCCGGGGGGCAGGCGGCCGTACCCCCAGCTGTCCCGCCACCGTCGCCCCGAACGCCAGCGCCATGCCCGCGAGCTGTACCGGGGTCAGGGACTGGCCGAGCGCCGCCCAGCCGAGGACCGCGGCGGTCAGCGGGGAGAGCGGGCCTAGGAAGGTGACCTGGGTGGCGGTGAGGCGGCCGATGCCGCGGAACCAGAGCCAGTAGGCGACGGCGGTGTTCGCCAGCGCGAGGTAGAGGTAGCCGCCGACCGCACGGCCGTCCAGCGCGGGCGGGGCCCCCTCGACCAGGAAGGCGAGCGGCGCGATGAGCAGACCGCCCGCGGTGAGCTGCCAGGCGGTGAGGGCGAGCGGGCCCACGCCGTCGGGGCGGCCCCAGCGCTTGGTCAGCACGGTGCCGGCGGACATCGAGGCGGAGGAGGCGAAGGCCGCGGCGACACCGACCGCGTCGAGGGCCCCGGCCGCCTTGAGCACGACCAGGCTCACGCCGAACGCGGCGACGAGACCGGTGAGCACGCTCCTCGCCGTGGGCCGCTGCCCCAGCAGCACCGCGGACAGCCCGACGACGATCAGCGGCCCGACCGATCCGACCACCGCGGCCATCCCGCCGGGGAGCCGGTAGGCCGCCAGGAACAGCAACGGGAAGAAGGCCCCGATGTTGAGCGCCCCGAGCACCGCCGCCTTGCCCCACCACACCCCGCGCGGCAGCACCCGGGCGAGGGCGAGCAGCACGAGACCGGCGGGCAGCGCGCGCATCATCCCGGTGAACAGCGGCCGGTCGGGCGGGAGGAACTCGGTGGTGACGGCGTAGGTGGTGCCCCAGGAGACGGGAGCGAGGGCGGTGAGGAGGACGGTGGCGACGCGGTTCATGAGCGGGTTCCTTCCGGGCGCGGCGGTTGGGGCGGGGCGGGTGGTCGGCTGGGCTGCTTCCTCGTGGCCCCCCTCGCGGTTAGCTTGACGGAAAGTAGCTTACTCCTAAGCTACTTTCTGGCAAGCCGCTTTCTTGCAGCCCACTTTCTTGCGGGCCAGCGAGGGCCCGCGGATACTCGACCCATGAGTGCACAGCGCAAGGACGCCGTCGACGCGATCATCGACCAGTGGGCGGCCGTGCGGCCCGACCTCGACACCAAGGCCATGGAGGTCTTCGGGCGGATCTACCGGCTCTCCCGCGCGATGGGCGACCGCGTGGAGAAGGTGTACGCGCCCTATGGCATCTCCCGCGGCGAGTTCGACGTCCTCGCGACCCTGCGCCGGGCGGGAGAGCCCTACACTCTCTCGCCCCGCCAGCTCTCCTCGACACTGATGCTCACCACCGGCGGCATGACGGGCCGCCTGGACAAGCTGGAACGCGCCGCCCTCCTGCGCCGCTCCCCCGACCCCCACGACCGCCGCGGCCTCCAGGTCACCCTGACCGAGAAGGGCCTGACGGTCATCGACGCGGCGGTCGAAGCGGGCCTCACCGCCCAGACCGAGGCCCTCGCCACCCTCACCCAAGCCCAGTCCACCCAACTGGCCGACCTGCTGCGGGAGTTGCTGGAGGGGACACAGAACTCGCCGGAGTGATCCCGGTTCCGGCGGGCGCGGGGCGGCGACGGAGTTCCGAACGTCAGCCCTTTCGAGCCGTACGTCCCGTCGAATCCGCAGCGCCGGACGCGCGGGGGATGAGCGTCTTCTGTTGCCCGTCCCGCTGATCGACCCGACGCATCCTCCACATGTGCGCCGCGGTTGGCGAGAGCGCCTCGACCTCCGATACCGCGCGACCTCGCCGCCCCTCACCCGAGATGCTCGGCCAGAGCCGCCTCGACACCCCTCACATCCGGCTCGTCCGCCGCCCACGCCACATACCCGTCAGGCCGCACCAGCACCGCCGTACGCCGGTCGCTCGCCCAGCGTTCCACCGTGAGGCGGTCCTTGCGAGGGCCCGGGTCGGGGGACGGGGTCGGGGTGATCAGGACGAAGTGGCCGGTGCGGAGGGACTCGTACAGGCGGCCGCCGGTGGCCAGGGGGACGTCGGGGGCGCGGGTGCCGGTGAGGGGGTGGGCGGTGCGCGGGGCGGCGTACGCGTAGCCGATCCCGGTGAGTTGGCCGAGCATCCTGCGGCGGGCCGGGGCGACGCGGCCGAGGACGGTGGTGAGGGCGGCACGCAGGGCCAGTTCCCAGGGGCGCTTGGCCATCGCCAGGCGGACGATGCCGCCGCTGCTGCGCAGCACCGCCTTGCCGACGGGGTGGCGTTCCGACTGGTAGGTGTCGAGGAGCCCGGGGGCCGCGTGGCCGTGGATCACCTGGGCCAGCTTCCAGCTCAGGTTCGCCGCGTCCTGGAGGCCGGTGTTCATGCCCTGGCCTCCGGCCGGCGTGTGGACATGGGCGGCGTCGCCCGCGAGGAAGACACGGCCGACGCGGTAGGCGGGGGCCTGCCGTTCGTCGCTGTGGAAGCGGGACATCCAGCGGGCGTCGTGCATCCCGAAGTCACGGCCCAGCGCTAGACGGGTGACCTCCTTGATCTCATCGAGGTCGAGGGGCTCGCTGTCGGGCACGTCGTGGGCACGGTTCCAGGCGATCACCCGGTGGTAGCCGTCGCCGAAGGGGGCGAGGAAGGCGAAGGCGTCGCCGGCGGTGTTGACGGTGAGCAGGGTTTCGGGCTGTTCCGCGAGCCGGACGTCCGCCAGCACCACCGACCGGATGACCGAGCGGCCGGGGAAGGGCAGGCCGACCGCGTCCCGTACGGCGCTGCGCATGCCGTCGGCGCCCACGACGTACGGGGCCCGCAGGGACTCCGCGGTTCCGTCGGAGGTCCTGACCTGGACCGTCACCCCGTTCTCGTCCTGGGTCAGGCCCGTCACCTCTGTCTCGTGACGGAAGGCGACGCCCGCCGCCACCGCCCGCCGTTCCAGGGCCTTCTCGACCTCGTACTGCGGGAGAACCAGGAGGTGACGGAAGCGGGAGGGGAGGCCGGCGAGGTCGATGGTCAGGTCGCCGAACAGCCGGAGCCTGTCGAGGCGCTGCCCGAGCGCCTCCAGGCCGTCGGCCAGACCGCGCGCGTCAAGCTGTTCCAGGGTGCGGGCGTGCAGGACGAACGCACGGGAGAGGTTGCTGATCCGGTGCGGGCGCTTCTCGACGAGGGTGACGGGCACTCCGGCGACGGCCAGGTCGCCGGCCAGGAGAAGGCCGGTGGGGCCGGAGCCGACGACGATCACGGAGGTGTCGATCGCCGGGGTGCCATGCATGCCGTTGCCGTTCATGAGGGCCTCCTGTAGCCAACACCTGTTTGCCAACACCTGTTTGCCAACGCCTGTTGACGAAGGTAGCGACATCCAAAGCTGGCGTCAACACTTGTTGGCCAACACACGTTGGCCTACGATCGTGGGCGTGAACCACGTGAACGACACCCCCCGCCGCCGCTCCGACGCCACCCGCGACGCGATCCTCACCGCCGCCCGCGAGCGTTTCGCCGCCGACGGCTACGAGCGGGCCACCATCCGCGCCATCGCCAAGGACGCGCAGATCGACCCGTCCATGGTCATGCGCTACTACGGCAACAAGGAGGGTCTCTTCGCCGCGGCCGTCTCGGTCGATCTCGGGCTGCCCGAGCCCGCGTCCCTGCCCCGGGACGACATCGGCCGGGCCCTCGTGACGCGCTTCCTCGACCTGTGGGAGGAGAACGAGGTGCTCACCGCGCTGCTCCGGGTCGGCGCGACCAACCAGGCGGGGACGGAGCGGATGCAGGGCATCTTCCGGGAGCAGGTGATGCCGGTGGCCGTGCGGGTGTGCCCGGACCCGGAACAGGCCCCGGCACGGGCCGCGCTCGCCGCCACGCAGCTGCTGGGGCTGGCACTGACCCGGTACGTACTACGCCTCCCGCCGACCGTGGCACTCGCCCGGGAGGAGATCCTCGCGTGGCTGGCCCCCACGATCCAGAGGTACCTCACGGCACCGAGCCCCTGACGGCGCCTGTCGGACCGGGGGCAAGGGTCCGGTCACCGGGCTGAGCCGGCAGCCCCCGGAGACACCACCGGACACACCACCGGACATGCCAAAGGCGCCGCCCCCACCCCCGCACGGCTGAATCCCGTGCAGAAGGCGAGGTCGGCGCCCAGGAAAAGCTCGGTCAGGCCTTGGTCGTGGCCTTGGGCTTGGTCTTCGGGGCGATCACCCGGTGCTCGTTCTTGGACTTGTCCAGGACCATCACCAGCCCGGCGATGACCCCGAACAGCACGAGCGGGGCCACGACGAAGAGGCCCAGCGTCTCGATGACGCTCAGACCCGTGCCCGGGTCGTCGCCGTCGTCGCGGGTCAGCGCCGAGGCGGGCACCGACATGAGCAGCATCATCAGCGTCGTACCGGCAGCCAGGGCGCCGGCGCGCAGGGCGTTCTTCTTGTCCACGGGGCCAAAAGTACCGAACGTCGGACGGGGTCGCGCGTCCGGGGTGCGTTAAAGCGTCCCGGGCTGTCCCCGCCCCGCGGCCTTGCGGCACCCGCCAGCAGCCCTGCGGCACGCGCCGCGCGGCCCGCGACCCCGCGGCACCCACCCCGCGGCCCATGCGACGACCTCGCCGTGCGTGGCACCCGCCCAGGGGCCCTGCGGCGCCCACCCCGGGCACGGCACCCACCCCGCAACCCCTCACGACACCCACCCAGCGCCCCTACGGCCCCCGCAGCACCTCCATCAACGCGTGCAGCCGGGCCGACGACGCCAGGTCCTCCAGCGTCACCACCCGCCCCTCCCCGTCCGCGATCGGCAGTCGCCAGTTCGGGTACTGGTCCCACGTCCCCGGCAGGTTCTGCGGCCGGCGGTCCCCGACCGTGTCCGGCAGCCACACGCCCACCATCCGCGCGGGGGTCCGCTGGAGGAACCGGTGCACGGCCTGGATCTGGGCCTCCTCGGAGGAGGGGTCGGCGCCGCCCGCCGTGTTGTGCAGCAGACCGAGGCGGGCCAGCAGCTCCAGCCACTCGCCCGTGTCGGCGGCGGCCTCCGCCCGCTCCTCGTCCAGTGGCCGCGTCAACAGGCCCAGGCCGTCCCGGAGTTCGACATGCTCCCCGGTGAGCCGGGAGGCGGTCGGCGGCAGGTCGTGAGTGGTCGCGGTGGCGAGGCAGTCCGCGCGCCAGCGCTCCGGGGGCAGCGGCCGTCCGTCCCCCTCCCAGTCCCGTTCGAACCACAGCACCGAGGTCCCCAGCACCCCCCGTTCGCGCAGGGCCTCGCGCACGCCGGGCTCCACGGTCCCCAGGTCCTCCCCGATCACCAGCGCCCCGGCCCGCGAGGCCTCCAGGACGAGCACGGCGAGCATCGCCTCCGCGTCGTAGCGGACATAGGTCCCCTCGGTCGGCGGATGCCCCTGCGGCACCCACCAGAGCCGGAACAGGCCCATGACGTGGTCGATACGCAGCGCGCCGGCGTACCGGAAGAGGGCGCGCAGAAGCTGCCGGTACGGCTCGTAACCCGACTCCGCGAGCCGGTCCGGGCGCCACGGCGGCAGGCCCCAGTCCTGGCCGCGCGCGTTGAAGGCGTCCGGAGGCGCCCCTACGGACATCCCGGCCGCGAAGTACGCCTGCTGGGCCCAGGCGTCCGCGCCCTCGGGGTGCACGCCCACCGCGAGGTCGTGCACGACGCCCACCGGCATCCCCGCCTCCCGCGCGGCCCGCTGTGCGGCGGTGAGCTGGCTCTCGGTGAGCCAGGCGAGACGGGAGTGGAAGTCGACGCGGTCCATCAACTCGCGGCGGGCCCGTGCCGTTTCGGCGGACCGCGGGTCCTGGAGGCCGGCCGGCCAGGCGCGCCGGTCCGAGCCGTGCACCTCCGCCAGCGCGTACCAGGTCGCGTGGTCCTCGAGCGCCTGGCCGCCCTCGGCGAGGTAGTCGGCGTAGGCGGCCAGGCGACCGGGTCCGAGCGGAACCTCGCGGACGAGCTCGAGCGCCTCCCGCTTGAGCTCCCACACGGCGTCCCGGTCGATCAGGGCGCCCTTCTCCAGCACGGTTTCCCGCAGCCGCTCGGCCCGCTCGCGCAGGGCCGCCAGCCGGTCGGTGTCGGCGACATGGGCGTACTCGGGGATGTCCTCGATCCGCAGGTGCACCGGGTCGGGGAAGCGGCGCGAGGAGGGCCGGTAGGGCGAGGGGTCGGTCGGGGGGCCGGGCACGGCCGCGTGCAGCGGGTTGACCTGGACGAAGCCGGCACCGAGGGCGCGGCCCGCCCAGGAGGTCAGTTCGGCGAGGTCGCCGAGGTCGCCCATGCCCCAGGAGCGGTGCGAGAGCAGGGAGTAGAGCTGGACGAGGAGGCCGTACGACCGCCCGGGCGGCGCGGGCAGCCGGGGCGGGGCCACGATCAGGTGGGCGTCGGCGGTACGGCCGTCGGGCGCTGTGGCGGTCAACCGGTGGACCCCGGGCGGGAGCTGATCGGCCGAGTCGCAGGTCTCGCCCTGTTCGGTCGCGATGCGCAGCCGGGTGCCCTCGGGCAGGCCGGTGACGAACGCGGGCGGGCTGCCGCTCCAGCACACCACCGTCGGCGGCAGCAGGCGGGCGCTCAGCTCGCGCTCGCGGGCCGCGAGGGCGGCGGCCGGGTCGGCCGTCTCTACGCCCAGCGCGGCCAGGACCAGGGTGACGGCGGTGGCGGAGGCGGCGACCGTACGGTCCGGGGCGGGCTGGTAGGAGGCGGCGACGCCGTAGGACTCGGCGAGCCGGGTCAGCTCCGGACCGGGGGGCGCCGCCATCTAGGGCTCCAGGTGGTCGTAGGACCCGCCGACCTGGCAGGGCTCCGGGTAGGTGTCGGACTCGCTGGTCAGGGGGGCGGAGTCGGCGAGCGGCGGTTCGCTGGTGAGGGGTTCGGCGTCGGGCAGCGGCGGTTCGCTGGTCAGGGGGGTCTCGGTGCAGGCACCCTCGGCGCTGAAGACACAGAAGTGGTCAGCGGGCGCCCCGGGTTTGGACGGGGCCGGGATCAGAAGGTGTGCCGATGCGGCCACGGGGGCCTCCTTGGTCGAGTACGACGACGGGGGTTACCGCAGCCCTACCCAGTGGACGCGAAGGCAGACGTGCCGGAGGGGAGAACGTGCTGTTCGTCATGTTCCGTGCCGCCGCGGCTCCCGTCCACCGATCGCACGGGAGTCCCTGTCCGGCGACGCGGCCTGGTGACACTATTCACTCAGTACATATACGTGATGCATACTGATCTCCATGAGCACCCGTCACCTCCTGCTGGGGCTGCTCGCCGGTGGGCCGAGCCATGGCTACGACCTCAAGCGACGCCACGACGACCGTTTCCCGCAGGCCCGTCCGCTCGCCTACGGGCAGGTCTACACGACCCTCCAGCGCCTGGTGCGGGACGGTCTCGCCGAGGTCGACGGCACCGACTCGGACGGCGGCCCGGAGCGCACCAAGTACCGCGCGACCGACGCGGGGGCGCGCGAACTGGCCGAGTGGGCCGGGCAGATCGCCCCGCCCGCGCCCTTCGTGACGAACGAGATCTTCGCCAAGGTCGTCGTCTCGATCCTGGCCGGAGGCGACCCCGACGCCTACCTGAGGGCCCAGCGTGCCGCCCACATGGCGCGGATGCGGGAACTCACGGCGGTCAAGACCGCCCCCGGAGCGGACCTCGCGACCGTGCTCTCGGCGGACTACGCCCTCAACCACCTGGACGCCGACCTCCGCTGGATGACCACCACGGCGGCCCGGCTCACCACTCTGACCGCCGAGGTCGACTCGGCATGAGCAGCAAGGGGGACACTTCGGTGCCACTTCTCGAAGGGCGCGACCTCGGCAAGGCGTACGGCAAGGCGTACGGCAGGACGGAGGCCCTGCGCGGTGCCTCGCTGCGGCTGGACGCGGGCGAGATCCTCGCCGTCACCGGTACCAGCGGCAGCGGGAAGTCGACGCTGCTGCACTGCCTGGCCGGGATCGTCCGCCCCGACACCGGCTCGGTGTCCTACCGCGGTGAGCGCCTCGACCAGCTGCCCGAGAAGCGGCTGAGCGAGCTGCGCCGCACCGAGTTCGGCGTGGTCTTCCAGTTCGGGCAGCTGATCCCGGAGCTGACCGCGCTGGACAACGTGGCGCTGCCGCTGCTGCTCGCCGGCACCTCGCGTGCACAGGCGCACACCCGGGCCGGCGAGTGGCTGGAGCGGTTCGGTGTGCGCGGGCAGTCCGAGCTGCGGCCCGGCGAGATGAGCGGCGGCCAGGCCCAGCGGACCGCGCTGGCCCGGGCCCTGGTCACCGGCCCGAGGGCCGTCTTCGCCGACGAGCCGACCGGCGCGCTGGACTCCCTGGCGAGCGAACAGGTCATGACCGCCCTGGTCCACACGGCCCGCGAGTCCGGCACCGCGATCCTGCTGGTCACCCACGACACACAGGTGGCGGCCTACGCCGACCGCGAGGTCCGGATGACCGACGGGATCGCGGCCGCCACGGAGGTGACGGCGTGAGCACCGACCCCGCCCGCACCGGGAACTCGCCGAGCACCGACCCAGCCCGCACCGGGAACTCGCCGAGCACCGACCCAGCCCGCACCGCAGACGCACCGAGCACCGACCGAGCAGCCCGTGCCAATGGCCCGCTGGGCACCGACCTCCGCCTGGCCTGGCTGCTCACCCGGGGGTCCGACCGGCGGGAGTGGTGGCGGGTGGGGCTCACGGCGCTCGGGGCGGCGCTCGCGACCGGGTTCGCGCTGGCCGCGGCCGCGCTCGCCTCGCTCCAGGGGCAGTACGCCGTCTCCCTCGGCGCCGGTCTCCTCGACCAGCCCGGCACCCGCTCCGGCGTGATCGTGACCCTGCTGCTCCTCCTGGTCCCCGTGCTCGGCTTCCTGGGCCAGTGCGCCCGTATCGGAGCCGTGCACCGCGACCGGCGGCTGGCCGCGCTGCGGCTGGCCGGCGCCACACCCGCACAGGTACGGCGGATCTCGTCGATGGAGACGGGCCTGGCCTGTCTGCTCGGCTCGGTGCTCACGACGTCCGCCGCCGTGGTCTTGATGCTGACCGGGTGGGAGAACCCGCCCGCGCTCGCCTGGGCCGGGGTCGCGGTGACCGGGCTCGGTGTGCCGGTGCTGGGCGCGGCCGCGGGCGCGGTGGCCCTGCGCCGCGTCGTGGCCTCCCCGCTGGGACGGGTACGGCGGATCCGGCCGCGTTCCGGGCGGACCTCGGGGCTGCTGCTCGCGGCCGCGGTGCTGCTCCTGGCCGCCTCGGCGCCGGTCGCCGTGGCCCTCACCTCCCGAGGCGGGCCCCAGCGCACGCCTGCCTACGGCGGGCCGCCGCTGCTCGTGGCCGGTCTGCTCGTGGTCGTCGGCGCGGCCGCATTGGGGCTCGTCGGCGGGACGGCCAAGGCGACGGGCCGGGTGCTGGCCCGCCGGGCCCGTACGGCGGCCACGCTGATCGCGGCGGAACGGCTGCGCGAGGACCCGTGGGCCGCGGCCCGCACGCACGCGGCGGTGCTGCTGGTGACGGTCGTCGGAACGGCGTACGTGGGGGTCCGCCAGGCGTTCCTGGCCGATCTCCACGCGACGGGCCCGGACCGGCTCGCCGCGAGCATGTCGTACTACGAGACGGGGCTCAACCTGACGGCGCTGGCGATCCTCGTCGCCCTCGCGATCACCCTCGGCGGCCTCGCCGTCGGCACCGTCGAGTCCCTGGCCGCCCGGCGCCGCGGCCTGGCCGCGCAGTCCGCCGCCGGGGTGCCCCGGTCGGTCCTGGGCCGGGCGCTGCTCCTGGAGACCGCCCTGCCCCTCGGGCCCGCACTGCTGCTGGGCGGCGCCGGCGGCATGACGATCGGCGTCTGCTACGCCCGCCTCACCGCGGACGGGGCCCCGGTCACGCCGTACGCCGCCCTCCTGGTCCCGCTCGGCGTCTACGCGGCCTGCCTCCTCGCCGCCGCGACCTCGCTGCCGCTGCTGCGCCGCTCGGTCCGCCCGGCGGAGCTGCGGTACACGTGAGGGCATGAGTGTCCGGTCCCGGAGGTACGGGGGGCCTCCGGGGCCGGCGCCGAGCCGCGGGCGCGGCCACACGCGCGTGTGCGGCTGCGTGCCACACGCGCGTGTGCGGGTGCACAAAGGCCCGGATCGTCGTCAGGCTGAGATGCCGTCGATCCGGGCCATGGCGTCCTCCGCGCCGTACGGTTGCAAGTAGGGCAACCAGCGCGGGTCCCTGTGTCCGGTGCCGATGATGCGCCAGGCCAGACCGGTGGGTGGAGCGGGTTTGTGGCGCAGCCGCCAGCCTATTTCGAACAGGTGTCGGTCGGCCTTCACATGGTTGCAGCGGCGGCAGGACGCCACCACGTTGTCCCAGACGTGCTTGCCCCCGCGGCTGCGCGGGATGACGTGGTCGACGCTGGTTGCGACGCCACCGCAGTACATGCACCGGCCCCCGTCGCGCGCGAAGAGCGCCCTGCGGGTGAGAGGCACGGGACCTCGGTAAGGAACCCTGACGAACCTTTTGAGCCGGACCACGCTGGGTGCGGGGACTGTGACGGTCGCACTGTGCATGAAGGCGCCGGATTCCTCCAGGGAGACCGCTTTGTTCTCCAGGACGAGGACGAGCGCGCGGCGGAGCGGTACGACGCCGAGAGGCTCGTACGACGCGTTGAGGACCAGGACATGCGGCACGGATGCCTCCTTGGGCGTCGGCGGCACGTGGCTCGCGCCGGGACGATCTGAGGTCAGTCTCCCCTCTTGGCCGGGAGAAACGCCACCATGTCCCGGTAACGGGCTGGGAGTGTTTTCGACCACACATTCCTTCATCCCCAGGTGAAGCCCGTCTCTCCCTCGTAGATGGCAACGATCCCCACACGATGCACCGTTAGTGTGGTTGTTCTGCCGCACCGGTGACCTTTTCGTGACCTTGACCGCCCTGCCGGACGGCAGACGCAAGCACCTGGAGGTACCTGCCGTGTCCTTGTCCGCCGTCCTACTGGCCGCCGGTTCGTCACCGACGCCGACTCCCTCGGAGTCGCCGTCCGCCGTGACGGTCCCGTCCCTCCAGGACGCCCAGGAGAGCGCGACGAACGCCGCCAGCTGGGTCGAGCAGAACTGGTCGACCTGGCTGGCGATCAGCCTGCGCGTCCTGCTGATCCTGGTGATCGCCGGGGTGCTGAGAATGGTCGTGCGGCGGGCCATCACCAAGCTGATCGACCGGATGAACCGTACCGTCCAGGCGGTCGACGGCACCGCGATCGGCGGGCTGCTCGTCAACAACGAGCGGCGGCGGCAGCGCTCGCAGGCGATCGGTTCGGTGCTGCGCTCGGTGGCGAGCTTCATCATCCTGGGCACGGCCGCCCTGATGGTCCTGGGGGCCTTCGAGATCAACCTGGCGCCCCTGCTGGCGTCGGCCGGTGTCGCGGGTGTGGCGATCGGTTTCGGCGCCCGCAACCTCGTCACGGACTTCCTCTCGGGTGTCTTCATGATCCTTGAGGACCAGTACGGCGTCGGTGACACCATCGACGCGGGCGTGGCCTCCGGCGAGGTCATCGAGGTCGGCCTGCGGGTGACCAAGCTCCGCGGCGACCAGGGCGAGATCTGGTACGTCCGCAACGGCGAGGTCAAGCGGATCGGCAACCTCTCCCAGGGCTGGGCGACGGCCGGCGTGGACGTGACCCTGCGGGCCTCCGAGGACCTCGACAAGGTGAAGCGGGTGCTGGGCGAGGTCGCCGAGAAGATGAGCAAGGAAGAGCCCTGGAACGAGCTCCTGTGGAGCCCGATCGAGGTCCTCGGCCTGGACAGCGTCCTGCTGGACTCCATGGTCGTGCGGGTCTCCGCCAAGACGATGCCGGGCAAGTCCCTGACGGTCGAGCGCGAGCTGCGCTGGCGCATCAAGCACGCCTTCGACGCGGCGGACATCCGGATCGTCGGCGGCGCGACGGTGCCCGCGGAGGAGGAGCCCGCCGACCCGACCGAGGCGGTGGCGGCTCCCTCGGTCTTCGCCAACTCCGAGTCCGCCCAGCACGCGGCGGCCTCCCCACTGGCGTCGACCCCGGCACAGCGCCCCGCGGCGAAGTAGGGCGCGACCCTCATGGTCACCGCCGACTGGGAGAGCAGCAGCTACACGGCGTACGTCTCCCAGAAGGCCACCACGGACGGCTACTACCGGTACGTCTTCGCGGGCACGGCCACCACCGGTGCGGCGACGGTCGCGGGTGACTACGTCGACGTGCGGTAGCCGCCGGTCCCGCCTCCGCTCTCTCACCCTCAGACCCCCGCAGGTAACGACTCCGTTTCCTGCGGGGGTTCCTGGTTCGCCCCCTCTTGACTCTCATGAGGTCCAGACCTACGTTCTCTGCATCCGATAGGAAACCTTCCTAACAGTCTTCTTTCTCTAGAGTCGTCTTTTCCCAGCAGTCACGGAGAGGGGCACCCATGGCAGGCACACCACGCACGCTCCGCGCCATGAACGACCGTGCCGCGCTCGACCTCCTGCTGGAGCACGGCCCGCTCTCCCGCACCAAGATCGGCAAGCTCACCGGCCTGTCCAAGCCGACCGCGTCCCAGCTCCTGGCCCGCCTGGAGGCGTCGGGGCTCGTCCTCGCCACCGGTACCAGCGAAGGCAGGCCGGGCCCCAACGCCCAGCTGTACGAGGTCGACCCGACCGCCGCGTACGCCGCCGGGCTCGACGTCACCCCCGAGCGCATCCTCGCCGCGGTCGCCGACATCACCGGCCGCACCGTGGGCTCCTACGAACTCCCGACCCCGGGACGGCGGCCCACCCAGCCCGTCGTCCGCCAGGTCACCGATGCCCTGGACGGCGCGGTGAAGGCGGCCGGACTCGCCCGCGGCGACCTCCACCGGCTCGTCATCGGCACCCCGGGCGCCTTCGACCCCAACACCGGCCGACTGCGCTACGCCTCCCACCTGCCCGGCTGGCACACCCCGGCCCTCCTCGACGAGATCGCCGCCATCCTGCCGATGCCGGTGGAGTACGAGAACGACGTGAACCTCGTCGCCGTGGCCGAGCAGCGGCTCGGCGCGGCCCGCGGGCACGAGGACTTCGTGCTGCTGTGGAACGAGGGCGGCCTCGGCGCCGCCCTGGTCCTCGGCGGCCGGCTGCACCGCGGCTGGACCGGCGGCGCGGGAGAGGTAGGTTTCCTGCCGGTTCCCGGAGCACCCCTGGTACGGCATGTCACCAAGGCCAACAGTGGTGGCTACCAGGAGCTCGCCGGCTCCCAGGCCATCCCCCGCCTCGCCCGCGAGCTCGGCATGACGGACATCCCCTCCGGGCCGTACGCCGAGGCGGCCGCCGCCCTCGTGGAGCGAGCCGCCGCCGAGGACACCGTCCTGAACCGGCTGCTCCTGGAGACCTACGCCACCCGCCTGGCCACCGGTCTCGCCTCGCTCGTGTCCGTCCTCGATCCCGAACTCGTCGTCCTCAGCGGCGCCTCGCTCACCGCCGGCGGCGACACCCTGCGTGACCTCGTCCAGGACGAGCTGGAGGAACTGGCAGCCTCCCGGCCCCGGCTGGTCGTCGGCGACGTCCGTGAACACCCCGTGCTGCGCGGCGCGCTGGAGAGCGCGCTCGCGGCCACCCGCGACGAGGTCTTCGACACCTCGCGCTGACCCTCCGACTCCCCCACACCCTCACCTCACCGCCCGCCCCTGGGAGACCTCGTCATGCGCTCAGCCACACCCTCGTCCGCCCGAAAAGCGGCTTTTGCCCTGACCGTGTCCGCCGTGCTCGTCACCACCGCCTGTACCGGCCAGGCCTCCTCCGGCGCCGACGACGACGCGTCCAAGGAGACGACCATCAACTTCTGGCACGCCTGGAGCGCGGACTCCGAGGTGGCGGGGGTGAAGGCACTGGTCGCGGGCTTCGAGAAGGCGCACCCCAACATCCACGTCAACATCGTCGGCAACATGACGGACGACAAGATCAACCAGGCGCTGCGCACGGGCGGCCCCAAGGCTCCGGACGTCATCTCGTCGTTCACCACGAACAACGTGGGCAAGTTCTGCTCCTCGGGCGCGCTGGCCGACCTGAACCCGTTCTTCAAGAAGTCGGGCATCGACCCGGACACCACGTTCCCGGCGGCGATGAACCAGTACACCCAGTTCGACGGCGACCGCTGTGCCGCACCGCTCCTCGGTGACGCCTACGGGCTCTACTACAACAAGACGGCGTTCCAGAAGGCCGGGATCACCAGTCCGCCCAAGACCTGGTCCGAGTTCGAGACCGACGCCAAGAAGCTGACGATCCCCCAGGGCGAGTCGTACAAGCAGCTCGGGTTCATGCCGGACTACCACGGCTGGGAGACCACGACCGAGCACTACCTGGGCCAGTTCTCGCCCACCTACTTCGACAAGGCGGGCAAGTCCACGATCGCCACCGACCCGGCCGTCGCCGCCGCCTTCACTCTCCAGAAGAAGCTCGTCGACGAACTCGGCGGCTACAAGAAGCTGGAGAAGTACCGCTCCGGTCTCGGCGACGAGTGGGGCCCCAAGCACCCCTTCCAGACCGGCCAGGTGGCCATGCAGCTCGACGGGGAGTGGCGCCTGGGCATGGCTGTGGACGCCAAGCCGGGCTTCGAGATCGGCGTGGCCCCGCTGCCCGTCCCGGACGACCAGGCGGACCAGTACGGCAAGGGCTACATCACCGGCACCATCGCCGGCATCGCCGCCAACAGCACCAAGCAGAACGCGGCCTGGGAGTTCCTGAAGTACATCACCACGGACACGGACGCCGTGGTCGGCTTCTCGAACGCCATCCACAACGTGCCCTCGACGCTCGCGGCCCTGAAGTCCCCGAAGCTGAAGTACGACCCGCGCTTCAAGACCTTCCTGGACATCGCCGCGAACCCGCACTCGACGACCGCCCCGTCCTCGATCAACGGCGGTGTCTACCTCACCACCATCCAGGACCTCGGCTACGCCTACGAGAGCGGCAAGGTCACCGATCTGAGGAAGGGCCTCGCCGACGCGGCCAAGCAGATCGACACGGACATCGCGCAGGCGAAGTAGATGGCCACGATCACTCTGACGCCGAAGCGCCGCCGGTCCGGCCTCGCTGCGAAGCGGCGGAAGCAAGCACTGCGGACCATCGTCTTCATGTCGCCCTGGCTGATCGGCTTCTCGGTCTTCTTCGCCTACCCGCTGATCTCCACGGTCTACTTCTCGTTCATGCACTACGACGGCTTCAGGCCGCCGACCTGGAGCGGGACGAAGAACTGGACCTACGTCTTCAAGGACTACCCCTTCTTTTGGCCCGCCCTGCGCAACACCCTGTGGCTGGTCGTGGTGATGGTGTCCCTCCGGGTCGTGTTCGGCCTCGGCGTCGGCATGCTCATCACGAAGATCAAGACGGGTACCGGCGTCTTCCGCACCCTCTTCTACCTGCCCTACCTGGCCCCGCCCGTCGCGGCGACCATGGCCTTCGCCTTCCTGCTCAACCCCGGTACGGGACCGGTCAACTCGATCCTGGAGAAGGTCGGCATCCCGGCGCCGGGCTGGTTCAACGACCCGACGTGGTCCAAGCCCGCCCTCACCCTGCTCGCCCTGTGGGGCATCGGCGACCTGATGGTCATCTTCATGGCGGCGCTGCTCGACGTGCCCACGGAGCAGTACGAGGCGGCCGAGCTGGACGGGGCGTCGGCGTGGCAGCGGTTCCGGTTCGTCACCCTTCCCAACATCTCGCCGATCGTGATGTTCGCCGTGGTCACCGGCGTGATCCAGACCATGCAGTACTACACACAGCCGTTGATCGCCGGGAAGGTCGCCTCCGGGGTGATCCAGGGCGCGGGCACCCAGTTCGAGCCCGGCTACCCGGACAAGTCCACGCTGACCCTCCCCCAACTCGTCTACAACCTCGGCTTCCAGCGCTTCGACTACGGCTCCGCGTGTGTCGTCGCCCTCGTCCTCTTCGCCCTGTCGATGGTGTTCACCGCGTTCCTGATGCGGCGCCGGGGCGGTCTCCTCCAGGCAGGTGACTGACCATGACCCAAGTACTTGACCGGCCGGTGGAGTTGAAGACACCGGCCTCGCCCGCCGAGCGCACGGCCCGCCGCAAGGCCCTGCTGGAATGGGTGGCGATCCACTCCCTCGGCATCGCCGCCGCCCTCTTCTTCACGCTGCCCTTCGTGTTCGTGTTCCTGACCTCGCTGATGAGCGACAACCAGGCCCTCAGCCGCGACCTGATCCCGCACACCTGGGAGTGGGGCAACTACAAACGGGTCTTCGACACCCCGGGCTTCCTGACCTGGTGGCGCAACACGCTCGTCTACGCGGGACTGGGAACACTCCTTACGGTCGTGTCGTCGGTCCCCGTGGCGTACGCCCTCGCCAAGTTCCGCTTCCGGGGCCGCAATCTCTCCCTGATGCTGGTGATCTCGATGATGATGCTGCCGCCGCAGGTCGTCATCATCCCGATGTACCTCTTCTGGGCGAAGCAGCTGGGCCTGTCGGGCACCCTGTGGCCGCTGATCGTCCCGATGGCGTTCGGGGACGCGTTCTCCATCTTCCTGCTGCGGCAGTTCCTGATGACGATCCCCAACGAGTACGTGGACGCGGCGAAGGTCGACGGCTGCGGCGACCTGCGCACCCTGCTGAAGGTCGTCGTGCCGATGGCCAGGCCGGGGATCGCGGCCGTGGCGCTCTTCCAGTTCTTCTACGCCTGGAACGACTACTTCGGCCCGCAGATCTACGCCTCGGAGAACCAGAACGCCTGGACGCTCAGCTACGGCCTGGAGTCCTTCAAGGGCATGCACCACACCGACTGGAACCTCACCATGGCCGCGACCGTGCTGGTCATGGCCCCCGTGATCCTCGTGTTCTTCTTCGCGCAGAAGGCGTTCGTCGAGGGCGTCACGCTGACCGGAGTGAAGGGTTAGACAAGCCATGAAACTCACCGTGGTCGGCGGAGGCTCGACCTACACCCCCGAACTCATCGACGGCTTCGCCCGGTTGCGCGACACCCTGCCCGTCGAGGAACTCGTGCTCGTCGATCCGGCCGCCGAGCGCCTGGAGCTCGTCGGCGGCCTCGCCCGGCGCATCTTCGCCCGGCAGGGGCACCCCGGCCGGATCACCACCACCCGGGACCTGGACGCGGGCGTGGACGGCGCCGACGCCGTGCTCCTCCAGCTGCGCGTCGGCGGCCAGGCGGCCCGGCAGCAGGACGAGACCTGGCCCCTGGAGTGCGGCTGCGTCGGCCAGGAGACGACCGGCGCGGGCGGCCTCGCCAAGGCGCTGCGCACGGTCCCGGTCGTCCTCGACATCGCCGAACGGGTCCGCCGCACCAACCCGGACGCCTGGATCATCGACTTCACCAACCCCGTCGGGATCGTCACCCGCGCCCTCCTCCAGGCCGGCCACAAGGCGGTCGGGCTGTGCAACGTGGCGATCGGCTTCCAGCGCAAGTTCGCCCGGCTGCTCGGCGTCAGCCCGGCCGACGTCCACCTCGACCACGTGGGCCTCAACCACCTCACCTGGGAGACGGGTGTACGGCTCGGCGGCCCCGAGGGCGAGGACGTGCTGTCCAAGCTGCTCTCCGAGCACGGCGAGGCGATCGCCGCCGACCTGCGCCTGCCGCGCCCGGTCCTGGAGCGGCTCGGCGTGGTCCCGTCGTACTACCTGCGCTACTTCTACGCGCACGACGAGGTCGTACGGGAACTCGGCACCAAGCCGTCCCGGGCGGCCGAAGTGGCCGCCATGGAGGCGGAACTGCTCCGGATGTACGGCGATCCGGCCCTGGACGAGAAACCGGAACTGCTCGCCAAGCGCGGCGGCGCCTACTACTCGGAGGCGGCGGTCGACCTGGCCGCCGGGCTGCTCGGCGGCGGGGGCAGCCCCTACCAGGTGGTCAACACCCTCAACCGGGGCACGCTGCCCTTCCTGCCCGACGACGCGGTGATCGAGGTACAGGCGGCAGTGGGACCGAAGGGTACGACCCCGCTGCCGGTAACCGCCGTGGACCCGCTGTTCGCGGGCCTGATGGCCAACGTCACCGCCTACGAGGACCTGGCCCTGACGGCCGCCCTGCACGGCGGGCGCGAGCGGGTCTTCAAGGCGCTGCTCGCCCACCCCCTCGTCGGCCAGTACGCGTACGCCGAGGGCCTCACCGACCGACTGATCGCACACAACCGGGAGCATCTCGCGTGGGCCTGACCGCATGCGTCCTCGCCGTCGACGCGGGCAACAGCAAGACCGACGTCGCGGTCGTGGCGGACGACGGGAACGTCCTCGCCACAGCCCGCGGCGGTGGGTTCCGGCCGCCCGTGGTGGGCGTCGAGGCGGCCGTGGACACCGTCGCCGACGCCGTGGGGCGGGCCTTCGCCGCGGCCGGGGTGAGCGCGGTCGGGCACGTCTCGGCGTGTCTCGCCAACGCCGACTTCCCCGTCGAGGAGGAGCGGCTGGCGGCAGCCCTGCACGCGCGCGCGTGGGGCGCGAGCGTGGAGGTCCGCAACGACACCTTCGCGATCCTGCGGGCCGGTGTCACCGAACCGCGCGGGGTCGCCGTGGTGTGCGGGGCGGGCATCAACTGCGTCGGCATGCGCCCCGACGGCCGGACCGCCCGCTTCCCCGCGCTCGGCCGGATCTCCGGCGACTGGGGCGGCGGCTGGGGGCTCGCCGAGGAGGCCCTGTGGCACGCGTCCCGCGCGGAGGACGGACGGGGCGTCGACACCGACCTCGCGCGCGTGCTCCCGGCCCACTTCGGGCTGCCGTCCGTGTATGCCCTCGTCGAGGCCCTGCACCTGGAGGACATCGCCCCCGCCCGCCGCCACGAGCTGACTCCGGTGCTGTTCGCCACGGCCGCGGCGGGCGACCCGGTGGCCCGCTCCCTGGTGGACCGGCTCGCCGACGAGGTGGTCGCCATGGCGACGGTGGCGCTGACCCGGCTCGACCTCCTCGACGAGGAGACGCCGGTCCTGCTCGGCGGCAGCGTCCTGGCGGCCCGGCACCCCCAACTCGACGACGGCATCAGGGAACTGCTCGCCGAACGGGCCCCGAAGGCCGTACCGCGGGTGGTGACCGCCTCCCCCGTCCTCGGCGCCGCCCTGCTGGGCCTGGACCGGGTCGCGGCACCCCCGGCGGCCCAGGCCCGGCTGCGGGCCTACTACGAGGCCTGAGCGAGCCCCGCGTCGGCGAACTCGGAGACGGACCGGTCCGTCCCGACGCCGACGCGGGCCGGGCCCAGCCGCTCGACGACATCCACCATCGGCAGCTGGTACCGCAGACTCCGGGCCAGGAACTTGTCGTCAGGAACCTTTCCTGTCCCGACGCCTCGTCACGCCTGGCCTTACCGGTGTCCGACGTTCTGCCGATCAACACCTTCGCAGCCCGCGCACGACGGCGACTCTGCGCGCCCCCAGGCGGAACCGAACCGATTCCGGCGGCGTATTCATGGGCAAGGGGTGGTGCGGGGGGGCGCGACCGGGCGGGCGATCCACTGCGATCCGATCAAGATCGAGTGAAGCCCGGTGCGGATGTCGGTCCCGGCAGCGATACTTGCGGCGACGGATGACCATGGGGGAGGTCAAACAGTGACACACCCGCCGAAGAGCAGTACGGCACCACCGGGTTCCGGGGTGCCCACGATTCCGTCCGTGCCACCGCAGCCGGCCGGGCCGTCACCGGTCGTGCCCCCACCACCGCCCGTACCGGCGGCCGAGGTGCCCGTCCGCCGCCGTACGGCCTTCGCGGAGGGCTTCGACCAGCTGCGCGCGGCCGCCACCACCGAACCGGGCCGGCTGCGGATCATCGGCGCCGGGCTCGCCCTGCTCGTCGTCCTCTTCGGCGCGGTGACCGCCTGGCAGACCAACGACCGGGCCGTGGCCGCGGACGACGTGCTGCACAAGAGCCAGCCGCTCAGCAGCGCCGCCGCCGACATCTACCTGTACCTGGCCGACGCCAACACCACGGCCTCCAGCGGCTTCCTCAGCGGCGGCCAGGAGTCGGCCGCCTCCCGCGACCGGTACGAGAGGGACATCAACAAGGCCGCGGCCGGTCTGGTCGAGGCGGCCTCGAACTCCGACCCGGGCTCCCCCGCCGCGAAGACCGTGGCCGAGCTCAACACCCTGCTGCCGGAGTACAAGGGGCTGGTGGAGCAGGCCCGGGTGTACAACCGCCAGGGCTTCCCGGTCGGCGGCGCCTATCTGCGCTACGCCAACGAGAAGATGCAGCAGCAGATGCTGCCGAAGGCGCAGAACCTCTACACCAGCGAGAACCAGCGGCTGAGCGCCGACTACGCCGACGCCACGCCCTACCCGTGGGCCGCGATCGGCCTCGGCGTCCTCGCGCTCGCCGGCCTCGCCTGGGCCCAGCACCGCAACTACCGGCGCACCAACCGGGTTCTCAACCACGGCCTGGTCGCCGCCACCGCGACGGCCACGGTGGTCCTGCTGTGGCTGGTCGTCGGCCACAGCTTCGCGCGCGCGGGTCTGAACGCCTCCTACGACCACGGCGTGCGCTCGCTCAACGTGCTGCACGACGCCCGGATCGCCTCCCTGAAGGCACGCGGCAACGAGAACCTCACGCTGGTGGCCCGCGGCGCGGAGACGAAGGTCGTGACGGACGCCCAGGGCAAGGAGACCACCTACGACGCCTACGACTACGCCTTCAACCAGAACATGGACGCTCTCGGCAAGGGTCTCGCCGCGGCGTCGAAGCTGGCCGACGACACCGTCGGCAGGAAGCCGGTCACGGAGGCCGAGGGCAACATGGCGGTGTGGAAGCAGCGCCACGGAACCGCCCGCGTCCAGGACAACAACGGCAACTACAAAGCGGCGCTGGACCAGGTCATAGGTGACAAGGGCGCGACACGCGAGTGCTTCGACAGCGTCGACCACAACCTCGACCTCGCCCTGAAGCACGAGGAGAAGGAGTTCACGCGGTCGGCAGGTGACGGCCTCGGTGCGATGACCGGGCTGTCCGCGGGGGCCGCCGTCCTGGCCGTGCTGGGCGCCGCCGGCGCGGTCCTCGGCATCGGCCGCAGGCTGTCGGAGTACAGGTGAGAGGGGGCGTGACGATGCGGATGCTTGGACGGGTGCGGACCGGTCTCAGGGGCTGGGGCGGCGTCGGAGCGATGGCGGCCGTGTGCGCCCTGGTGCTCGCGCTCGCCCTGCTGCTGCCGCAGGCCCGCTCCCAGGACGCCGGCACCGGCGGCTCCGAGCTGGCCCACGCCCAGCAGGCGGCGGACGGCAAGGCCTGCGACGACCCGGCGAAGAAGGAGCACCCGGAGTACCAGACGCTGCCCCCGTCGAGCCAGGACGGCGCGACCATAGAGAGGATCAGGGCCCGCAAGGGCGCGCAGCGCAAGCTGTGGGTCGGGGTCGACCAGAACAGCTACCGCTGGGGCTACCGCAACCCCAACGGCGGGCCCGGCGCCGACCTCGAGGGCTTCGACATCGACCTGGTGCACCGGATCGCGAAGGACATACTCGGCGACCCGAACGCCGTGCTGTTCAAGGCGATCCCGACCAACCAGCGCATCCCGGCGATCCAGAAGGGCTATGTGGACATGGTCGTCCGCACGATGACGATCAACTGCAAGCGCCTGGACGACGTGGCGTTCTCCGCGCCGTACTTCAAGACCGGCCAGCAGGTCCTCGCCCCCAAGTCCTCGGACATCAAGGGCTACGACGGCACCCTGGCCGGCAAGAAGGTCTGCGTGGCGGCGGGCTCGACCGCCTTCTCCCAGCTGGAGGACGACGAGAAGACGAAGAAGTACGTCGCCGCGAAGGACATCAGGACCGTCCCCAACCAGCTCGACTGCCTCGTCCGGCTCCAGCTCGGCGAGGTCGACGCCGTGGTCACCGACGGCGCGCTGGGCGCCAGCCAGGCCGCCCAGGACCCGACGGTCGAGCTGAAGGGCGAGACCCCGTTCACCACGGAGTACTACGGCGTGGCGATGAAGAGCGACGCCGACGATCTGGTGAGGCGGGTCAACCAGATCCTGGTGGACTACCGAAAGGACACCGCCGACGGCTGGCAGGCCTCGTACGACAGGTGGCTGTCCGCCACACTGGACAAGAGCTCGGCGGAGTCTCAGCCGCCGCCCCCGAAGTACTTGCGCAAGAGCTGACGAACGGCCGAAGACGAACAACCACTGGGCAACCCTTCAGCAGCGAGAGGTGATCGATGGGCGTCACGGGACCCCCCGGGCCGGTGATGGACCGGGACGAGGTGGACCGTGCGCTGGCGCGGCTCGGCGCGGAGCACGAGGCCATCGAGACCTCGCTCCTCGCCCTCCAGGACCACGCGGGCCGCAGACTCCTGGAAGGCGCCGCCCTCACGGGCGTGACCAAGGAGCGCTGGGAGTCCGCCGACGCCTCGATCACCCTGCTGTGGGCGTACTTCGACGCGTACACGGACGCCCTGCGCGCGGCCCGCGAGATCCGCTCCCGCCGCCGCTGGTCCAGCCGTGAGGACCTGGTGGAGCTGACCGAACTGCTGCGCGGCGAGGGTGTGACGGTCGCGGGCTCGGCCACCGCCACGGCCAACGCACCCACCCTCCAGGGCAGTTCGAGCAAGCTCAGCGAACAGTTCACGCTCGTCACCCTCGTGGAGCGGATGAACGAGCTGTACGCCACGAGCCTGGACATGGTCGTGGCCGCGGACGCGGTGTGGTCGGCGCTGCCCGCCCGCATCGACCTGCTGTCCGCCGAACTCCAGCGCACCCGCAGGCTGGCGCACTCCGTCGGCGTCCGCCCCGGCGAACACCCGGCCGGCGACGACCTGGAGCGCATCACCCGCACCCTGACCTCGCTGCGCGAGCAGGTGATCTCCGACCCGCTCGCCTTCTGGCAGCGGGCCCAGGGCAGTTCGGCGCCGGGCGGCGGCCGGCCGGACACCACGGCGTACGACCGTGAGGCGCGCGCCCTGGAGGAGGTGCGCCGGGAGATCGACGCCGTGCTCACCGTCCGGCAGGACGCGGAGGCCCGGCTGGTCAAGCTGCGGGACGTGCTCTCCCGCGCGGACCGCACGCTCGCCGAGGCGCGGACCGCGCGCGGGGAGGTCCTCGCCAAGATCGCCGCCACCGAGGTCCCGGTCGTCAGCGGGCCGCCGACCGCGCTCCAGGAGCAGTTGGCGACCGCCGCCGAGTACCGCAGACACGCCCAGTGGCACCGCCTGTCCCCGCTCCTGGAGTCCCTGGAGCAGAAGGCGGAGGACGAACTGCTGCGCGCCCGCGAGTCGTTGACGGCGGTCACCGCGCCGCTCGCGGTCCGCGCGGAGCTGCGCGGCCGGCTCGACGCCTACAAGGCGAAGGTCGCCCGGCACGGCCTGGCCGAGGACCCGTTCCTGATCGAGCGCTACGACGCGGCCCGGCGGATGCTGTGGAGCGCGCCCTGCGACCTCAGGGTCGCCGAACAGGCCGTGCTGCGGTACCAGCAGGCGGCCGCGGAACTGCTGAGCCCGCCGCGGGTGCCGCAGCAGAGCGGTCCCGAGGACCGCAGGGGGGAGTCGACGTCATGAGTCAGGAACAGCAGCCCTGCCAGCGGCCCGGCTGCGACGGCACCTACGAGGACATGGGCGGCGGGGAGCTGTACTGCGACACCTGCGGCCTCGCGCCGGTGGTCTCGGGGAGCGGCCGCGCCGGCTCGGTGCCCAGCGGCACCACGGGCGAGGGCAGGGACTCCCGGAGCAGTGGCAGTTCACGCCCCACCGGCCGCGGTTCCTCGCGTACGTCGTCCCACTCGTCGAAGTCCCGGCGCTCGGTGTCGGGACGGCTGTCGCGCTCGGTCTCGGGGAAGTCCACGGGCCGTTCGGTGTCGGTGCGCAGCTCCGGCTCGTCGGCGGGTTCGACCGGGCGCGGCCGGCTCGGCGCGGGCCTGGTCGAGGTGCCCGGGGTGCCGCGGCCCGATCCGCGGGTGATGGTCCTGGAGAACCCGGAGGTGCCCGAGCGCAAGCGGTTCTGCTCGCGCTCCGACTGCGGGGCTCCGGTGGGCCGTTCGCGCGGGGAGCGGTCCGGTCGTACGGAGGGCTTCTGCACCAAGTGCGGCAACCCGTACTCGTTCGTCCCGAAGCTGAAGGCCGGCGACATCGTGCGCGGCCAGTACGAGGTCGTGGGCTGCCTCGCGCACGGCGGCCTCGGCTGGGTCTACCTCGCCGTGGACCGGGCGGTGTCGGACCAGTGGGTGGTCCTCAAGGGTCTGCTGGACACCGGCGACCAGGACGCGATGGCGGCGGCGATCTCCGAGCGTCGGTTCCTCGCGGAGACCGTGCACGCCAACATCGTGCGGATCTACAACTTCGTGGAGCATCTCGACCAGCGCACGGGCTCGCTCGACGGCTACATCGTCATGGAGTACGTCGGCGGCAAGTCGCTCAAGGAGATCGCCAACGACCGCCGCACGGCCGACGGCAAGCGGGACCCGCTGCCGGTGGAGCAGGCCTGCGCGTACGGCATCGAGGCCCTGGAGGCACTCGGCCACCTGCACAGCCGCAACCTCCTGTACTGCGACTTCAAGGTCGACAACGCCATCCAGACCGAGGACCAGCTCAAGCTCATCGACATGGGCGCGGTTCGGCGGATGGACGACGACGAGTCGGCCATCTACGGCACGGTCGGCTACCAGGCCCCCGAGGTCGCGGAGGTCGGACCGTCCATCGCCTCCGACCTCTACACCGTCGGCCGCACCCTTGCGGTGCTGACCTTCGACTTCCAGGGCTACACCAACGTCTTCGTCGACTCGCTGCCCGACCCGGACCACATCGAGGTCTTCCGCCGGTACGAGTCCTTCTACCGGCTGCTGGTCCGCGCCACCGACCCGGACCCGGCCCGTCGTTTCGCCTCGGCCCAGGAGATGTCCGAGCAGCTGACGGGCGTGCTGCGTGAGGTCGTCTCGCTCCAGACCGGCCGGGCCAGGCCCTCCCTGTCCACCCTCTTCGGTCCCGAAGTGCGGGTCACGGACACGGAGTTGTGCCCGCGGCTGGAGGGGGACGTGTCCCGGCTCGGGGCACGGGTGGCCCCGGAGGGGCGCTGGAGCCGCAAAACGGCCGCGGGACGGCCCGCACTTACCGCGAGCACCGCATACAGCACAGGCACCACCGCCACCGCCACCGCGGGCAACGGAAGCAACGGGGGCAGCGCAAGCACCGCGGGCACCACCGCCACCGAGCGCGCCGGCGGCCCGCCCCCCAAGGCGCTCGTCAAGCCGGTCGACGCGCCCGCCGCCGCGCTGGCCCTGCCCGTCCCCCACGTCGACCCCACCGACCCCAACGCCGGTTTCCTCGCCGGGCTCATGACGACCGCGCCCGCCGAACTCCTCGGCGCCCTCTCGGCCGCGCCGGCCCAGTCCGCGGAGACCCGGCTGCGGCAGGTGCGGGCCTGGCTGGAGAACGGCGACGCGCACACCGCCGACGAGGCGTTGCGGCACCTGGAGGACGAACGGCCCGACGACTGGCGGGTGGTCTGGTACCGGGGCGTCGCGGCCCTGGTGACCGGCGACCACGAGGCCGCGGCCCTGGCCTTCGACGCGATCTACGACGCCTTCCCGGGCGAGCCCGCGCCCAAGCTCGCCCTCGGCCTGTGCGCGGAGGTGCTGGGCCAGCTCGACAACGCGGCCGAGTACTACCGGCTGGTCTGGTCGACCGACCCGAGCTATGTGAGTGCCGCGTTCGGCCTGGCCCGCGTCCAGCTCGCGACCGGGGACCGCCGGAGCGCCGTACGGACGCTGGAGTCGGTCCCCGAGTCCTCGATCCACTACACGGCCGCCCGGGTCGCCGCCGTCCGCGCACGGCTGCGAGGCCGCACCGCGACCGCGGGGGACGTACCCTTCCTGGACGACCTGACCGCCGCCGCCGGGCAGGTCGAGGCGCTGGACGCGTACGGACTGGATCCGGCGCGGCGCGAGCAGTTGTCCGCGGAGGTGCTGGGCTCGGCCCTGGACTGGATACTCTCCGGTGGCCAGGATCCCGGGTCCCCCGCCGCCGGGGGACGGGTACTGCTCGGCAGCGGACTGGACGAGCGAGGACTGCGCTTCGGCCTGGAGCGTTCGTACCGCACGCTGGCCCGGTTGGCGCGGGGCGGCGAGGAGAGGATCGACCTGGTGGAACGAGCAAACCGTTACCGCCCCCGGACGTGGGTGTAGTTGATGTCGCAGATGCCCCAGCTGTCCGCCTGCCCGAGCTGTGAGGAGCCCCTCGAGTCGGGTGACCGTTTCTGCGGTGCGTGCGGATACGACCTGTCCGCCGTGCCGGCACGGCCGGACGACAGCCCGACGCTCGCCATGAACGGCGTCCCGCCGGGCGCCGCCTGGACCGCGGACGTCCACCCCGCGGCGGAGGTCCACCGGCCGGCCGACCCGCACGGCTCCGGCCCGGCCGACCACCGACTGCCCGCCCCGTCCCCGCAGTCGGGGCCGGTTGTCGGATCGCCCGTCTCTCCCGTCACCGGGGTGCGCTTCGACCGGGCTCCGGAGCCGGACGAGTACCCCCTCCAGGCGCCGGACCCGCGGGTGGCCGCGGGACCGGCCACCCCTGCCGAAGGAACCAAGGTGTGCGTGGCCTGCCGGGCCGGCCGCGTCGACGACGACGGCTACTGCGAGAACTGCGGGCACGCCCAGCCCCGTGAGCGCGACCACATGGAGCAGGAGACCGGGCCGATCGCCGCCGTGAGCGACCGCGGCCTGCGCCACCACCGCAACGAGGACGCGTTCAGCCTCGGCACCGCGGTGCTGCCCGACGGCACGCCCGCGACCTTCGCGGTCGTCTGCGACGGCGTGTCCTCGGCGACCCGCCCCGACGACGCCTCCCTGGCCGCCTCCCGGGCCGCCGCCGAGGCCCTTCAGGCGACCCTGCCCCAGGGCACCCACCCGCAGCAGGCGCTGCACGAGGCGATCGTCGCGGCCTCCCGCGCGGTCAACTCCCTGGCCGGCGAGCCCGCCACGGCCCGCGAGCACCAGCCGCACCAGAACGCCCCCGCGTGCACGATCGTCGCCTCGGTCGTCACCCCGAGCCTGCTGGTCGTCGGCTGGGTCGGCGACAGCCGGGTCTACTGGGTGCCCACGGACCGCAGTTCACCCCCGGCCCGGCTCACCGAGGACGACTCCTGGGCCGCGCAGATGGTCGCCGCGGGCCTGATGAACGAGGCCGAGGCGTACGCCGACGAGCGTGCCCACGCGATCACCGGGTGGCTGGGCGCGGACGCCTACGAACTCGACCCGCACACCGCTTCCTTCAAGCCGGACCGGCCTGGTGTGGTGGTGGTGTGCACCGACGGTCTGTGGAACTACGCGGAGGCGGCGGAGGAGATGGCGGAGGCCGTACCGGCCGACGCCGCCGCGCGCCCGCTGCACAGCGCCCGGGTCCTGGTCGGCCACGCCCTGGACGGCGGGGGCCACGACAACGTAACAGTGGCCGTCGTGCCGTTCCCGACCCCCTTGCAGGGGGCAGGATCGGCCTGAGGCCGAAAGCACGCACGGGGATGCCTCGCGGGCCGGAGGGGACCGGTCCGCCGTCAGTCAGCACTCCGACGTGGGGTGCGCGAGGGGGATTTGAGTAGGCATGGCCAATTTCTCGAAGTCGAACGTGCCGCAGTTCTCGCTGGACGTCTACCAGAACGAGTACCTGCCCGAGGGCGGCCGCGAGGTCAACGCGATCGTCACGGTGACCGCGACCGGCGGCGGCACGATCGGAAGCGCGGCCACCACGTCCCATCTGTGGTCGGCGGGCCGGGGCCCGTCCGCCGCGGTGGCGCTGATGGTCGACTGCTCGGGCTCGATGGACTACCCGCCGACGAAGATGCGCAACGCCCGTGACGCCACGGCCGCCGCCATCGACACCCTGCGCGACGGGGTGCACTTCACGGTGATCGACGGCACCCACGTGGCCAGGGAGGTGTATCCCGGCGGCGGCCGGCTCGCGGTCGCCGACGCCACCACCCGAGGCCAGGCCAAGCAGGCCCTGCGCAAGCTGAGCGCGGGCGGCGGTACGGCCATCGGCACCTGGCTGCGTCTCGCCGAGCGCCTGCTGTCCTCGGCGGACGTCGCCATCCGGCACGGCATCCTGCTCACCGACGGCCGCAACGAGCACGAGTCGCCCCAGGACCTCAAGGCCGCCCTGGACGCCTGCGCCGGTCGTTTCACCTGTGACGCACGGGGCGTGGGCACCGACTGGGAAGTGAAAGAAGTCACAGGGATCGCCTCCGCCCTGCTCGGCTCGGCCGACATCGTCGCCGACCCGGCCGGGCTGGCCGCCGACTTCACGCAGATGATGGAGGCGGCGATGGGCAAGGAGGTCGCGGACGTCGCCCTGCGGGTGTGGACCCCGGTCGGCACCACGATCAAGTTCGTCAAGCAGGTCGCGCCCACCGTCGAGGAACTCACCGACCGCCGTACCGAGGCCGGTCCGCGCGCCGGGGACTACCCCACCGGCTCCTGGGGGGACGAGTCCCGTGACTACCACGTGTGCGTCGAGGTCCCGGCCGCGAACATAGGCCAGGAGATGCTCGCCGCCCGCGTCTCGCTGGTGGTCCCGCAACCCGACGGCACGGTCGGGAACCTGGGCACACCGGGTCTCGTACGGGCCGTGTGGACCGACGACATGGTGGCCTCGACGTCGATCAACCCCCAGGTCGCCCACTACACCGGCCAGGCCGAACTGGCACAGGCGATCCAGCAGGGACTGGATCTGCGCAAAGCGGGCGATATCGATGGAGCAACGGCCAAACTGGGCCGGGCCGTTCAGCTCGCGAACGACTCGGGGAACGCGGATACTGCGAAACTGCTTTCGAAGGTGGTCGACGTGGTCGACGCCACGACAGGTACTGTGCGACTGAAGGCGAAGGTCGAGGAGGCCGACGAGATGACTCTCGAGACCCGGTCGACAAAGACGGTTCGTGTAAAGAAGTAGACAGTTTCCGACGTAGAAGTTCCCTGATCCGAGAGGGGGAAGCGCCGACATGCCGACCTGCCCGAACGGACACCAGTCGGGTTCCGACGACTGGTGCGAGGTCTGCGGTCACCGCATGGCCGGTGCCGTGCCTCCGCCCCCTCCGCCGCCGCCCGGTCAGGGTGGGGGCGGCTACGGCTTCCCCCCGCCCGGCGGTCCCGGCGGTCCCGGTGGCCAGCCGGGTGGACGTTCCCATCTGTCCGCCGTGCCCGACCCGGAGCCGGAGCTCTGCCCGCAGTGCCGTACGCCCCGGGAGGGCGGCGCGCCCTTCTGCGAGGAGTGCCGGTGGAACTTCCTCACGAACACGGCGACCTCGTACACCCCGGCCGCCCCGCGTCCGCCGGCCGGTTCCGGGGGTCCGCCCTCGCACTTCCAGCAGCAGTCGGCGCCTGGCCCGTCCTTCGGCGGCGGTGACTCCTACGAGTACCAGGGCTCGCGCCCGTCCCAGGTGAACCGCCCGGCGGAACCGATCCCCTTCGGCTCGGAGCCGTCGGGCCGCTCGGGTCCGGGTGGACCCGGTGGCCCCGCCGGACCCGGTGGACCGGGCTCGTCCGGCCCCGGTGGTCCCGGCGCTCCGGGTGGCCCGCAGAGCTTCCCCGGCGACCCGTCCCGCCCCGGCGGACCTGGTGCGTCCGGTGGTCCCGGGGGCCCCGGCTCAGCCGGTCCTTCCGGTTTCCAGGGCGGTCCCGGTGCGCCCGGCGGCTCCGGTCCTTCCGGTTTCCCGGGCGACACGTCCCGCCCCAGCGGCTCCGGTCCTTCCGGTTTCCCGGGCGGCCCCGGCTCGTCCGGCCCCGGTGGGCGGCAGGGCTTCCCGGGTGACTCCGGTCGCCCCGGCGCACCTGGCCCCTCCGGTTTCCCCGGCGACCCCGCCCGTCCCGGCGGCTCCGGTCCTTCCGGTTTCCCGGGCGACACGTCCCGCCCCGGCGGCTCCGGTCCTTCCGGTCCGGGCGGCCCGAGTGGTCCCGGCGGCGGTCCCGGTGGCCCCGGCGGCTACGGCTCCCCGCAGCCCGGCTCCCCGCAGGCCCCCTCCGGCCCGGGCGGCCCCGGCTCGTCCGGTCCCGGCGGCCCAGGTGGTCCCGGTGGTTACGGCTACCCCCAACCCGGCTCCCCCCAGGCCCCCTCCGGCCCGGGCGGCCCCGGCGGTTACGGCGGCCCCCCCACCCAGCCAGGCCCGGGCTCCCAGGGCCCCGGTGGCCCGCAGGGCTTCCCCGGTGGTCCCGGCCCCGGCACCCCCGGCGGTCCGCCGAACTTCGGTGCCGACCCCTCCCGCCCGGTCCCGCCGCCCCCCGGTCCCGGTGGCACGAGCGGTGCCCCGCAGGGCTTCCAGGCACAGGGTGCCTCCGCCCCGCCCGCCTTCCCGCAGGAGACCGGCCGGCCGCAGCAGGGCGGTCCGTCCTTCGGCGGTGACGACTGGGTCATCTCCCCGCCGTCCTCCACCGCCCCGGGCGGCCCCGGAGGCGGCCCTGGTGGTGGTCCCGGCAACGGCCCGGGCGGTCCCGGCGGTTACGGCTACCCCCAGCCCGGCGCCACCCAGGCCCCGCCCAGCCCCTCCTTCCAGCAGCAGGGCCCGGCGACCTGGACGGCGACCATCGGCCCTGACCGCGAGTACTTCATGGCGATGATGCAGCGCTCCGGCCCCGAGGCCGCGGGCCTGAACCTGCCGGCGTACTCCCCCGAGCAGCAGCGTCAGCTCACCGGCAACCAGGTCACCATCGGCCGTCGCCGGCACTCCACCGGAGACACCCCCGACGTGGACCTGTCGGTGCCGCCGGAGGATCCGGGCGTCTCGCACCAGCACGCGGTGCTGGTGCAGCAGCCGGACGGCTCGTGGGCGGTCGTCGACCAGAACTCCACCAACGGCACCACGGTCAACGGCGCCGAGGAGCCGATCACACCGTTCGTGCCGGTGCCGTTGCAGGACGGCGACCGGGTCCACGTGGGCGCGTGGACGACGATCACGATCAGGCGCGGCTAGGAAGGCGAGCGGGTCACCGGAGGGGCCAGACGTAGGGTCCCTCCGGTGAGTCCAGCCAGGCCCACTCCCGCTCTCCCGCGACCGTGACGCCGTAGCGCTCCCGGCTCGGCCTGCCCTCGCGTTCCCACAGCGCGTACGCCTCCTGTGGTTCGAGGCCGGCCCGGCTCAGCTCCAGCAGGAACCGGTACAGCTCGCTCTCCCGGGCCGCGCGCGGCACCCCGCCCAGTTCGACGGGGCCCGTCTCGTGCCGCTCCGCGCCCCGCAGGGGCACGAAGTAGGCGGGCGTGGGCAGGAAGCGGCCCTCGGCGTGCCCGGCGTCCCGGACGGTCAGGGCGATCAGTCCGGTGGCGAGCGGGGTCAGGATCCGTGCGCCGGGCCGGCACTGGGCGAGCCAGGCGAGCGGGACCGACGGCAGGGTGCAGGTGACGATGATCCGGTCGAAGGGGGCGCGTTCGGGAACCCCGCGCGCGCCGTCACCGGTCACGACGACGGGACGGTGGCCGGCCGCGGCCAGGTGCCGCCGGGCCGCCTCGGTGATCTCCGGTTCCAGGTCGACGGTGGTGACGAGGTCGTCGTCGCCGAGCCGGTGCGCGAGCAGGGCCGCGTTGTAGCCGGTGCCCGCGCCGATCTCCAGGACGCGGTGTCCGGGCCCCACCCGCAGCTCGGTCAGCATCATCGCCATCAGCGAGGGCTGGCTGCTGGAGGTGAGCAGCTCGCCGTCGCGCAGCCGGGTGGCCAGCGGGGCGTCGGCGTAGGCCCCGCGCACCCACCTCTCCCGGCTGCGCGGATCCGGGCTCTCGCCCCAGCGCCGCTCGTGGCCCCCCATGACACCGACGTAGTAGTACGGCACGAACAGGTGCCGGGGCACCGCCTCGAAGGCCTCCCGCCACACCGGGTCGGCGGCCCAGGCCCCGCTCGCGTCGATCTCCCGCACCAGCGCCGCCCGTGCGGAGGCGGCGAGTTCGGCGAGATCGCGGTCGAGAGCGTGCGCGCTCATACCTCCACTCTGCACCCTGGGCACCGGAGGTCCTAAGCCTCGAGTCCTCGTCCGGCCCGTCTGAGACCATGGATGACGTGAAAGAGATCCGGCGCGGCACGCTTCAGACGCAGACCTTCTACGAGCAGGTCGGCGGGGAGGAGACCTTCCGCCGCCTCGTCCACCGTTTCTACGAGGGAGTCGCCGAGGACCCGGTCCTGCGGCCCATGTACCCCGAGGAGGACCTCGGGCCGGCCGAGGAGCGGCTGGTGCTGTTCCTGATGCAGTACTGGGGCGGGCCGACGACGTACAGCGACAACCGCGGCCATCCGCGGCTGCGGATGCGGCACGCGCCGTTCGCCGTGGACCGCGCGGCGCACGACGCCTGGCTGAAGCACATGCGGGTCGCCGTCGACGAGCTCGGGCTGTCCGAGGCGCACCGGACGCAGCTGTGGGACTACCTGACGTACGCGGCCGCTTCGATGGTGAACACCGCCGACTGATCACCGCCCACTGCTCATCGCCGAGCGATCACCACTGACCTATCACCCTGACCGATCACCTCTGCGTGACCGTCGTTCACTGATTGCCGGATTCCGGTCGTGGGACGTCGGATTCCGATCACAATCAGGTCAAGTCCGGGCTACAAGCGCTTACCCGTGACCTTCCCCTCTGACATTCTCGCCCGGAGGTCGCAACACGGGCGGGGGGCCGCGTGACGGGGTTCGGGGGAATCGCACGTCTGGTGTTCCTGCGTGCGCGGGCGCACCGGCTGCTGCTGGCGGCCGCACTGCTCACGGTCCTGCTCACCACCGCGGTCCTGGCGACCCTGACCGCCTACTCGGGCGCTATCGGTGACGCGGCCCTGCGGCACGCCCTGGGGGACCCGCGGAACGCCGCCGACACCGCCCTGGTCGTCAAGGCGGGTGTGCCCGAGGACCGTCGCAAGGCCGCCGACACCGTCGTACGCCACGTGGCGCGGCAGACCTTCGACGGCCTGCCGGTGACCGTGCGGACCCTGCTCAGGTCCGGCCCGTACGCGCTGCCCCGTTCGTTGCAGCCGGAGGCCGAGCGGTCCGGGGACCCCGATCTGACCCACTTCGCCGCACTGGACCGCAGCCGGGTGCGGCTGGTGGAGGGGCGGCTGCCGCGGAAGGCCGACGGGCAGGTGGAGGTGGCGCTCCCGCGGGCCGCCGCGCTCGCCCTCGGCCTGCGCCCCGGTGCCCGCTTCACCCTCACCGACCGGCTGGGCGGCCCCCCGGTACGGGTGACGGTGACCGGCCTGTACCGGCCCGTGCACGTCGACGACCCGTACTGGCTCCTCGACGATCTGCACGGGCGGGGCGTCAACAAGCTCGACTTCACGACGTACGGCCCGCTCCTCGCCGATTCCGGCGCGCTCACCGACGGCACGGTGAGCGTCGGCACGTCGGGCTGGCTGGCGTCGGCCGACTTCGCGACGGTGACGACCACGCGCACCGACGCCCTGCGCGAGGCGGCCCTCGCCGGGAACGCGGCCCTGCGCAAGGAGCCCTCGCTCGGCGGCGCCACGACCGCGTCGACCGCCCTGCCCGAGGTTCTGGACCGCACGGACCGCTCCCTGCTGCTGTCCCGCTCCACCCTCCTGATCGTCGCCCTCCAGCTGGTGCTGCTGGCGGGCTGTGCCCTGCTGCTGGTGGCGGGGCTGCTGAGCAGTGAACGCACCGGTGAGAGCAGGCTGTTGCTGGCGCGGGGCGGCTCCCGCGGCCGGATCGCGGGCCTCGCCGCCCTGGAGGCGCTGCTGCTCGCCCTGCCCGCACTGGTCTGCGCCCCGCTGCTGGCCGGCCCGCTGACCCGCCTGCTGGCCGGGCGGGGCCCGTTGGCCCGGATCGGGCTGCGTCTCGACGTGCCGCGGGACGGGCAGCCGGCGGTGTGGCTGGTGGCGGCGGGCGTCGCGCTGGGATGTGCCCTGGCGGTCACCCTGCCCGCGCTGACCTCGTCGTTCGCGCGTACCCGTGCCCGGACACTGCCGGGACCGGTGCGTGCGGGGGCCGACCTCGGGCTGCTGGTCGTGGCCGGGGTGGCGTACTTCCAGCTCAGCCGGCAGACCTCCGGTGCCGTGACCGACGACAGTTCCGGGGTGCTCGGCGTGGACCCGCTGCTGGTGGCGGCGCCCGCGCTGGCACTGCTCGCCGGGACCGTGCTGACGCTGCGGCTGCTGCCGTTGCTGGCCCGGCTCGCCGAACGCCGGGCGACGCGCGGGCGCGGACTGAGCGCGGCCCTGGCGGGCTGGCAGATCGCCCGCCGTCCGATGCGCGGCGCGGGCCCGGTGCTGCTGCTGGTGCTCGCGGTGGCCCTGGGCATGCTCGCGATCGGACAGGGCGCGTCCTGGAACCGTTCGCAGTCCGACCAGGCCGACTTCCGCGCCGGGGCGCCGGTGCGGGTGCTGGCCGCCGGCAACGCGGGTCTCGGCCACACCGACGAGTACGCGGCCGTCCCGGGCGTACGACGGGTCGCACCCGCCGCCCGGTCCGAACTCCCGCTGTCCGGCAGCCGGGTGGCGACGGTGCTGGCCCTGGACACCTCGCGCGCCTTGATGCTGATCCGACCCGACCTGCACTCCGGGCCCTTCCTCCAGGGGCTCGGCCCGAGCGGGGCGACGACGGGCGTGCAGGTGCCCGCGGGCACGACCCGGCTGCGGCTGACGATGGCCCTCAGCGGTTCCGACCCGAGCACCGCCGTCCAGGTCGCCGTCACCCTGGAGGACCGCTACGGCACGCCCTACCGGCTCCTGATCGGCCAGATCCCCGGCGACGGACGGCCCCACGCGCTGGACGCCTTCCTGCCCGGGAACCCGCTGACCCTCACCGACCTGGAGCTGGCCGTGCCCGTCCCGCGCGGCAGCGCCGAGAAACACCGCCTCACCGTCAGCGAGTTGAGCGCCACGGGCACCGACGGGAAGGTCAGCCGGCTGCCGTTGCCCACCGGCTGGAAGGCCGTCTCGCAGAGCGAGGGGGTGGCCTCGACGCCGAACGACAAGAACAAACCCGCCCCGCCCAAACTGAGTTCGGGGTCCGGGCGGCTGGTGGCGGCCTACGGCACCGGATTCATCCCGTCCGACGACAGCTGGAGCGTGGGGGTGCTCACGGTCCGGCTGAAGGCCCCGCAGCCCAAGCCCGCCGAGGTCACGGCCGTGGCCACCCAGCGGTTCCTGGACTCGGCGGCCGCCTTGGTCGGGGGGCGGCTGGACGTGCCGCTGGCCGGTGAGACCGTGTCGGTGCGCATCGTGCGCTCCGTGGCGGAGCTGCCGACCGCCACGGAGAACGGCGGCGCCCTGCTGCTCGATCTGCGGTCCGTGAACCGGGAGTTGCAGGCGCGGTACGGCGAGAGCGTCGAGCCGACCGAGTGGTGGCTGTCGACCCGGCCGGGCGCCGCGGACCGGGTCGCGGCGGCCCTGCGGGAGCGGCCCGACATCGACCCCACGCAGGTCGTGGTGCGGGACGAGATCGCCGGGCAGCTGCGCGACGACCCGTTCGGCGCGGGCCCCGAGGCCGCGTTCACGGCGGCGGCCGGAGTGGCGGCGGCGCTGGCGGCGGTCGGGTTCGCGGTGAGCGCGGCCGGGTCGCTGCGGGAGCGGGGCGCGGAGTTCGCCGTACTGCGTGCCCTCGGGTCCCCGCGCCGGCGGCTGGCCCGGGCGGTCGCCCTGGAGCAGAGCGTCCTGGTGCTGCTGGCGCTGCTGGCGGGCGCCCTGCTGGGCGCGGTGCTGACCCGGGCGGTGATCCCGCTGATCGTGCTCACGGACCAGGCGACCCGGCCGGTCCCCACGGTCCTGGTCCAGCTCCCCCTCGGGCATGCGGCCGCACTCGTGGCGGCGGTGGCCCTCGCCCCCCTCCTGGTGACGGCGGCGCTGTCCCTACGACGAACGGATCCTGCGCGGGCGCTGCGCGAGGGGAGTGAGTGAGATGAGGTGGTTCAGGCGGGGCGGAGCGGGGTCGTCCGGGGAGCGCGGAGCCGGGTCGTACGGGGAGCGCGGAGCGGGGTCGTCCGGGGAGGGCGGAGCCGGGTCGTCCGGGGAGGGCGGAGCCGGGTCGTCCGGAGAGGGCGGAGCCGGGTCGTCCCCCGAGACCGGCACCACGACCACCGGGCCTGATGGGCGCGCGGCCTCCCGGGTCCATGTCCCCTGGGTCCGTACCCGGCTCCGGGCCGCGACCGGCGCCGCCTGTGCGCTCGCGCTGCTGGTCGCGCTGACGGCGTGCCTCGCGGCCGCGTTCCCGCGCGCGGTCGACCGGTACGAGGACTCCGGGCTGCGCCGGGCCGCCGAGCAGGCCCGCCCCGACCGGACCGTCATCGAGGTGTACGCCCCGCCACCCTCCCCGATGGACTCGTCCGCCACACGCGAGAACGCACTGCGCCCCGACGCGCTGGCCTCGCAGGACAGCCAGGTCCGCGCCCGGATCCCGGGCCCGCTCGTCATCGACCGGGGTCAGTCGGCGTACGGCGTGCGCAGCTCGCAGGACGTCCCGGTGCTGGACCCGTGGCTGCCGCGGCCGACCGGGGACCCCCCGCAGATGACACTGGTCGCGCAGTCCGGCCTCGCCGCCCACTCCTCCCTCGCCCAGGGGCGGTTGCCGCGCGCCGACGGCCAAGTGACCTCGACGACCGACCGGTTGGAGGCCGCGGTCAGCACGGACACGGCCAAGGCCCTGCACATCAAGGTCGGTTCGGTGCTGCACACCGGCGTCTACACCGTCCGGGTCACGGGCATCGTCACCCCGCGGGACCCGCAGGGCGCCTACTGGTCGACCAAGACCGTCCTGCGCACCCCGGCCGTGATCCGCGAACCCCTGCCGTCCACCGACATGTACTGGGTCGGCGCCCTGCTGCTCGCCCCGGACGCCGGGCCCGCCCTGCTCGCCCGTGACGGAAGGCCCGAGCGCTACTGGCAGTTGGCCCCCGACGTACGGGCCCTGCGGGCCCGCGACATCCCGGCGCTGCGGTACGCGATCTCCTCCCTGGAGGCCGGTCCCGCGCTGCGGGAGGTGCGCCGGAGGATCGACGGCCCGTCCACCGAACTCTCGGTGCTCAACGGCAGCACCGAGGTCACCACCGATTTCGACGACGTCCTCATCGCCTACGACCGGATCCGCGACAGCATCGCCCCGCTCGTCGCCGTCGCCGCGTTCGGCACCGGCACGGTCGCCGCCGTCGTCCTGCTGATGGCGGGCGGCCTCACCGCGGAACGCCGCCGGGCCGAGCTCGCCCTGCTGCGCGCCCGGGGAGTCTCCCTGCGCGGTCTCACGGCCCGGCTCCTCGCCGAGACGGCCGCCGTCGCCGTTCCGGCGGGCGCCGTCGGCCTCGGCGTCGCGCTGCTCGCCGTCCCCGCGGACCGTGCCGGCGCCGCCGCCTGGGCCTCCGCAGCGGTCACCGCCGTCGCCTGCGCGGCCCTTCCCCTGCGCGCGGTCGCGGCCCACCGCGTGGTCCGCGTGCACACCGGCCGCGAGGACGTCGCGTCCGTACGGCCGTCCCGGCGCCGTACGGTCGCCGAGCTGACGCTGCTGGTGCTGGCCGCGGGGGCGGTGGAGTCGCTGCGCCGGCGCGGCACCTCGGGCTCGGCGGGCGATCTCGTCTCCCTGGCACCGGTGCTGCTGGGGGTGATCGCGGCGCTGGTCCTGGTCCGCGTGTACCCGCTGCCGCTGCGCGGCCTGGCCCGGCCCGCCGCCCGGCTGCGCGGCGCGGTGGCGCACCTTTCCCTGGCCCGCGCGGGCCGTACCTCGGCCTCCGCCGTGCTGCCGCTGCTCGCCCTGCTGACAGCTCTGACCACTGCGGCCTTCGGCGGCTCGGTCCTCGCGGGCGTGCGGGAGGCCCGCGACCACGCCGCCCTGCTCTCGGTCGGCGCCGACGCCCGCGTGGAGTCGGCTGCACCGCTTCCGTCGGGGCTCCCGGACCGGCTGCGCCGTACGCCGGGAGTGAGCGGCCTGTCCGCGATGAGCGTCACCGACGCGAAAACGGGCGGCGGGGCGCAGTCGCTGCCGCTCGTCGGGGTGGACCCCGCCGACTACGCGGCCCTGTCGGCCCGGACCGGCCTGGGCGCCTTCCCGCAGCGCGAGTTGAAGGCGGCGGCCTCCGGCGCGGCGACCCCGGCCCTGGCCTCCCGGGCCACCGCCGAGACGTACGGCACCCGGCCCTTCCCGGTCCTCTTCCCGGACGGCAGCACCCTCACCGTCCGCATCACCGAGGTCCTCGACGGCACCGCCGCGGTCTCGGGTCCGGACTTCCTGGTCGTGGACCGGGCGGCCCTGGGCCAGGAGGCGGCCCGGCCGACGGGGCTGCTGCTGACCGGCGAGCACCTGGACGGCAGGGCCCTGCGCGAGGCCGCCCCGAAGACCGCGACCGTGCGCCTGCGGTCCGAGGAGCGGGCGGCCTACGTCGACTCCCCCCTCCAGACCGGTGCCGAACGCGTGTACACGGCGGCGGTGGCGGCCGGCACGGGCTACGCGCTCCTCGCCCTCCTGCTGTCCCTGCTGCGCACGGCCCCCGAGCGCAGCGCCCTGCTGGCCCGCCTGCGCACGATGGGCCTCACCCGGGCGGCGGGCCGGCGCCTGCTGATCCTGGAGTCCCTCCCCCAGGCGTTCCTGGCCGCCCTGGGCGGCACCCTGACGGGCTGGGCGACGATCCGTCTGCTGTCCCCGGGGATCGACCTGACCGCCGTCGCCCTCCCCACGGCCGAACCGGACTCCGGCGCGGTGGAGTTGCGCATGGACCTGCTGTCCCTGGCGCTGCCGGCGGCGGCCGTGCTGCTGCTGGCCGTCGGCGTGGGGGTCGGACAGGCCTGGTGGTCGGGACGACGGGGGTCGGTGACGGAACTGAGAGCGGGTGACGCCCGCTGAACCGCTGCGACAGCCCCTTGAACAGCCCTGATGCCGGACCGCAGTCCAGGAGAAGGCCCATGACCACGAACCCCACCCTCACGGATCTGGCCCAGCGGGCGACCGCCGCCCGCAACCGGCCCGGCTACGGCCACGACGCCCTGATCACCTGCGACCGGCTCGTCCGCATCTTCACCACGGACGGCGTGGAGGTCCAGGCCCTCCAGGGCCTCGACCTCCTGGTGCGCGAGGGTGAACTCCTCGCCCTGGTGGGCGCGTCCGGCAGCGGCAAGTCCACCCTCATGAACATCCTCGCCGGCCTCGACACCCCCACCGCGGGGGCGGCCCGGGTCGCCGGCCACGACCTGCTCACCATGACCGCGAAGGACCGCCTGGCCTATCGCCGCAGGACCGTCGGCTTCGTCTGGCAGCAGACCTCCCGCAATCTGCTCCCCTATCTCACCGCGGCCCAGAACATCACCCTGCCCATCCAGCTCTCCGGCGCCCGGACATCCCGCCGCGCCCAGACCGAACGGGCCCTGGAACTGCTGGAGTTGCTGGAGGTGGCGGACTGCCGCAACCGCCGCCCGCACCAGATGTCCGGCGGCCAGCAGCAGCGCGTGGCGATCGCGGTCGCGCTGGCCAACGACCCCGCGGTCCTGCTCGCCGACGAACCGACAGGCGAACTCGACTCCCACACCGCGGAACAGATCTTCGCCGCGTTCCGCACGGCCAACGAGCAGCTCGGCACGACGATCGTCATCGTCACCCACGACCAGGCCGTGGCCTCGGAGGTCCGCCGCGCGGTGGCCATCCGGGACGGCCGTACGGCCACGGAGGTCCTGCGCCGCAGTCAGGTCGACGCGACCACGGGCCACGAGACCATGGTGGCGCGGGAGTACGCGATGCTGGACCGCGCGGGCCGCCTCCAGCTCCCGAAGGAGCACATCGAGGCACTGGGCATGCGCGACCGGGTCGCGCTGGAACTGGAACCGGACCACATCGGGGTGTGGCCGGACGACAGCGACCGGGACTGAAGGGTCGACGCGGCGGTCAGCGCACGCTGACGCCGAGCGTCCCAAGTCCCCCTTGCCGTACGGCTATCGAGCCGTACGGCGTGCGCAGCCGCAGCCACGCTCCGGAGGAGAACAGCGCGGACTCACCGCCGGGCCGCAGGAACCCGAGCGACTGGGCCGCGTGCACGGCCCGCACGGGAAGCCGGGTGTCCGCCACGGTCCGGGACCAGATCTCCCGCCCGATGCGGTCGAGTTCGGCCCTGGTACGCCCCTCGGGCCCCAACTCCTCGGTACGGGAACGGAATTCGGCGACCCCGCTGAGGACGAGCGCACGCAGCGCCTCCGGCGCCGGAAGACCGTCCACGGGCTGCCACCCGCCGCGCGGCGGCAGCACCCCGGCCCAGGGCGGACCGGTCACCGCCGCCGGCACGACCGCCGTGCCCGCGCTCTCGTCGACGGACTCCAGGAGCTCGCCGGCGGACACGGTCACGTCCAGGGAGACGTCGAGCCCGTTCTCGTACGGCTTCGCGAGCCGCACCGCGCGGATCGCCAGCACCTCGAAGGACGGCGGCCGTCCGAAGACGGCGAGCGCGGTGCCGGCCCCCTGGAGGCGCACCGCGGCCGAGCGGTCGTAGTGGAGCAGCCGGGTGAGGAAGGCGGCGAGGTCGGCCGCCTCCGACTCGTCGGCGAGATGGAGCACCGTCATGCGGCGACGGCCTCCTCCTTGTCCTCGTCCCGGTACCCCTCCAGGAACTCCCGTTCCTCGGCGGTGATCCGGCGCGGCCGCTGCGCCTCGAAGTCGAACGGCACGACCACCGTCGAGGCCCGTACGTAGACCAGGTCGTCGTCCTTCACCTCGTAGGAGATGGTGAAGGACGCCGCTCTGATCTGCGAGACCCACAGCTCGATGTCCACCGGGTGGTGCCGGTGGACGAGCTGACGCTTGTAGTCGATCTCGTGGCGCGCCACCACGGACCCCTGCCGGAAGTCCTTCTCCGGCCGGAAGAGGAAGTCGATCCGGGCTTCCTCCAGGTAGCGGACGAAGACGGCGTTGTTGACATGGCCGTAGGCATCCATGTCGGACCAGCGCAGCGGGCAGCGGTAGAGGTGACGCAAGATCGATCAGCCCCGGGTCAGCTTCTTGTAGGTGGCGCGGTGCGGACGCGCGGCGTCCGGGCCGAGCCGCTCGATCTTGTTCTTCTCGTACGACTCGAAGTTGCCCTCGAACCAGAACCACTTGGAGTCGCCCTCGTAGGCGAGGATGTGCGTGGCCACCCGGTCCAGGAACCAGCGGTCGTGGGAGACGACCACGGCCGCGCCCGGGAACTCCAGGAGCGCGTTCTCCAGCGAGCCGAGGGTCTCGACGTCGAGGTCGTTGGTCGGCTCGTCGAGGAGCAGCAGGTTGCCGCCCTGCTTGAGGGTGAGCGCCAGGTTGAGACGGTTGCGCTCACCGCCGGAGAGGACACCGGCGGGCTTCTGCTGGTCCGGGCCCTTGAAGCCGAACGCGGACACGTACGCGCGGCTCGGCATCTCGACCTGGCCCACGTTGATGTAGTCCAGCTCGTCCGACACGACCGCCCAGAGGGTCTTCTTCGGGTCGATGTTGGCGCGGCTCTGGTCGACGTACGAGATCTTCACGGTCTCGCCGACCTTGATGGAGCCGGAGTCCGGGGTCTCCAGACCCTGGATCATCTTGAAGAGGGTGGTCTTGCCGGCGCCGTTGGGGCCGATGACACCCACGATGCCGTTGCGCGGCAGGGTGAAGCTGAGGTCGTCGATGAGGAGCTTGTCGCCGAAGCCCTTGCTGAGGTTGTTCACCTCGACGACGATGCTGCCGAGCCGCGGGCCCGGCGGGATCTGGATCTCCTCGAAGTCCAGCTTCCGCATCTTGTCGGCCTCGGCGGCCATCTCCTCGTACCGCGCGAGACGGGCCTTGGACTTGGCCTGCCGTCCCTTGGCGTTGGAGCGGACCCACTCGAGCTCTTCCTTGAGCCGCTTGGCGCGCTTGGCGTCCTTCTGGCCCTCGACCTTGAGACGGGTCTGCTTGGTCTCGAGGTACTTGGAGTAGTTGCCCTCGTAGCCGTGCAGGCGGCCGCGGTCGACCTCGCAGATCCAGCCGGCCACGTTGTCCAGGAAGTACCGGTCGTGGGTGACGGCGACGATGGTGCCGTCGTACTTGGCGAGGTGCTGCTCCAGCCAGTTCACCGACTCGGCGTCGAGGTGGTTGGTGGGCTCGTCGAGGAGCAGCAGGTCGGGGGCCTCCAGCAGGAGCTTGCACAGCGCCACACGCCGCTTCTCACCACCGGAGAGGTTGGTGACCTGCCAGTCGCCGGGCGGGCAGCCGAGGGCGTCCATGGCCTGCTCCAGCTGGGCGTCGAGGTCCCACGCGTTGGCGTGGTCGAGCTCCTCCTGGAGCTTGCCCATCTCGTCGAGCAGCGCGTCGCTGTAGTCGGTGGCCATCAGCTCGGCGATCTCGTTGAACCGGTCGAGCTTGCCCTTGACCTCGGCGACACCCTCCTGGACGTTCTCCAGGACGGTCTTCTCCTCGTTGAGCGGGGGCTCCTGGAGGAGGATGCCGACGGTGTAACCGGGTGCGAGGAACGCGTCACCGTTCGACGGCTGGTCCAGCCCCGCCATGATCTTCAGGATCGTGGACTTACCGGCACCGTTCGGGCCGACCACACCGATCTTCGCGCCGGGCAGGAAGTTCAGCGAGACGTCGTCAAGGATGACCTTGTCGCCGATTGCCTTGCGCGTCTTGCGCATGGTGTAGATGTACTCAGCCAAGAGAAACCGTCCGGCAGCTTGAAATCTGGCAGTGGGCAGATACACCCCATCTTGCCTGAGGTCCACCCTTGGGTGGTAACCCGTTCGGTCGGGGGGCTGTGACCTGGGCGTTCACCACGGCCGAGGGCAGACGACCGGCCGGGACCGGTCGTCGCCGAGTGCCGAGATGCCGTGGGCCCGGAAGATCAGCACGACCAAGCCCCCTGTGCGATCACCGTCCACACCCCGCAGCCGGCCCTTTCCGCCGGACAGCTCCCTACCCGTCCGCACTCCCCCGCACCGCCAGCCACACCGCGGCCCCCACGGCGACCGCTCCCGCGCCGACCCCCGCGGACTGCATCAGGCCGCGGTGTCCGCGCCACGACAGCACCGACCAGGTCGACTGCGCCGAGAACAGGGACCCCAGGCTCAGCCATGACCCCGTGGAGATCACGGACAGGGCCGAGCCGATCGAGCCGACGGACAGGGCGCTGCCGATCGAGCCGACCGAGAGGGCCGAGCCCATGGAACCGATGGACAGCACCGAGCCCACCGAGCCGATCGACAGCACCGAGTCCTGCGACCACAGGGACAGCACGGACTCCGAGGACGGGTGACGCGCCGCTGACGCGGTTGACTTCGTCATGCGGGCCATTCTGCCCGCGACGGCGCGTCGAGGTCAGTCGTGCGTGCGGTTCTGCTTCCTGCCCGTGACGACCAGGAACGTGCCCCCGATCACGACCAGCCCGATCGCGGTACCGGCGATCAGCGGCGTCGTCGCGGAACCGCCGGTCTCGGCGAGGTTGACGTCGGCGGAGGGCGCCGCCACCGTGGCGGGGCTCGGCTCACTGAGGGTCTGGGTCGTGGTGCCCTTCTCGGCGCTGCGGGTGCGGCAGTCCAGGACCCCGGTGAAGCGCTCCGAGAGACCGTCGGGCCCCTTGATGGTGAAGTCGTACGCCTGGTCCTCCTGGAGCGGGACCGTCACCGTACGGGTCTCCCCGGCCGCGATGGCGTACTGCGTGCCCATGAGCTCGAACCCGAACTCCTCGTCGCCCTGGTTCGTGGCCGTGATGTCCAGGCCGCCCTTGGTGCAGTTGCGGGCCGCGGACAGGGCGGGGACGGCCCCCTGCTGCGCCCAGCTCGCGCTCGCCGTCGCCGAGACCGTCGACTCGCTGGAGCCGGCCAGGATCTGGGTCTGGCTCCGGCTCTCCGAGGCGAAGGCCCGCCCGACCGGCACGGTGGTGGAGGCCTGCACGGTCAGACCGGCCGAGCCCGCCGCCGCGTCCTCGGGCACGTCGAACCAGAGCTCGCTGTCGTTGCCCGCGGAGGTGACCGGCCTGCCGTCCTTGTCGACGATCCGCACCCCGCTCATCGCCGCGTCGGCCTGCGGCGTGACCGTCGTACCGGCCGCGTTGGTGTGCACGGTCACCGGGCCGATCAGCCCGCCGGGCCGGCCGGAGACCGCGGGCGGGTCCAGCGTCAGCGAGGCCGCCGGCTCCGCGAGGTCACGGGCGCTCTTCTCCAGGTAGTCCGCGAGCTTCTCGGCCTGCGGGTCGACGGCGTCCACGTTCGCGGCGTCCGAGTAGCGCCAGATCGCCACCTGGGTCCCGGCCGCCGCGTCCTGCTCGGTCAGACCCGCGGAGACACCGGCCCGGGCGGCGAGCGCCGCGAGGTTGTTCACCTGGGGATAGGAGTTCTGGAGGATCCAACGGATCTTCCCCGCGTTCTTGTTGGCCCCCAGTGAGGTCCCGCTCCAGTCGGTCTCGTGGTACTTGGCGTCCTTCTGCGTCGGGTTGTAGAGGTCGACGCAGTAGGTCTGGAGGGTGCCCCCGCCCTCGACGGACATCTCGAACAGCCCTGCGGGCACCGGGAGATCGCCGTCGGTGTCGTGGATCACCGCATCGCCGTAGGTCTTCAGGCCCCCTATGGTCGCGGTCGCGCCTCTCTGGTCCTGTGCCGTCCCGTCCGCGGCGGCCGTGCCGGCGGCGGCCACCGCCATACCGGCCGCGAGCAGGCCGGAGACGAACGTGGCGGCCGCGAGGCGAGCCGCTCCCCGTCCGCGCACGGACAGCGCAGAGAACGCAGAAAACACGGAATACCCCTTCGGGCAGGACCCGTTGACGAGCGGGGTGGCGGTCCCACCAGCAGAATCAGTAGCCCCGAGAGCTGTGTTCGGCATCCTAGGGACGCGGTCGTGCCGCTCTTCCCGGGATGCGGTCGGAAGATCGATCCGACTCGGAATCGTTATCGCCTGGCCCTTTCACCGGAAGGGCTTATCGACAAGTCGACCGGAAGCATCCGGAACGCATTCGCCGATAAGCCGTGCTTCGGCCGGAGTACCGACATCTGCCCGATGTCACGTCACCGCGACGGCCTCCCGCTGGTCCTCGACCTCGGTCTCGGGCGGCGGTGTCTCCCAGGCGGGCTCCGGCCGCGCGGGCGCACCCGGCCCCGCGGTCTCCGCGCGCTGGGTGCGCCGGAAGGCCGAGGTGCCGCGCGCGAGGTCGTGGCCGATCGCCACCGCGTCGATGTCGGCCGAGGTCCAGGACGGCTGCCCCTCGCGGACCTCCGACCGGATCTTCAACCGGCCCTGGACGACCACCGGATCGCCCACATTGACGGACCCCGACACATTGGTGGCGAGCTGGCGATTGGCCCACACCGTGAAGAAGTTGGTGTGTCCGTCCGTCCACTCCTTCTTCTCGCGGTCCAGATAGCGCGCGGTCGCCGCCAGCCGGAACCGCACCGACGCGCCGGTTGCCAGCTCGCGGTACACCGGCTGTGTCGCCACGTTGCCCACCGCGCAGATCATCGTCTCGTTCATCGCGGACATCCCTCCCGGACGTGCGTACGGGCCCGTCCCGTACGGCTGTTGCCGTCTGTGCGGGGACCGCGTCACCGCGATCGCCGCGAAGCCAGACTGCCTCCGCCGGGCCGAGCCCGCTGCGCCCTGTGGACCGTCCACGGGCTGTGGAAAACCTCACCACCCGATCGAGGGACGTCGCCCACACGAGAGCCCTGCCACCCCACCCCACCCCACCCCACGAGAACCCTGTCACCCCACCCTCGTCACGCCACCCCGACGACCCTGCCGTACTGCTCCCGCACCTCCCGGTACCGCAGCAGCTCGGCCGCCACCGGGTCCAGCACCCGGGCCCGCCCGCACCCGGCGGCCGCCTCCCGCAGCCGGCGCTCCGCCTCCACGCCGTAGCGCCGGGCGGGCCCCCGCGCCGCCATACGGCAGCTCCACTCGACGAGCGGACCGCCGACGATGCCCAGCACCATCAGCAGCACCGGAACCCCCAGGTTCGGCGCCATGACCCCGACGATCTGTCCCACCAGCCAGGCGCCGCCGACGATCTGGAGCAGCGTCATGGACGCCTGCACCATCACGGCCGCCGGCCACCAGCCCGGACGCGGCGGCCTGCCCGGCGGCAGCCCGGCCCGGGCCGTCAGCTCGTCCAGCGCCTCGGACAGGCCCTGGGAGCCCCGTACGGCCGCCTCGCGCACCGCCAGCGCCCACGGCGCGGGCAGTCCCGCCGAGGCCCGGTCGGCGAGCGTCCGTACGGCCTGCTCGACCCGTTGCCGCGCGGTCGCCTCCTCGTCGGCCGGGGCGCGCAACGGCAGCCGTCCGGTGGCGGGTTCGCGCCGGTCCTGGTACCAGCGCCACAGCCGCAGCCACGGCGTTCCGCACGCGCGGTTGGCGTTGCGCAGCCAGGCGCGTTCGGCGGCCTCGCCCGCCGCGGTGGCGCCGACCGCATCCGCGAGACGCGCGGAGAAGTCGTCGCGCGCCTCCTCGCTCAGGCCGGTGCGCCGCCCGGTCGCGTAGACGGGCCGCAGCCGCCACGCGGCCGCGTCCACGTCGGCCGCGATCCGCCGTGCGGGAGCCCCGCGTTCGGTGACGAACTGGCCGAGCGTCTCCCGCAGTTCGCCGACGCCGTCCCCGGTGAGCGCGGACAGCGCGAGCACGGTGGCGCCGGGTTCGCCGTACTCCCCGAGCGCGATCCCGTCCTCGTCGAGCAGTCGCCGCAGGTCGTCGAGGACCTGCTCGGCGGCTTCCCCGGGCAGCCGGTCGATCTGGTTGAGGACCACGAACATGACCTCCGCGTGGCCCGCCATGGGCCGCAGATAGCGCTCGTGCAGCATCGCGTCGGCGTACTTCTCCGGGTCGACGACCCAGATGACGGCGTCGACGAGCGCCAGGATCCGGTCCACGTGCTCGCGGTGCTGGACGGCGGCCGAGTCGTGGTCGGGCAGGTCGACCAGGACGAGCCCGCGCAACTGGGCCTCCGACTCGGCGCTCTGGAGCGGGCGCCGCCGCAACCGGGGCGGGATGCCGAGCCGTTCGATGAGACTGGCCGAGCCGTCGCTCCAACTGCACGCGATCGGGGCCGCGGTGGTGGGCCGGCGCACGCCGGTCTCCGAGATGGCCACTCCGGCGAGGGCGTTGAAGAGCTGCGACTTGCCGCTGCCGGTCGCGCCCGCGATGGCGACGACGGTGTGCTGTCCGGAGAGCCTGCGCCGGGCGGCGGCCTCGTCCAGGACCTGACCGGCCTCGGCGAGCGTCCGGCTGTCGAGCCGGGTCCGTGACAGCCCGATGAGCTCCCGCAGGGCGTCCAGACGCGAGCGCAGGGGGCCGTCGTACGCCAGCGGGGCGGCGGGCGGCGCGTTGTGCCCGCGGGCCTCCACGACGGCGGCCTGCTCGCTCTCGGCGGTGACCCGCCGCGCGATGAGCCCGTCGTCCCAGGCGTCCCCGGACTCGCCGTCTGCGGTCGCGCCGTCGTCGGCGGCCCCAGGGGAGCCGACGCCGGCCTCCGCTCGCGCCTGATCGGCCCCTGAGGGCCCGCGCGAACCCTCCTCGCGCGCGAACCCGGCCCGGGCCCGCTTCGGCCCCCTGCCCTCCGCCCGCCCTTCACCGGCCTCCACGCGCGCGTGCTCCTTCTCACTCACGGAGTTCTTCTCGCCCTCAACCGTGACCGGCACCTCGTCCACCCCGTCCCCGCTCCCCGCTACGGCGTCCTCGCGCCCGTTGTCCTCGCGCCCGGTGTCCTCAGCGGCGGCGCCCTCGGACACGGCTCTTCCCGCTACGGCGTGCCCCGCGCTATCCGCCCGCTCCGGGTGGTCCGCCCGCTCCGTGTGGTCCTGATCCGTGACGGCGGTCATCGGTCACCTCTCCTTCTGCAGTACGGACAGCGCGGCGATGAGTTCGGCCTGGGGTTCGAGGTGCACTTCGAGTGCGTCGAGCGGGGCGAGCCGGCGCTCGCGTTCGGTGTGCACGACCCGGTCGAGGTGCTCGGCGAGCAGCCGTCCGCCCCGGTCCCGCAGCCGCAGCGCACCATGGGCGCCGATCCGCTCGGCGAGCCCCTCACCGGCGACCCGGGCCCGGCGCCCGCCCAGCAGCGCGGTGGCGACGAGGGCGGCGACGGTCTCGGGGTCGGGCGCGACACCCCGGTCGAGGCCGCGGACCTCTTCCTCCGCGTACTCCTCCAGCTCCCGCCGCCACCGCCGTACGGCCATCCCGATCCGGTGCTCGGCGCTCTCCGGGGTCGGATCACGGTCGGTCAGCTCCGGTGCCGTGGCCGCAGGTTCGCGCCGCCAGGCCTCGGCGACCCGCTCGTCGGCGGCGGTGACCGAGCACAGCAGGAGGGCTGCGAGGCTCTCCACAAGGGCGTCCAGGAGCTCACCGGCGGTGCAGTCCAGGGGGAAGGCCCGCCAGCGCTTGAGGGCGTCACCGGCGAGCACGGCCCCGGCCTGGAGCCGCCCCCGCACGCGCGCGTACTCGGTGTCGTACGCGCTCTCGACGGCGGTGGTGAGCCGCAGCGCGGCCGCGTACTGGGCGGCGGCGGCACTGGCGAGCTCGGGCATCCGGGACTTGAGGGAGGCGAGGACGCCGTGGGCCGTACGGGCGACGGTGTACTGCCGGGCCGCAGGATCCTGCACCTGGTGGACGAGCCAGGTCCGCAGCGGCGCCACCGCGGTGGCCGGCAGCAGTCCGCCACCCCAGGCCGACTCGGGCAGCTCGGGAACCGTGAACCGGGGCACCTCGCCGAGGCCCGCCTTGGTGAGCAGGGCGCCGTACTGCCGCGAGACCTCGGAGACGACCTGGTGCGGCACCCGGTCGAGGACGGTCACCAGCGTGGCGTCGTACTCCTTGGCGGTGCGCAGGAGGTGCCAGGGGACCGCGTCGGCGTAGCGGGCGGCCGTGGTGACCATGATCCACACGTCGGCCGCGCAGATCAGCTCGGCGGCGAGGACGCGGTTGTCGGCCACCAGGGAGTCGATGTCGGGTGCGTCGAGGAGGGCGAGGCCGGGCGGCAGGGTGTCGGCGGTCTCGATGCGCAGCACGCGCGCGGGGTTCTCGCCGGGCAGCAGGAGGTCGTCCGCCGCTTCCTTGCGGGGCGCCCACACGCGCGTGAGGTCGGGCAGTACGCGCATCCCGCTGAACCAGTGATGGTCCTCCGGGTGGCACACCAGCACCGGTGTCCGCGTGGTGGGCCGCAGCACGCCCGCCTCGCTCACCCGGCGGCCCACAAGGGAGTTGACGAGGGTCGACTTGCCGGCGCCGGTGGAACCGCCCACGACGGCCAGCAGCGGCGCGTCGGGGTCCTTCAGCCGGGGCACCAGATAGTCGTCGAGCTGGGCGAGCAGTTCGTCGCGGTTGGCACGCGCGCGTGGGGCCCCCGCCAGGGGCAGCGGGAAGCGTGCGGCGGCGACACGGTCGCGCAGGGCGGAGAGTGCGTCGAGCAGCTGAGGCCGTACGTCCAAGGTCACCACATGTGAAGAATGCCCAATTTTAGGGGAATTCTGAAGCATATGAGCATGTCTGCGCGCCGACCGGACCCGAGGGACGAAAGGGATGACTGGGACGCGGGCACAGCCCAGGCATAACGAGTGCACAACACCCGGTGCGCGAGGCGGCAAAAGCGATGCACGATTCGTACCTGCCTGCGATTATCAGGACCGCTTCACTGAACCTCCACATCGAGCCACGGAGGCGAAGCAACAGGGACAAGGTCGTGGGAGCCCTATCCTTGTCCCCGGCAACGTCACGGACCGGCCCACACCCGGGCACCCAAGACAGAGGCCACCACACCCGGCCCCCGTAGCTCAGTGGATAGAGCAGGCGCCTTCTAAGCGCTTGGCCGCAGGTTCGAGTCCTGCCGGGGGCGCTCACACCTTCTGACCACGTACTTTGGGCAGGGGGTCTTTTCATGTCCGGCCCCCGCAGCGGTATGTGACCGAGCGCCCTGGGCCGTGCGCGCCCGAGGGCCAGTGACGGAAGGGGCTCCCGCGTGCCCGAGGAGAAAAGTCCGGAAGAGGTCGTCTCGGTCCCCGTGGGACGGGTCGTCGGCGGACGGGACGAGGTGCTGGACGACGACTGGGGCAAGGAGACCGCCGTCATACGGCTGGACTCCGACCGGTTCGGGCCCGAGGCGCTCGCCGGGCTGGACGCCTTCTCCCACCTGGAGGTCGTCTACCACTTCGACCGGGTACCGGCGGAGAAGGTCGAGACCGGCGCCCGGCACCCCCGCGGCAACACCGACTGGCCCCTGGTCGGCATCTTCGCCCAGCGCGGCAAGAACCGCCCCAACCGCATCGGCGTCTCCCGCTGCCGGCTGCTGCGCACCGACGGACTCGACCTCCATGTCCAGGGCCTGGATGCCGTCGACGGCACCCCGGTCCTCGACATCAAGCCCTACATGGCCGAGTTCGGCCCCCAGGGCCCCACGGACCAGCCCGCCTGGGCGACCGAGATCATGCGCGACTACTACTGACAGCGCCTCGTACCACTGTCAGTGACGCGGCGTAGAGTCGATCATCCTGACGGACATCACGACGGGGGACTGATCGACATGCGTCTGCGCTGTGCCGTGCTCGACGACTTCCAGCAGGTGGCGACCACCCTCGCCGACTGGTCGCCGCTCGCGGACCGGGTCGAAATCGTCTCCTACGACAGCCACTTCGCCGACGAGGACGCGCTGGCCGCCGCTCTCGCCGACGCCGACATCGTGGTCACCCTGCGCGAGCGCGTCCCCTTCCCCGCCTCCCTGTTCGCCCGCCTGCCCCGGCTGAAGCTGCTCGTCGCCTCCGGTATGCGCAACACCGTCATCGACTACGACGCCGCCGAGGCGCACGGCGTCACCGTCTGCGGCACGGCCAGCTCGTCGACCCCGCCGGTCGAGCTGACCTGGGCGCTGCTCCTCGGCCTCGCCCGCGGGATCGTCCAGGAGAGCAACGCCCTGCGGGCCCAGGGCCCCTGGCAGTCCACCGTCGGCGCCGACCTGCACGGCCGCCGGCTCGCACTGCTCGGCCTCGGCAAGATCGGCAGCCGGGTCGCCCAGGTCGGCCTCGCCTTCGGCATGCGGGTCAGCGCCTGGAGCCAGAACCTCACCCAGGAGCGCGCGGACGAGGTGGGCGTGGAACTCGCCCCGTCCCTCCAGGACCTCCTCGCCACCGGCGACTTCGTCTCCGTCCACCTGGCCCTCGGCGACCGCACCCGGGGCCTGCTCGGCCCCGCCGAACTCGCCCTCCTCAAGCCCACCGCCCATCTGATCAACACCTCGCGCGCGGCGATCGTCGACCAGGACGCCCTCCTCGCCGCCCTGCACGAGGGCCGGATCGCCGGGGCGGCCCTGGACGTCTTCGACACCGAGCCCCTCCCCGCCGACCACCCCCTGCGGACGGCCCCCCGCCTGCTCGCCACCCCGCACCTCGGCTATGTCTCGCAGGCCAACTACGCGACGTACTACGGCCAGGCCGTCGAGGACATCGAGGCGTACCTGGCCGGTTCACCCGTACGACGACTCCCCTGACGCCTCGTCCGCGGAGGGCATGCGATAGATCCCCTCGCTCCGGCGCAGATGGTGCAGATCCACCAGGTAGCGCCGGAGCGTCACATGGTCGATCTCGTCGCTGTCCTCGCACCAGGCCCGCAGCCTCTCGTCGACGACCCGCTCCGGGTAGGCGACACCCGGCTCGAAGGTCTGCTCGGCGATGTGCCGCAGCACCAGCTTCTTGCGAGTCCACTGGGCCGGCAGCCGGACCAGCCGACCGTCCCGGACGAAGGTCCGCAGCACCGGCTCCCCCGCCACCGGACCCACCACGGTGCGCTCACGCCGCGCCGCCTCCCGCGCGTGGTCCCGGAAGAGGTCGTACGCCACCCCCAGGGCCCCGTCGGCCCCCTCGACCACCACGCCCTGCTCGCCCAGCCGGTGCAGCGCCACGGCCGTCTCCCGCGCCGACAGACCCGCCGTACGGGCGACCGCGGCAGGGGTGCCGGCGCCCAGCGCGACCGCGGCGAAGGCCCGCACGCGGCTTTCCTCGGCGAAGAGACGGATCACTTGGTCGACCGGTTCGGTGTCGGTAGCCATGTCCGGAGGCTAGCCGCGCGCCCCTCTCCGCTCCGAGCGAATTTCCCTCGCACACGGAAGCGGCACCCGGCCCCGCTGTTCAGAAAGGGTGATCCACCGCCCGAACGCCGTTACCAGGAGTGAGTGGCCGCGTTGAAGGGGGAGTGCGACGGCGCGTCCTGTCGTCGCACCCAACGAGTCAGAAGGAGTACGTGATGTCTCGCATCGCGAAGGCAGCGGGTGTCGCCCTCGGCACCGGCGCCGTGGTCATCGGCGGCGCCGGCCTGGCGCTGGCGGACGCGGGCGCCAACGGCGAGGCCGTCGGTTCGCCCGGCGTCCTGTCGGGCAACGTCGTCCAGGTCCCGGTCAACATCCCGGTCAACGTGTGCGGGAACACCGTGGACGTGATCGGCCTGCTGAACCCGGCCTTCGGCAACACCTGCGTCAACGGCGGCGGCCACAAGGGCAACCCCGGCCCCGGTGGACACGGCGGCTACGGCTACGGCGGCTGACCGTCCGTACCCCGCACAAGAGCCCCGGCACCTCGAGCGCCGGGGCTCTTGCCATGCCCGTGGATTTTTCACACTCCCACGGATCTCACGCGTACCGATCGGATCTCACGCGTACCGATAGATCCCGCTGACGTCCTCCAGCTGTTCCGGCGTCACGTCCCACGGCGGCAGCTTCTCGCCGCGGGCCACGACCCGTCGCCACTGGTCGCTCGCCGCACCCGGCGGCCTGGCAGGCTGGTAGCGGGCGCCCGCGTGCCGCCGCTGCCAGCGGTACCAGCACAGGTCGATGAAGGCGTGGTGCAACCAGAAGACGGGGTCGTTGACGGACGCGCCGCCGACCATCGCCCCGCCGACCCAGCGGTGCACCCGGTTGTGGTTGCGCCAGGCGACGCTGCCCCGCCCGGTCCCCCACCCCTCCAGCTTGTTGCGGAAGCCGCTGGTCACCGTGGAGTCCCAGGGCGAGACGTCGTAGACCGGGTCGGCGAGCGCCCCCTCCAGCTCGCTCTTCGTCGGCAGCGCGATCGGGTTGGCGGCACGCCCGAGGTCCCGGGTGAGGAACTCCGCGTCGGTGACGCCCTCCTTGAGGGTCCAGTTGCCGGTCGCCCAGGCGAACGGCCCGGTCGTCACCTGCCGGTCCGAGCGCCGGCCGTTGCCGCCGAGCAGGTCCCTGGTCCAGGGCGCCGAGGTCGCCGTACGGTCGCGGGTCCAGTCCCAGTACGGCACCGTCACCGACGAGTCGACGCGCCGCAGCGCCCGCTCCAGGTCCAGCAGGAAGCGCCGGTGCCAGGGCAGGAAGGACGGCGCCATGTGGGCCGTCCGAAGGCCGTCCTCCCCGTCGGAGTTGTAGTACTCGATGTGGGTGCGGACGAACTCGTCGTACTCGCCGCGCCGTTTCACCTCCAGCATCGCCTTCACGAACCGCCGCCTCTCGCCGGCGGTCAGTGTGCTGACGTCCTTACGCGTGTACGCCATGGTCTCCCCCCATGTGTGGCTCTGTTCCTTCACGCAGCTGCCGCCCGGGCCCGAGTTCGTCGACGGCGGCGCGGGTGGCTTCGAGCGGTGTCCTGTACGACCGGTAGTGGTCGACCATGCTCAGCCAGGTGCCGTCGGCACGGCGCATCAGGTGCAGGGGCCGGCCGTCGATGGTGACGTGCCACTGGGTGACGTCGTCGAAGACGCGGCCCGCGCTGGTGGCGGAGGTCCTGATGCCCCGGATGCGGCGGCCGCGGTAGGTCTCGTCGAAGACGATGTCCGCGGGCGGTTCGGCCGCGCGCAGCGACCGCGTGGCGGCGGCGACCGGGACGAACGCGGCGGCCACGGCCACCGGTCCGAAGAGCCCCAGCAGCACGTCCCGCCGGCTCACCCGGGCGGATCCACCGCGCGGGCGTCGGCTGCCGCGACTCCGCGCCGTCCCCACCGCCGCCACTTCGACACTCACGACCATCGCTGCTCCTCCGGTTCGGGTTGTCCGTACCGGTAACCGCCCGAACCCCCTCGCGGTCACCGTCGAAGGGCCGGGTAGGTGAACAGGGGTGGTGAAAGGGGAGGCGCAAGCGGGCGGGGGCGAAGGGGGCGGTGAAAAGCGAAGGGGCCCGGGCAGCGGCGCTCGGGCCCCTTCGTACGGCTGCTTCGTACAGCTGCTTCGTACAGCTCCTTCGTACGGCTCGGTGCTACTGGCCCGGTCCCGTCACCAGGTCGGCGCCCGGGACCGTCTGGAGGACGGGGGCGAGGAGGCCCACCTGGGGGAGCTTGGCGTCCGGGAGGCCGAAGTTGTCCGGGTTGGGGGCGGTGAGCGGGGCGTCCACGGTCAGGCCCGGCGCGAGGGTGCGCAGGTCGGAGGCGGGAGCCTCGACACCGACGTGGTCGAAGTCGTCGCCGAGGAGGTGCGGCAGCGGGGTGCGAAGACCCGCGCCGGGCAGCGCGCCACCGATCGGCACCTGCGGCAGCACCCGCTCCGGGATGAGCCGGCCCTCGACGTACTGCGGGCCCTCGGGCGCGCCCGGCGTCAGCAGCGGAAGCTCCGCGCCCAGCTTCGGCAGCTGCATGCCGAGGGAGTTCTCGACGCCCTCCAGCGGCACGGGGACCGGAACCGTGTCCACCGCGGCGGCGGGGGTCGCGGCGCCCACCGCGGCCGCTACGCCCGTGATGACGGCGGCAATGGTTCCTCGGGTGGTCGACTTCATCTCAGGTACGGTGCCTTTCGGGAATCGGGATCCGGCGTCCGGAGCCGGAGTCGGAAGTCGGGAAGCTCAACGTCCTCACTCCGTAACGATTCCGGGCCGGGGACCAGTACAAGATTCCCCCGACTGCCGCAGTAGTCGGACATATGCCGATCAGCTCGTCCAGAAGTCCCACCACCGGGTCAGGACCAGCATGCCGACGACGCCGAGGTGCAACACCGGTGGCACCCAGGTGAATTCGTCGAGGAAGCTCCTCAACCCGCCCGGCGCGGGCAGGAATCGGTGCCGTACGGCGAACGACGTGACGTACCAGAACAGCACGACGGTGGCGACCCAGGCCAGACAGCACCACAGGCACAGCGCATTGATCCGGTACAGCGACTGGAACTGGAGCCAGGACACGAACCCGACGCCGAACAGGCAGCCGGCGTCGAGGGTCAGCCAGTACCAGCGCGGGAAACGGGCTCCGGCCAGCAGGCTCATGCCGACGCAGATCACGACGGCGTAGGCGGCCAGGCCCAGCATGGGGTTGGGGAACCCGAAGGCCGAGGCCTGGTCGCTCCTCATGACACTGCCGCAGGACACCACCGGATTCAGACTGCACCCCGGGGTGAAGTCCGGGTCCTCGAGCAGCTTGAACTTGTCGAGGGTGATAACCCAGGAGGCCAGCAGTCCGGCGGCCCCCGTGATCACCAGCAGCGCGGCGAAGGCTCTGCTGCCGCCCGCGGTCCGGTCCGCACCCTCATCACGGCCGCTGTCCGCGGTCCGCTCCATCAGCCGCGCAGGGCGCGGGGCGCCAGCACGATGTGCGCGGCCTCGTTCAGGGTCTCCTCGGCACCCGCGAAGGCGGCCAGTGCCTCGGGGTCGACGGGCTTGCCCGGCTCGGCCTCGGGCCAGGGGCGGGTGGTGAACACGAAGTAGCAGAAGCCGCGTTCCTCGACGGCCGCGAGCCACTCCGGCGGCGGGACGCACTGGGCGTTGAAGCCCGGCATGCTGACGACTGCGGAGCCGGACTCGACGAGCAGGCTGACCGGGAGGCTGGGCCGCGCTTTGCCGTCGACGAGGTCGCCGCCGACCGGCAGGCCGTTGTTCTCCAGCAGCGCCTCCACGGCGGCCGTCGAGCCTTCCGGGCCGGCCGCGCCGTCCCCGAGGGAGTAGGCGAGGAGGTAGGGCATGTCGCCGTCGGGAGCTTCGCCGCTCCAGGCCATCACGACGAGAGTGCCCAGGTCGGGGGCGTTGAAGGGGCGGGTTTCGCTTGAGGTTGAGGTCACCGCGCGACCTTATCGACGCGCCGACCGGCCGCCGGCCGCCTTCTCACCCGACCGGGGGAGCGCCCGCGCCCGCTCCACACGAACGAGGGAAACGCCCTCGAACAGGCTGACAGGACCGGTCCCTTGAGGCGGGCACCGGTCCTGACGGCACGGAGGAGAGCTCAGCTCTGGAGCGGAAGTCCGCCGAGCAGACCGCCCGAGTTGAGCGTGGTGGTCGCGCCCTTCACGGTGTTGAGCACGGAGTCCTTGTTCTCGGTGTCGAGAGCGTCCGACTGGTGCTGGAGCGGCGCCACGTCGGCGGGCTCGAGCCGGCCGCTGGTGAGCGTGTTCACAGCGCCGTTGAGGCTGGTGGGCGTGAGGTCCGCGGTGCTGTAGGCGAACGCGGGCGCGGCGGCACCGGCGAGGGCCAGGGAACCGGCAACTACAGCGGCAGCCTTCAGGGACTTCATCGGGTTCCTTCCTTTCGGCAACTCACGTCACCGGGACGAATTCGGACACCGTGTCCAACGATCTCTCCCCCACGGGGGAAACCCCGCGCGCAGTAATTGGGCTTTCATGAAAAAGCCGTTGTGCCGGCCCGGTGGGGCCGGCACAACGGAGCGCCCCGAGCAGGGAGAGTGCGAACGCCTTACGCGGCCGGCAGCGAACCCGTCGGCAGAGTCGGCAGGGTCGGGGCGGTCGGCAGGGTCGGCAGGCCCGGCTCGTTGGGCAGGCTCGGCAGCGCGGGCAGCCCCGGCAGGTCGGGCAGCGGCAGGCCCCCGCTCAGCAGCGTGGCCACGAGAATGTTGACCAGGTCGGTCAGGACATCGGTGACGGCCGGGACGACCTGCGAGACGTCGCCGGAGGTGACGGCCGTGAGCAGGGTGTCGACCGCTTCCTGGAGACCGGCGAGCGCGTCGGCGACGAGGTCGGCCGGGAGCTTCGCGGCGGCCACGGCCCTGGAATCGGCATCGCTCTTGGCAGGCTGGGCGAGCGGGGCAGCCACCGGGAGCGCGGGGAGCGAACCGGCCGGCAGGGTGCCCGTCGACGTCTGCGGCAGAGCCGGCACCGCCGGTACGGCAGGGGCCGACGGCACGGCGGGCACGGCAGGGGCCGACGGCACGGCGGGCACGGCAGGGGCCGACGGCACGGCGGGCACGGCGGGCGCCGCCGGTACGGCAGGCACGGCGGGCGCCGCCGGTACGGATGGAACCGACGGAGCAGCAGGAGCCGCCGCGCCGGCCTTGGCGATCGCGGCCTTCACGGCGTCTCCGAGCGTGGTCGCCTGCTCGGTGGAGAGCCGGCCGTCGTCCGCCTTCAGCACGGCGTTCAGCAGGTCGGTGACCGGGGAGAGCACGGTGCCGAGGTTGCCCAGGCTCCGGACCTGGGCGAGCAGCCCGTCCGCGCCGGGAACGGGGGCCCGGGAGGCCGCCTGGACGCGGCTGCGCGCCGACGGGTGCTCGGCCGCCACCGCGGCCGGCCCGGCGAGCCCCAGCAACAGGGCGCCGCAGAGGGCGGAGGAGGCGATACGCCGGACGGGCAGACCAGGCATGGGGGGTGTTCCTTTCGATGCACGAGGATCTTGGACCCACCGTGGAATCACCCCTCGCGCTCTGCAACCGATCGACTACGGCACGCTCTCCCGCCCGTCTCGTCAACCGCGCGATCCTCCTGGTGAGGACCGGATCACGCCGGGTTGACGGATCGAACACCCGATCACCCGTACGGGGGACCGAATCGGCGGCCGGGCGCCAACCGGAAGGACCCCCGGAGAACGAGAACCGGCCGGGCTCCCGTGATGGAGTCACGGGAGCCCGGCCGGCAAAGAGGGTGACGTCGACGTCAGCCGTTGACGCACTCGTTGCCGAACGCGGGGTTCAGCAGGCCGATCACGTTGACGGTGTTGCCGCAGACGTTGACCGGGACGTGGACCGGAACCTGGACGACGTTGCCCGACAGCACGCCCGGGGAGTGGGCGGCGGCACCCTGGGCACCGGCGTCGGCGGCGGCGAGGCCGGCGCTACCCGCAACGGCGGCGGCCGCAACGGTCGTCAGGGCCAGGCCCTTCGCAATACGCGACATGGAGAGCTGCTCCTTGGGTTGACACAAACATCCGGGCGGGGATGCCCGGCGCTGTGTCAACGCGTCGCACGCCCGGGGGTTGTGCCCCCAATGGGGTGATCTCACGAAAGGCCCGGCTGCGCCATCTCGACACACTTGCCCCCTTTAGCCTGATTAATACGGATAGCGGCTAGTGTTGCGGACCTCCCGAAGCACCCCTATGGGCATCTCGTCGCATTCATAGGGTCCGTACGTTCCGGAAGGGCCACGCCGGTCATGCGCACATCCCCCGGTCCGCCGCCGCGCCGCTCCCCGGCGCCGGCTTCGCCCCTTCTCGCCGCGACCGGCAGCCCACCCGCCCCCGGCGAACGGGGGAGCCGCGTCCAGGCCTCCTCGCCCGGAGACCGCGCGGCGCACGACGACGGCGGGGGCCGCACGGGTGACTCGCTCACCCTTTCGACGGACGGCCGGGTGGGTGGAGCCCACCCGGGGGCCGCCAACCCCCGTACGGGCGTACCGAATTCGACCATCGGTGAGCCCGGACCAGCGGCTGGACGGTGTCGGCCCTCCCGCTCGAACACCCTCGGGCGCGGCTCCGATGTGTTCGATCTCGGCAAGGTGCCCGGGTCCGGCGGTGACCAGCTGGCCTTCCGGCTCGTTGCCCAGCGCGACGCGGCGTGGGCCGGTGTGCTCTGCGCCGCCGTCGACGCCCGTCAGTGAGGCGCGTTCCCGCCCCTCTTGAGCACCACCCGTGAGCGAGGAAACCGCGCATGCAGCAGTCAGCCACCGACACTCGGCCACGGGTCCTGCACCTCACCCAGCCCGTGGACGGCGGAGTCGCCCGGGTGGTGACGGACCTGGCGCGGGCCCAGCTCGCGGCGGGCCTGCACGTCACGGTCGCCTGCCCGGACGGCCCGCTCACCGGCGCGCTCCGGGCCGTCGGCGCCGAGGTGCACCACTGGCCCGCGACCCGTTCGCCCGGTCGTGCGCTCCCCCAGGAGGTACGGGGGCTCTCCCGCGTGATCGGCGCGGTGCGGCCCGACCTGGTGCACGCGCACAGCGCGAAGGCCGGGCTCGCGGGCCGGCTCGCGGTGCGGGGACGGATCCCCACCGTGTTCCAGCCGCACGCCTGGTCGTTCGAGGCGGTCGGCGGGCTCACCTCGGCGCTCGCGCTGCGGTGGGAACGGGAGGGGGCGCGCTGGGCGCACCGTGTGGTGTGCGTGAGCGCGGCTGAGCGTGCGACCGGCGTGCGCGCCGGGATCGCCGCCCGCTGGAGCGTGATTCCCAACGGCATCGAGCCCGAGCGTTTCCACCCCGCCGCCGTCGGGACCGTCCGCGCGACGCTGCTGCCCGAAGTCGATCCGGCGGCCCCGCTCGTGATGTGCGTGGGGCGGCTGTGCCGGCAGAAGGGGCAGGACGTGCTGCTGCGGGCGTGGGAGTCGATCCTCGCGCGCGTGCCCGGCGCCCGGCTGGTGCTGGTGGGTGACGGCCCCGACGCGGAGGCGCTGCGGAGCAGATCGCCGCGGTCCGTCCTGTTCGCGGGCAGCGTCCAGGACATCGTGCCCTGGTACCAGGCCGCCGACCTGGTCGTGCTGCCCTCGCGCTGGGAGGGCATGGCGCTCGCCCCGCTGGAGGCGATGGCGTGCGGGCGGCCTGTGGTGGTGACGGACGTCGACGGCGCCCGGGAGAGCCTGCCGCCCGGTCTCGCACCCCACTGCCTGGTACCGCCGGGCAGTCCGGCCGCCCTCGCGCGTGCCGTCTCCGATCTGCTGCTCGACCCGCTGCTGCGCGAGTCGCTCGGCCACCAGGGCCGTCGGCACGTCCTGGCCACCCATGACGTGAAGCACACGGCCGGGGCGGTGGCGGACGTGTACCGCGAGCTCCTCGGCGGCGAGTTCGCAGGGCGCCTCGCGCCCACCGAATACAGGGAGTCCATCCACTCGTGACCGCGGAAAGTACCGTCCCCTCGCCCGGCGGACAGCCACGGAATCTGCGATTCTCGCCTGTCTCGCTCATGCCGCCGCGCGGCACCACCACCGGCTTCCGGTTCCCGCTGCGGCGGCCCCCGGCCCGGCCCGCCTCGCCGGTGCCGCTGCTCGCGGCCGACGCCCTCGCCGCGCTGATCGGCGCCTCGGCGATGGCCGAGGCCCTGCGCCATCCGCTGCTCGCGGCGGTGCTGGTAGCCGCGTCGATACTGCTCCGGCCGCAGCTGCCCCGGGCGGTGCCCGGCATCCTCGACGAACTGCCCACCGTCTGCGGCCGGATCGCGGTGGCGTGGCTCGCGGTCGCGGCCCTCGTCGCCGCCTACGACCCGGCCCTCGCCCTGGGCGCCGGCACGCTCACCGCCGGATTCCTGATCCAGTCGGCGGTGGCCTGCGCGGGCCGCGGCACCGTGCACTGGCGGCGCCGCACCGCCCGGCTCGCCCGGCCGCGCGCGGCCCTCGTGGTCGGCCCCGCGGGTACCGCCCAGCGGGTGGCCGCCGCCGTGCAGCGCCATCCGCGGTGCGGGGTACGGCCGGTGGGCATCGTGGCCGACCAGCCCGACGGCGGTGACGGCCTCCCGGTGCTGACGACCGGCGAGGAGGTCCAGCGCGCCCTGATCCAGAACGGCGTACGGGACGTCCTGACCGTCCATCCCTCCGTACGGACCGAGCAGGGGCCGCTGCTGCGGGCGCTCGCGGAGTCCGGCTGCTCGGTGTGGGAGGTGGACGCGGACTCGCCGTCTTACGAGAGCCGCCACCAGCTCGCCGGATTCTCCTGTCGCCGCCTGGACATGGGCGTACGGCGGCGCGGCAGCGTCGGTAAGCGGCTGCTGGACGTGACCGTGTCCGGGAGCCTGCTGCTGCTGGTCAGCCCGCTGCTGCTGGTGTGCGCGGTGGTGCTCAGGCTCACCGACGGACCCGGGGTGGTGTTCCGGCAGGAGCGCATCGGCAAGGACGGCAAGCCGTTCACCCTGCTGAAGTTCCGCACCCACCGCCCGGTCGACGAGCACGAGTCGGCGACCCGGTGGAGCGTGGCGAACGAGATCCGGATGTCGTGGTTCTGCCGCTTCCTGCGCCAGACCTCGCTGGACGAGCTGCTCCAGCTGTGGAACGTGCTGCGGGGCGACATGAGCCTGGTCGGGCCGCGCCCCGAACGCCCCTACTTCGTCACGAAGTTCAGCCAGACCTACCCCGGTTACGCGGCCCGGCACCGGATGCGGACCGGCATCACCGGGCTCGCCCAGGTCCACGGGCTGCGCGGTGACACCTCGATCGAGGACCGGGCCCGCTTCGACAACGCCTACATCGACAACTGGTCGCTGTGGCAGGACGTCTGCATCCTGCTGCGCACCGCGGCCTCCCTCGTGCGCCCGACGGGGAGCTGAGCGGCATGACCCACGCGCCCCACGCCGAGTCGCTGCCGGCCCGCCCGCCGGTCCTGGCCCGCCTTCGTGAACTGCCCCCGGTGCTGCCGGTGTTGCTGGTGATCGCCCTGCTGGCCCTGCCCCTCGGCCCGGGCGGCGAGGGCGGCGCGGGTCCCGCCGACGCGGTCTCCGCGCTGGCGGTGCTGTCCTGCGGGCTGCGTCTGGTACGGGAGCGTCGGCGGCCCCTGTCCCGCACGGCCGTGGCGCTGCTGGGGCTGCCGGTGATCGGGCTCGCCGTGGCCGCGACGGGAGCCTCCTCCCCCGGCGCCGGGCTCGGCGGTCTGGGCCGCTACCTCCAGATCTTCGTGCTGGTCCCGGCGGCCGTGCTGCTGCTGGTCCGCGGCCGGGCCGACTTCCGGCTGGTGGCCTGGGCGTTCGTGGGGCTGGCGTTGTGGCAGGGGGCGCTCGGCGTCCACCAGTTCCTGACCGGCACCGGCGCCTCCTACCAGGGCGAGGAGATCCGGGCCGTCGGCACCTTCGGGGCGCAGGACGTGATGGGCATGGCGACCGTGGTGTCCTTCGGGCTGGTGTGCGCGGTGGGACTGGCGCTGGGGCGGAGTTCGGTACGGCAGGGCACGGTCGCCGCCTGCTGTGCGCTCGCGCTGCTGGTCCCGCTGGCGCTCTCCTTCAGCCGGGGCGCGTGGATCGCCACGGTGGTGACGATCGTCGTCCAGTTGCTGCTGGCAGGACTGCGGCGGGCGTTGAAGGTGGGGGCGGTGGTGGCCGCCCTCGGGGTGATCCTGGTCGGCGGCTTCGGGGTTGGCTCGGCGATGCTCCAGGAGCGCGTCGACAGCATCACGCAGGTCACCGACGCGCCCGACCAGTCCGTCACCGACCGGTACACCATGTGGGCGGCGGCCGTCGGCATGTGGCGTGAACACCCGCTGACCGGCGTGGGGTTGAAGGGCTTCCCGGAGCACCGGGACGCGCACGCCTCGCTGGCGCTGTCCGCGGGCAGCGACACGGAGGGCGCGGGCACCGGGTTCGTCCGGCAGCCGCTGCTGTCCCCGCACAACATGTACCTGCTGATCCTCGCCGAACAGGGCCTGATCGGGCTGCTGGCCCTCGCGGGCGGCTGGCTCGCGCTGCTGGTCTGCGGCCTGCGGCGGCTGGTGCGGGTACGCCGGGGCGGCCCCGGCCTCGACTGCGCGCTGGTCGCCTGCGGGCTGCTGGTCTGGCAGTTGACCGACTTCGCGTACGCCGACATCGGCGGCCCCTCGACGGTCCTGACGGCGGTCTGCCTCGGCCTGGTGGCGTGGTGGTCGCTGGCCTCCCACGGCACCGAGGAGCCGCCCGGGCGTGCGGTCCCGGTGCGCGAACCGGCCGGGAAGGCCGCGGCACGATGAGGGTGACGGGCCCACGGACACCCCGGGAGCCACAGGCCTCACCGGGGACACCCGGGAGCGGCCGCGGGACCACGGGTCCTACGGCTGCGGGCCGTCATACGGCCACGGATCCCGCCACCCCGAGCAGCCGCACGGTCACGGATCCCACACCCGCGAGCAGCCGTACCGCCCCGGATCCCGCCACCGCGAGCGGCCGTACGGACGTGGGTCCCGCCGCCCCCACGAACAGCCGTACGGACGTGGGCCCCGCCGCCCCCACGAACAGCCGTACAGCCACGGACACCACGGCCACGAGCAGCCGCACGGATGTAGGTCCCGTGACGCCCGCCTCCACCACCGCTCCCGCTCGCGCGAGCGGCCCGCTGTTCGGCCCCCTGAGCGGCCGTACGACCTCGACCTACGGAACGGTCCACGCCCCGGCCGGCACCCGGCCACCCGCGCGCACCGCCTCCCGCGGCTCAAGCCCCGTCTCCGCCGGATCGCCCCCCGCTCCCGCTCAGGACCCCGCCACCACTCCTCGAACGCCCACCGACGGCACCACCCGGGGAACCGGCAACGCCCACCTGTCCGCCACCGCCGCCCCCGCTCCCCTGGACCGTCCCCCGGCGCGCCCCCCAGCCCGTCCCGCCGACCGCTCGACCGCCCGTCCCCCAGCCCGTCCCGCCACCCATCCGGCCGCTCATCCCGCCGAAGGCGAACTCACCCCCGTCTCCCGGCGGTTCCTCGCCAAGGCCACCCTCGTCACCGCCGTGCTGTCCATCGCCGGCGCTCTGCTCGGGCTGGTCCGGGACCAGGCGTTGGCGCGGCTGTTCGGGGCCGGGAGCGAGACCGACGCGTTCCTGGTCGCCTGGACCGTCCCGGAGTTCGCGTCCACGCTGCTGATCGAGGACGGGCTGGCGTTCGCCCTGATCCCGGCGTTCAGCCTGGCGCTGGCCCGGCGGGCGCAGGGTGCCCCGGGCGACCCGGTCCGCGCACTGGTCGCGTCGACGCTGCCCCGGCTCTGTCTCGCCTTCGCCGCCGTGTCCGCGCTGATCGCCGGCACCGCCCCCTATCTGGTCGAGGCCCTGGCCCCCGGCCTGCCCGATCCCGCGCTCGCCGTCGACTGCACCCGGCTGACCGCGCTGTGCGTGCTCGGTTTCGGGCTCACCGGTTACTTCAGCGCGGCCCTGCGCGCCCACCGCCGCTTCGTGGCCGCGGCGGCGATCTACGTGGCGTACAACACCGGCATCATCGCCGCGATGTTCGCCCTCGGCGGGCACTGGGGGGTGCGCTCGGCGGCGCTCGGGGTGGCGATCGGCAGCGGCCTGATGGCACTGATCCAACTCCCCTCCTTCGTGAGGCAGTTGCGCCGCCGGAAGGTGGAGCAGACGCTGCCCGTCGAAGCCGACGGGCAGCGTGCCGTGACCGTCGCCCTGGTCGCGACCGTGCTGCTCTTCGCGCTGTGCCGGCAGTCCCAGGTCCTCATCGAGCGGTTCCTCGCCTCCACGCTCCCCGCCGGCGCCATCTCGCACCTGAACTACGCGCAGAAGGTCGCGCAGATCCCCATGACACTGTCGCTGATGCTGTGCACGGTCACCTTCCCGGTGGTCGCCCGCGCCCTCGCCGACGGGGACGTGGAGCGGGCGCGCGGCCGGGTGGAACGGGACCTGGCGCTCGCGGCCTGCGTGGTGCTGCTCGGCGCCGCCACGGTGATCGCGTGCGCCCCGCAGATCATCGAACTCCTCTTCCAGCGGGGCGCGTTCACGGTCCGGGACACGACGGCCACCGCGGACGTCATGCGGGTGTACGCGCTGGGACTGCTGGGCCAGACCCTGACCGGCGCGCTGGTCCGCTCCTACTTCTCGGCGGGCCGCCCCAGCTGGTACCCGGTCTCCGCGATGGTCGGCGGGATCATCGTGACCTCCTGGGTCGGCGCCTGGACGGTCGGCCCCTGGGGCGTCCTCGGGATCGCCGCCGCCAACGCCGCAGGCATCACCGTCACGGCCGCGCTGCTGCTCGCCGGGATGCGCCGCCGCAGCGTGCCGATCCGCACCCGGCAGGTGCTCGCCGAGCTGAGCAGGCCGGTACGGGCGGCGGTGGTCGCGACCCTGGCGGGCGCCTTCGTGGCGAGCCGCCTCGACGACCCGCTGACCGGTCTGGCCGCGGGCGCCGCGACCGTGCTCACCGTGTTCCTCCTGCTCGCCCGGGCCATGGGCGCCCAGGGTCTCGCTCCGGTACTCCAGTCCGTCCACTCCGTCACACGAAGGCTCACTCATGGCCGCAGCCACTGACTCCACCCCGTGGATCGCGATGTACCACTCGGTGGGCGACTGCTCCGAGGACCCCTACCGCGTCACCGTCACGCCCGACCGGCTCGACCGCCAGCTGTCCTGGCTGGGCCGCCGCGGGCTGCGGGGCGTCTCCGTGTCCGCGCTCCTGGCCGCGCCCACCCGCGCGGGCCTGGTCGGGCTCACCTTCGACGACGGCTACGCCGACTTCCTCGATCACGCCCTGCCGGTCCTCACGCGCCACGGCTTCGGCGCCACCCTCTTCGTGCTGCCCGGCAGACTCGGCGGCGACAACGCGTGGGACCCGCTCGGCCCGCGCAAGCCCCTGCTCACCGCCGACGGCATCCGCGAGGCCGCCGAAGCCGGCGTCGAGATCGGCTCGCACGGGCTGACCCACCTCGACCTGACGCAGGCGGACGACGTCACGCTCAAGTCCGAGATCGTGGAGAGCCGGGCCCTCCTGGTGGAGCTGACCGGCACACCGGTCGGCGGCTTCTGCTACCCGTACGGCACGCTCGACCGGCGCGCGGTGGACACCGTCCGGGACGCCGGGTACCACTACGCCTGCGCCATCGACCCGGGCCCGATCAACGGCCCCCTCGCGCTGCCCCGCGTCCACATCGGCCAGCGGGACACCGCCGTACGCCTGTTCCTCAAACACCGGCTGCACCGGCTGCGCCGCCGTCCCGTCGAGGGGATCTGAGGTGCGGGCCCTGCATGTCATCACCGGTCTCGGCGTGGGCGGTGCCGAGCAGCAACTGCGGCTGCTGCTCAGGCACCTGCCGGTCGACTGCGAGGTCGTGACGCTGACCAACCCGGGCGCGGTCGCGGACGGGCTTGTCGCCGACGGCGTACGGGTGACCCACCTCGGGATGGCCGGGAACCGGGACCTGGGGGCGCTGCCCCGGCTGGTGCGCCACATCCGGTCCGGGGGCTACGACCTCGTGCACACCCACCTCTACCGGGCCTGCGTCTACGGCAGGCTCGCGGCGCGGCTCGCGGGGGTGCGGGCGATCGTGGCCACCGAACACTCCCTCGGCGACTCACAGATGGAGGGCCGCAGGCTCACCAGGGGGGTGCGCGGCCTGTACCTGGCCAGCGAGCGCCTCGGCCGGTCCACGGTCGCCGTCTCGCCCACGGTCGCCGCCCGCCTGCGGCACTGGGGCGTGCCCGCGCCCCGGATCGCGGTCGTGCCGAACGGCATCGACCTGGACCGCTTCCGCTTCGACCCGGCCCGCCGGCTGCGTGCCCGGCAGGCTCTCGGGCTGCCCGAGACGGCGTACGTCGTCGGAGGCATCGGGCGCCTGCACCCGGGCAAGCGGTTCGACGTCCTGATCCGCGCCCTCGCCCAGCTCCCCGAGATCTGCCGGCTGGTGCTGGTGGGCGGGGGGCCCGAGGAGCACCACCTCCGGCGCACCGCGCACGAGGCGGGCGTGGCCGACCGGGTCCTGTTCACCGGCGAACGGCCCTACGCCCCGGACGGCTCCCCGGGCCCGGACCTGCCCTCCCTCACCTCCGCGATGGACGTGCTGGCCTCCCCCTCTCCGGAGGAGGCCTTCGGGCTCGCGGCCGTGGAGGCGCTGGCGGCCGGGCTGCCCGTGCTCTACGCCTCCTGCCCGGCGATCGAGGACCTGCCGCCCGAGAGCACGGGTGCGGCCCGCCAGGTCGCCTGCGACCCCACCGCGTTCGCCCGCGCGGTGGCGGCCACCCGCGCGCACGACACCGGTCCGCGCGCCGCGCCGGAGGCCGCCCACCACTACAGCATCACTCGCAGTGCCGCCCAGCTGATGGACGTCTACGCGGCCGCCGTGGCCGCTCCTTCCGTGTCCCCGTCACCCCAGGGAGCCAGTTCCTCATGACCACCACCGACCTTCCCACCAGCCCCCGCCGCCCCTCGCCGCTGGGCCGCGTCAAGGCTCTTCCGGCCTGGTCCCTGATCGCCGCGGGCGCCCTAGCGGGCGGACTGCTCGGCGGGGTCTACGGCCTCGCGAAGCCGCCCGCGTACACGGCCACGGCCTATGTCGTCGCCGTACCGACCGAGAAGTCCGACTCGGCGTCCGCGCTGGGCTTCGCGCAGGCCTACGGCCGGGTCGCCACGCAGGTCGCGGTGCTCGGCGACGCCCAGGTGTGGGCCGGAGTGCCGGTGCGCACGCTCAAGTCGAGTGTCCAGACGGCGACTTCGCCGGACGCCCCGATGGTCTCCATCACGGCCACCTCCGACCGCCCCGACCTGGCCGCCGACATGGCCAACGCGGTCTCCCGCGCCCTGACCCGGCACGCGAACGACACCAAGAGCGCCACCAACGTCGAGCTTCAGCAGTTCGCCCGCGCCACCAAGCCCACCGAGCCTTCCTCCGCCTCCCCCGCGGTGACGGGCCTGGTCGGCGCGAGCGCGGGCGGACTGCTCGGTGGCCTGGTGCTGCTGGCCCGGCCCCGGCGCACCGGCCGGGACCAGGGCCGTCCGGCGTCGGTGCCGGCCCCCGCCGTGGCCGCCGAAGCCCACGGACAGCTGTGACGTACACGACCCACCTGGTCACCGACGAGCGGGCCTTCGCCGAACTCGGCCCCGAGTGGGACGGGTTGTACCGCCGGTGCGAGTCCGCGACCCCGTTCCAGAGCCACGCCTGGCTGCACTCCTGGTGGCTGTCGTACGGCAGGCCCGGGCGCCTGAGGCTGGTTCTGGTCCGGCACGAGGGCGAACTGGTCGCCGCCGCCCCGCTGATGCGGGTGGGCCGCCCGGTGCCCTCCCTGGTGCCGCTGGGCGGAGCGATCTCCGACTACGGGGACGTCCTGCTGGACGACGGGCGGGGCGAGGAGGCCGTGGCCGCCCTCACCGACGGTCTCGCCCGGGCGGCCCGCACCGCGCTGGTCGACTTCCGCGAGGTGCGCCCGGGCGGCGCGGCCGAGCGGATCTACGACCACTGGAGCGGGCCCCGGCGCCGGGTCGGCGACTCGGTGTGCCTGGAGCTGCCCGCCGTACCGATGGACGAGCTGGTGGCCCGGCTGCCGTCCACGAAGGCCCAGCAGCGGGTGCGCGCCAAGCTGCGCAAGCTGACCTCGCTCGGGGTCGAGCGCACGGTCGTCCACCCGGACGAGGTGGACACGGCGCTGCGGCGGCTCATCGAGCTGCATCAACTTCAGTGGCAGGGAAGGAAGGTGACGTCGGAACATCTGCGGCCGCGGTTCTGCGACCACCTGGTGCGCTCGGTCGGGCCGATGGTGCGCTCCGGGGACGCGGTGGTCACCGAGTTCCGGCTCGACGACGACGTGGTGGCCGTGGACCTGACGCTGCTGTCGCGGCGGCTGGCCGGCGGCTATCTGTACGGGGCCCATCCGCGGCTGCGGGAACGCAAGGCGGACGTGGCGGTGATGCTGCTCGACGCGTGCAGTGAGCACGCGCGCGGCACGCTGAGCCTGCTGCGCGGCAACGAGCCGTACAAGCAGCACTGGCGGCCCGAACAGGTCGTGAACCAGAGGTTGTTGCTGGCGCGCAGGCACACGGCCCCGCTGCTGACCGCGGTCCTGTGCGACGTGGCCGCGCGGCGGTGGGGCAAGGAACTGCTGCTGCGCTGGCACGGGTGGAGGGAGCGTGCCGGTGGCGGCAGGTCCTGAGGGGGCCTGCCGCCGCCGGCGGGTGCGGCTAGCGGTTGCGCGAGTACCAGTCGAAGCGCAGGCACAGCTTCCCGCCGAGCCAGTACTCCACCCAGTCGCCCAGTTGCAGCGGCGAGCAGCTGGGCGGGGTCGTCGGGGTGGGCGGCTTCGTGGGCTCGGTGGTGGGCGGGGTGGTCGGCGGTGCCGTCGGCTCGGTGGGCTTGGTCGGCTCGGTGGTCGGTTCCGTGGTCGGCTCACCGGTCCGGCCGAACAGCACCGAACGGTAGACCTCGGACGACTTCGGGTTGTCCGAGCACTGCCACACACCGTGCGGGCAGTAGTCGGTCAACGTGTTGTACAGCGGCTTGTGCTCGTCCATCCAGGCGAGCATGCGTTTCATGTACTCGGGATTGTCCCCGTTGCGGAAAAGCCCCCATTCGGGATAGGAGATGGGCTTTCCGTGGGCCTTCGCGAAATCGACGTGCTCCTGGAGGCCGTAGGGCTCCTTGATCTGCTGGTCGAAAGTGATTCCCGACGGCTGGTCGTAGGAATCCATGCCGATGATGTCGACGGTGTCGTCACCCGGATAGCACTGGGTCCACGGAACGGCGTCCCGGCCGCGCGTCGGATTGAAGTCGAACTTGAACTTCTGGCCCGGGACCGACCGCATGGTGGTGACGATCCTGTTCCAGTACTTCTTCCAGGACTCCGGGTCCGGACCGCAACGATGGGAGTACGTGGTGCCGTTCATCTCCCAGCCGAGCACGATCACCGTGTCCGGCACCTTCAGGTCGACCAGACGCTTCGCGAGGACGCGGTAGTGCTCGTCGAACTGACCGGCCGCGGCCCGGCGCAGCAGAAAGCGGACCTGCTGGTCGGAGAGGCGGTCCTCGTTGCGCTCCATCATCGGCACGTTGAGGACGAACATCCGGTCGGCGCGCTTGGTGCGCCAGTCGGCCCACGCCTCCAGGAAGTCGGGCCTGCCCTCGATGTTGCTCCAGCGGTCACCGGGCAGATAGGTGTGCCCGACGCGCAGGTCGGCGTTGCCCAGCCAGCGGCTGAGCTCGGTCATCCGGGAGACACCGTCGGGGCCGTAGTCGAGATAGGCGCCGAAGGCGGGGACCTCCCCGGGCATGACGGGTTCCACCGGCTTCACCGGCACCACCGGGGTGACGGGCGCCGGGGTGACAGGGACCGGAGTGACGGGATCCGGGGTGATCGCCGGTGCGGGCGTCACGGCGGGAACCGGCGGGACCTCGGGAACCGGGGTGACCGCGGAGGCCGGAGCGGGTGGATCTCCGACCGCCCCCACGGCGAAACCCGGGCCCGACGCCAGGGCGGCCGACGCGGCCACTGTCACCGCGATGAACGCCAGCCGTCCGGTACGAGCCCGTCTGTGCTGTGAGTCCATTCCTGCTCCTTTCTCCACTCTCGCGCTTTCCGGACACTTCTCCGACTAACTGACACTCAGTCATATCAATATGAATTCCGCCACCGTGCCTACGGCTTTCGAGTGCTGCGATGGTCCGCACGAGTGAACCGACCCGAAGGAATGGCCCGTGTCGCTGTTCGACACCCGAGTCCCCGCCGTGCTGTTGCGGATCGACCGGAACCCCTTTCACCACGGCACGCTGGGTGCCGTGCGTTCGCTCGGCAGGGCGGGCGTGGACGTGCACGTCGTCGCCGACTGCGCGGGAAGTCCGGTGCGCACGTCCCGCTTCGTGCGGCAGCTGCATCCCGCGCCGCCGCCGGGGGCGTCCCCCGGTGACATCGCCGCCGTGCTGCGCCGCGTGGCCGCCCGGATCCCGCACCCGGCCGTGCTGATCCCCATGGACGACGCGAGCGCCGTCGCGGTGGGCACGCTGGGCGAGGAGCTGGCCCCCTCCTATCTGCTGCCGCAGCAGCCTGGCCCGCTCGCCGAACGGCTGGCGGACAAGGCGGAACTGGCCGAGGTGTGCGCGGCCGTGGGCGTGCCGCATCCGGTGACGCTGGTCCCCCAGAGCGCCGGGGAGGCGGACGCGATGGCCTGGCGGCTCGGGCCGCCGGTGGTCGCCAAGTGGAGCCGGCCCTGGCTGCTGCCGACGGAGGGCGGGCTGCGCAGCACGGTGGTGGTGCGCTCGCCGCAGGAGGCCCGCGAGCTGTATCTGCGGTCCGAGGAGGCGGGGAGCCGGCTGCTGCTCCAGGAGTTCCTGCCGCCGCAGCCGGACGGCGACTGGTTCTTCCACGGGTACGCCGACCGCGGCGGTGCCCTGCGTGCGGGCGGCAGCGGTGTCAAGGAGCAGTCCTGGCCGCGCGGTGCGGGGCTGACCGCGGTGGGCCACTGGCGGCCCGATCCGCGGGTGCGGGTGCTCGCCGAGCGGCTGACCGGCGCGCTGGGCTACCGCGGCATCCTGGACCTCGACTTCCGGCGCCACGGCACGAACGGCGACTTCCACCTGCTGGACTTCAACCCGCGGCCCGGCGCGCAGTTCCGGCTCTTCACCGACAGCGCCGGCCTGGACGTCGTCCGCGCGCTGCACCTGGACCTGACCCACCGGCCGCTGCCGGACGGGGTGGCGCTGCCCGGGCGGGCGTTCGTGGTGGAGAACTACGCGCCGCTGGCGGCGCTGCGTCCGGCGCCGGCGCGGCGGGAGTTCGCGTGGCACGCGGCGGACGACCGCAGGCCCGGGTGGGCGATGTGGGCGCTGTGGGCCCGGCATGTGTCCCGCCGGCTGCTCGAACGGGTGCGCCGGATGGGCGCGCGGCGCGGGCAGCCGGCGGCCGCACAGGTGGTCCGCCAGGGGACGGCGCCCGTGGCGTCCCTGACCGACCTGCCCCGGCTGACCGAGCGGACGGGACCAGGCGGTCTCCCCGGACTCTCGGACCTGCCCGGTGACGAGAGGGCGAGCAGCCGCTGAGGCACGGCCGCCGACGGGCGCGGGTGCCGGGTCGGGGCGGCCCGGCACCCGGTGCCGGTCCTAACGGCGGGACGCGGCCCGGCCTCGTCGGTACAGGACGGCTCCGGCCACGATCAGCGCGGCGCTGACACCCGACGCGGCCAGCATGGCCTCACCGCTGCTGCCGGTGTGCGGCAGGTGCGGAGGGGTGCTGGGCGGGGTGGTGGTCGGAGGCGTGTGCGGGGGCGACGTCATGGGGGGCGTGTGCGGAGGCGACGTCACGGGGGGCGTGTGCGGAGGCGACGTCACGGGGGGCGTGTGCGGGGGCTTCGTCGTCGGCGGAGTGTGCGGGGGCGTGTGGGGAGGGGTGTGCGGGGGCGTGTGCGGCGGCGTCGTCGTGGGCGGAGTGCCCGGCGTCGTCGGCGGAGTGTGGGGAGGCGTGTGCGGCGGCGTGTGCGGAGGCTTCGTCGTCGGCGGAGTGTGCGGGGGCGTGTGAGGTGGGGTGTGCGGGGGCGTATGCGGAGGCGTGTGCGGTGGGGTGTGGGGAGGTGTGTGCGGGGGCTTTGTCGGGGGGGTGTGAGGGGGCTTCGTCGGGGGCGGGGTCTCCCCGCAGTCGCCGCCGTGGCTGCCGTAGCCGCCCTCGGTGTCGCAGTCGTCGCCGCCGTAGCCGTGGTCGTCCCCGCGGGAGGCGTGACGGCCCTGGGGGCCGTGGGAACCGGCCTTGTGCGGGGCCGGGGCGTTCGCGCAGGAGTTGCCGAACGCGGGGTCGAGGGCGGCGATCACGTCCACGGAGTCACCGCAGGCGTTGAGCGGCACCTCCAGCGGCGCCTTCGCGGTGTTGCCGGACAGCACGCCCGCCGAGTCCTTGGCTGCCCCGCCCGCGTGCGATTCGGCGATCGCGGGACCGCCGCACAGGGACAGAATGCTCGTCGCGGCGGCGGCCGCGACCATTCCCTTGCTCAGTGTCTGGCGCAATCTCGTTGTCTTCCTGCTCGAAGAAATGGGAAAAGCCGGCCCCGAACGACTGGAAGACGTCCGGGGCCGGCCCTGGCACAGCCGGGCGGCTGGCGGTTTACGTCGTCAGCCGTTGACGCACGAGTTGCCGATGGCCGGGTTCAGCAGGCCGATGACGTTCACGGTGTTGCCGCACACGTTGATCGGCACGTGCACCGGAATCTGGACCAGGTTGCCGGAGAGGACACCCGGGGAGCCGATCGCGGCACCCTGGGCACCGGCGTCGGCGAAGGCCGGGGCGGCCATGCCGAGGGCCATGATCGCGCCCGCGACGACAGCAGCGGTCTTCTTCATGAGGTTTCCCTTCTCTGCGGTCATGCCTGAAGTGACGGTAGAAACCGGGCGAGCGCATTCGGGACGGCTCGCACCATGACCGGCAGGCTGTAGAACGAGGGATAGACAGCGAAGGAAACTACGGAACGTGTGTCGCCGGGTAATTCACTCGAACGCCTTCAAGGAAACACTTCATCCGAGCAACGCGAAAAGAAATTGACGGTGTATCAGCAACGAAAAACGCCCGGGCCGTGGCCCGGGCGTTTTCGAAGCGGGGGATTCAGCTGCCGACGGCGCCGTTGCCCGACAGGGCGGAGACGTCGTCCAGGATGTGCGACAGCGGCTCGTCGCCCTTGGCCTGGGTGCTGTTCTCGGCGCACTGCTGGTTCTGCGGGGCCGACAGGATCGGCACGTCCTGCGCGACACCGACGGCGGCGATGACGCCGACGATGCCCTGGAGGTTCGCCTTCGCCGGCAGGCCGACGCAGAGCTTGTTCAGCGAGCCCTGGACCAGCGTGGCCTGCGGGCTCATGTCACCCTTGGTCACCTGGTTGCCGAACGCGCTGTGGGCACCGTTGCCGCTGGCCGACGTGGTGCCGTGGTCGTTGCCGATGGCAAGCGCCTGGGGGGCCACCGCCGCCGAGGCACCGACGACGGACGCGGCGACCGCCGCCACGGCCATTGCCTTCTTCAGCATTTCGCTTTCCTTTCCTGGGACACGCCTCCTGGGACATGTCCCCGGGGACGAGACGCACTGTTCCTGCTTCCGCATCAACCTGTGGCACCCGGATTGGTTTCGACCCGTCACCCGAATGGCGCTGCCGCGGCGCGAAATTCCCCCGAGCACCTTTGGGCCATCGGAGTGAATGACAGCAACCAAGCCGCGCCGGGGCGAGTTGTCCAGGGCGCTCCGGTGGTCGGGGTTTCTCCAGAAGGGAATCAGCAAGTGATCAAGAAGGTTCTGGCTTCCGCCGCGGTCGCCGCTTCCATCGTGGGTGCCGCCTCCCCCGCCATGGCCATCGGCAACGACCACGGCACCACGTCCGCCAGCGGCAACGGTGCCTCGCAGTCGTTCGGCAACTCGGCCACCTACGGCAACATGAGCCCGCAGATGGCGCTCATCCAGGGTTCGCTGAACAAGCCCTGCATCGGTCTGCCCGCGAAGGTGAACCTCCAGGGTCTCGTCGGCCTCGCCGCCGTCGGTGTCCTCCAGGACGTGCCGATCCTGTCGGCCCCGCAGAACCAGCAGTGTGTCGAGAACAGCACCCAGGCCAAGGGCGACGAGCCGCTGTCGCACATCCTGGACGACATCTCGGCCCTGTCCGGCAACGGCGCCGCGCACAGCTGAGCCGTCGTGCACCGCGGGCCGATGAGCCCTGGGGCTGGTTTCTGAGCCCCCGTCAGCGGGCCGCCGTACCACCGGCGGTCCGCTGACCTATTTTGCGTCGCGTGACGATGAAGAGAACCCTTTCCTCGGTCGTCCTGGCGACCTCCGCCCTGCTGCTCGCGGGCGCCGTCCTCCCTGGCCGGACCGACCCTGTCCGCACCGCCCACGCGGGGCACGGCACGAACATCCTGGTGATGGGAACGGACGGCCGGGACACCATCTCCGCCGCCGAGAAGCGCGAGTTCCACGCCGGTGGCTTCGCCTGCGACTGCACGGACGTCCTGATGGTGGTCCATGTCTCGGCCCGCCAGGACCGCGTCAGCGTGGTGGCCCTGCCGCGCGACTCCTACGCCGACATCCCGCCCCACCGCGACGAGGGCACCGGCGAGCAGCTGCCGACGCGTCCCTCGAAGATCAACGGCGCGTACGCCGAGGGCGGCCCCCGACTCACCGTCGCCACCGTCGAGTCGATGACCGGGCTGAACATCGACCACTACCTCCAGCTGGACTTCCGGCGCTTCATCGACGGCGTCGACAAGGTCGGCGGAGTCGAGGTGTGCACCGCACGGCGCCTTCAGGACAAGGCCACCAAGCTGGATCTGAAGCCCGGCAAACACCGGCTGAAGGGCGGCCCGGCGCTCCAGTACGTCCGGTCGCGGAAGGTGGACCAGGCGGCGGACCTCGGGCGGATCCAGCGGCAGCAGCGCTTCCTGGTGCAGGCGCTGCGCGGGCTCCAGGCGAAACGGCTGCTGACCGACCCGGTGAAGACCACCGCCCTCGTGCGCACCCTGCTGGGGTCCGGCCAGGTCGAGCAGGGCTTCACGGCCGGGGACCTGGTGGAGCTGGCGGCCGCGCTGCACAAGGTGCAGGCGAAGAACACGGAGTTCGCGACGGTGCCGGTCGCCGGGTTCAACCCGACCCGGCCGGACATCGGTTCCACGCTGGCCTGGGACAAGGCGCAGGCGGGCGCGATGTTCAAGACGCTGCGCGAGGACCGGCCGCTGCTCAAGGCGGGCACAAATCCGAAGCCGTACGACCCGCCCCGCCTGATGCATGCCGTCACCGTGCGCGGGAGTGCTTACGCCTGCGCATGAGGGGCGCTTACGGGTTCCGGTCGCGCGCTGGGCCAATCGGGGCAAAGAGCGCAACCCCGGCCGGGGGTCGGGCGTTGACGATCATGCAGCTCCTCCCCGGAGTCCGCTTTTCGAAGGGAATGAACATGAAGAAGCTGTGGGCAACCGCGGCTGTTGCCGCGTCCGTCGCCGGTGTCGCGGCCGCGGCCGCCCCCCAGGCGCTCGCCATCGGCAACGACAGCGGCACCACGTCCGCCAGTGGCAACGGCGCCTCGCAGGAGTTCGGCAACTCGGCCACGTTCGGCGACATGAGCCCGCAGCTCTCGCTGGTCCAGGGCTCGCTGAACAAGCCCTGTGTCGGTCTGCCGGCCAAGCTGAACGCCCAGGGTCTCGTCGGCCTCGTCGCCGTCGGTGTCCTCCAGGACGTGCCGGTCCTGTCGGCCCCGCAGAACCAGCAGTGTGTCGAGAACTCCACCCAGGCCAAGGGCGACGAGCCGCTGTCGCACATCCTGGACGACATCTCGGCCCTGTCGGGCAACGGCGCCGTCGGCAGCTGAGGCTCCCCGCTCCGCCGGAACGGCGGGCCACCGGTTCTCGGGTGGCCCGCCGTTTTCGTGTGTCCGGGCGCCGCGAGGATGCCTCACTTCCGGTAGATGGCCTCGATGTCCTCCGCGTACGCCGCCGTCACCGTGTGCCGTTTGACCTTCAGGGACGGGGTGAGCATGCCGTTGTCCTCGGTGAACTCCCCCTCGACCAGGCGGAAGGCGCGGATCGACTCGGCGCGGGAGACGGCCGCGTTGGCGTGGTCGACGGCCTTCTGGAGGTCGGCGTGCAGCCGTTCGTCCTTGGCGAGTTCGGCGTGCGGGGTGTCGGCGGGCAGGCCCCGGACGGAGAGCCAGTGGGTCATCGCCTCGGGGTCCAGGGTGATCAGGGCGGCGACGAAGGGGCGGTTGTCGCCGACGACGAGGCACTGGCCGACCGGGGCCCGGCTGCGCAGCCGGTCCTCCAGGACCGCCGGGGAGACGTTCTTGCCGCCGGAGGTGACGAGGAGGTCCTTCTTGCGGCCGGTGATGGTGAGGTAGCCGTCCTCGTCGAGGGCGCCGAGGTCGCCGGTGGCGAACCAGTCGTCCTTGAGGACGGCGTCGGTGGCCTCGGGGTTGTGCCAGTAGGCGCCGAAGACGACTCCGCCCTTGATCAGGACCTCGCCGTCGTCGGCGATGCGGATCGCGGTGCCGGGGATCGGCTGGCCGACCGTGCCGGGGCGGGGGCTGAGCGGCGGGACGATGGTGGCTGCGGCACTGGTCTCGGTGAGGCCGTAGCCCTCGTAGATGATGATGCCGGCGGCGGCGAAGAACAGGTTGAGGTCGCGGTCGAGGGGCGAGCCGCCGCTGATGGCGTAGCTCATGCGGCCGCCGAGTTCCTTGCGGATCCGGCGGTACACGAGCAGGTCGTACAGGCCCCAGGCGGCGTAGAGGCCGGGTCCCGGTCCCTTGCCGCGGCCGAGGAACTTGTTCAGATAGGCCTGGCCGAAGCGGACGGCGACGCGGTGGGCGCGGTCGAAGGAGGCGGCGCGGCCCATCTTCTCGGCGGTGGCGCGGCCGGTGGCGTGGATCTTCTCGAAGAGGTACGGGACGCCGACGAGGAAGGTCGGGCGGAACTCCCTGAGCGCGGGCCGCAGTTCGTCGGGCTTGATGCTCGGGCAGTGGCCGATCTCGATGCGGGCCATCAGACAGGCGATCTGGAGGGTGCGGCCCATGATGTGGGCGAGCGGGAGGAAGAGCAGGGTGGCGGCGGTCCGGTCGGTGACCTCCTTGAAGATGGGGTGCAGCAGCTCGACGGTGTTGGCGGCCTCGGCGTGCAGGTTGGCGTGGGTGAGGACGCAGCCCTTGGGGCGGCCGGTGGTGCCGGAGGTGTAGCAGATCGTGGCGATGGTCTCGGGGGTGAGGGCGGCGCGGCGCTTGGTGACCTCGTCGTCGGGGATGTCGTGCCCGAGGGCGGTGAGTTCGTCGAGGGCCGCTGAATCCACCTGCCAGATCCGGGGCTTGACCTGGTGGTCCGAGGTGCCGGTGGTGACGGTCGCCGCGTTCTCGGCGTTCTCGGTGACGACATGGCGGGCGCCCGAGTCCCGGACGATCCACTCCACCTGCTCGGCCGAGGAGGTGGAGTAGACCGGGACCGTCTGACCGCCCGCCGCCCAGATCGCGAAGTCGAGGACCGTCCACTCGTAGCGGGTGCGGGACATCACCGCGACCCGGCCGCCGGGTTCGAGCCCCGCCGCGATCAACCCCTTGGCCACGGCGGTGACTTCGCGGGCGAAGGCGGCGGCCGTGACGGGGCTCCAGGTGTCCCCTTCCTTGCGGCGCAGGACCACCGTGTCGGGGGCCTCGGCCGCGTTGGTGAAGGGGAGGTCGGCGATGCTGCCGGTGGTAGGGGGCGGGGCGAGGGGCGGTGTGCGGGCCTCCCGTACGACACCGTTCTCGTCCTTGACGACCTCGACCGCGGTCCGGCCCGCCAGGTGTCTCGCCCTCTTCAGGTCCTTGCGTACGCCCATGCTGGCTCCCCGGTCGGCTCCGACTGGGCCGCTAACTTACCCCCAAGTAAGAAAAGGTCAATGGGTCCGGCGTCAGTCCGTGAGGTGCCGGGCCCGGCCGATGGTGGCGGCGAGTTCGCGGACCGCGCTGTCGTCGGTGCGGTCACCCAATTCGTCCGCCCAGTCCGCGAGTTCCCTCATGGACGGCCGGCCCGGCAGGCGCTGGTCGGTGTACGTGTCGCGCAGGGCGTCGGCGAAGTAGGCGGCGACCGCGTCGACCTGGAAGCGGGGGTTCGCCTCGCGCAGGGTGTCGTCGAAGGTCTCCAGCTCGGCGGACCGCTCGTGCGGGGCCCTGGTCTCGGGGTCCTGCCAGCGGACGGTCGCGGTGGCCAGGTGGCCCTCGGCGCCGGGCCTGGTGCGGACCGCGTAGAGGGCGGTGACGGTGTGGCCGGGGCCGACCTCGCCGCCGTCCACGCGGTCGTCGCGGAAGTCGTCGTCGGCTACGCGGCGGTCGTCGTAGCCGATCAGGCGGAACTGCTCGACGGTCCGCGGGTCGAAGGCGACCTGGGCCTTGGCGTCGCGGGCCGTGAGGTCGATGTTCTCCGGGAGCTGTTCGCAGAAGACCTTCTCGGCGTCGTCGGCGCCGGAGACGTAGACGGTGTGGCCGTCGCCCTTGTCGGCGAGGCGTTCCATGAGGGCGTCGCCGTAGTCGCTGCCGACGCCCACGCCGAAGAGGGTGATGCCGTGTTCGCGGCGGGCGGTGTCGATGCGGTCGAGGATGGAGTCGGGGTCGGTGTCGCCGTCGTTGGCGAGGGCGTCGGAGATGAGGACGACCCGGTTGGTGGCGCCCTCGCGCAGGCCCTTGACCGCCGTGCGGTAGCCGGTCTCGACGCCCGCGCCGAGGTTGGTGGAGTACGTCGGCTCCAGGCCGTCGATCGCCCGGTGGACGCGGTCGCGGTGGCCGCCGAGGCGGGTCATCGGCAGGACCGTCTCGGCCTCGTCGCTGAAGGTGACGATCGCGACCGAGTCGTCGTCGTGGAGGCGGTTCGTCATGGTGTCGAGGGAGCGCTGGGCGAGGTCGAGGCGGCCGGGTTCGGCCATGGAGCCGGAGATGTCGATGACGAAGGTCAGGGCGGCCGGCGGGCGTTCGTCCGCGTCGTCCTCGGCGTTCCTGGTGGCCAGGCCCACCCGGATGAGGGACCAGTCGTCCTGGTCGGTGCGGGCGCCGTCGACGGTGACCGTGAAGCCGTTGCCGTCGGGGCGGTCGTAGTCCTGGCGGAAGCTGTTGACGAACTCCTCGGGACGGATCGTCGCGGGGTCGGGGCGGCGGCCCTCGGCGAGGGTGCGGCGGGCATAGCCGTAGGAGGCGGTGTCGACGTCGAGGGCGAAGGTGGAGAGATAGTCGGGTGCCTTGGGCTCCGGGGAATCGAGGTCGCGGGACTCCTCGGAGTTCTGTTCGCCCTCGGGCCGGTCCGGGGCCGGGAAGGCCGAGCCGTACGAGCCGCCCCTGGAGCCGTCGGTGCTGCTCCTGCCTCCGTCGTCCTCTCCCCCGGCGCAGCCGGTGAGCAGCAGGCCTCCCGCCAGTGCGAGGGCGAGCATCACCTGTCGTGTCCGCTGTCGCTCCATCGTCCGTACCCCCTGGGCCTGTTGACGTCGGCTTCTGCGACTGTGACGGGCCGGGGGGCCGGAACGTGCGCTACGGAGCGTTGCGGATGGATATCGAAGGGGGCACGAACACGGCCCGTCGAGACCGGTGGGTGACCCTCCGTTGACCTAGGAGACCACGTCCTTGCGGGCGAAACCCCGGAAGGCCAGGGCGAACAGCACCAGGGCCAGCGTTATCGACAGGGAGGTGCCCTGGATCATGTCGGACCACTCCAGCTTCGGCTGGACGGCGTCCAGCCAGGCGTACTGCCAGTGCGCGGGCAGGAAGTCGCGCCAGTCGCCGAGGGCGGTCACCTGGTCCAGCACGTTGCCGACGATGGTGAGGCCGACCGCGCCGCCGACCGCGCCGAGGGGGGCGTCGGTGCGGGTGGAGAGCCAGAACGCGAGGGCCGCGGTGACGAGTTGGGAGACGAAGATGTATGCCACCGTGATCAGCAGGCGTTGGGTCGCGGTGCCCGCCGGCATCGAGCCGCCGGTGGGGAGCTGCAACGGGCCCCAGCCGTAGGCGATCGTGCCGACCGCGAGGGCGACCAGCGGGAGAAGCAGCATCGCGGCGAGGCTCAGGGTGAGGCCGACGGCGAGCTTCGACCACAGCAGCCGGGCCCTGGGCACCGGGGCCGCGAGCAGATAGCGCAGGGAGGACCAGTTGGCCTCCGAGGCGACGGTGTCCCCGCAGAACAGTGCGACGGGGATGACCAGCAGGAAGCCCGCGGAGGCGAAGAGGTTCACCGCGGCGAAGTTCGCCCCGGACACGGTCGCGGTGTCCATCAGGCTGACCTGGTTGGTGCCCGAGTCCGGTCCGCCGCCCAGCTGGAAGGCGATGAGGAGGACGAAGGGCAGCGCGACGAGGATGCCGAACATGACGAGGGTGCGGCGGCGCTTCAACTGCCGTACCAGCTCTACCCGGACCGGCAGGGTGCGGCCCGCGCGGTAGCCGTCGGCCACCTCGGCGCGGTCGGTGACCGTGCTCATGCGGAGTCTCCGATCAGGGTGAGGAAGGCGTCTTCGAGGCGGCGGTGGGGACCCACCGAGGTCACGGGGACCTCCAGCCGGACGAGTTCGGTGACGAGGCGCTGGGCTGTGCCGTCCGCGTCGAGCCGTACGAGCAGGCCGTCGTCGGTGGTGACGGCGGAGGCCACGCCGGGCAGGGCAGCGACCTTCTCCGCGACCGGTTCCTCGACGGGTACGGCGGTGCCGACCAGGAGGGTGTCGCCGGAGCCGACGATCTCGCCGACCGGGCCCGCCTGGACCAGCCGGCCGTGGTCCATGACGACGAGGTGGGTGCAGGACTGCTCGACCTCCGAGAGGAGGTGGCTGGAGACGATGACCGTGCGGCCGGCCGCCGCGTAGCGGATCATCACCTCACGCATCTCGCGGATCTGCGGCGGGTCGAGGCCGTTGGTGGGTTCGTCGAGGATGAGCAGGTCCGGCATGCCCAGCATGGCCTGGGCGATGGCCAGGCGCTGGCGCATGCCCTGGGAGTAGGTGCGCACCGCGCGGGCCAGGGCGTCGCCGAGGCCGGCGATCTCCAGGGCCTCCTCCATGTGGGCGTCCTCGGGCGGGCGGCCGGTGGCCCGCCAGTACAGCTCCAGGTTCTCCTGGCCCGACAGGTGCGGGAGGAAGCCGGCGCCCTCGACGAAGGCGCCGACGCGGGAGAGGACGGGGGCGCCGGGGGCGATGGCGTGACCGAAGACGCGGATCTCGCCGCCGTCCGGCTTGATCAGGCCCATCAGCATGCGCAGGGTGGTGGTCTTGCCCGCGCCGTTCGGGCCGAGCAGGCCGAGGACCTGGCCCTTCTCGACACGGAAGGAGAGGTCGCGGACCGCGTACCGGTCGGCGGACTTGGCGTACCGCTTGCTCAGGCCGCTGATCTGGAGCGGGACTTCGGTGAGTTCCGGCTCGGGGGCGGCGGGGGCCACGGAACGGCGGCGACCCGTCGTCACGAGGACCAGCGCGAGCACGGCGCCCGCGAGGGGCAGCCACCACACCCAGGCGGGCAGCGGGGCCCGGGTGTTCTTCTCGCTGAGCGCGGTGGGGACGTGGAGGTCGCTCTTGAGGGAGACGGTGTACGTGGCCGGGGTCGTCGGGGAGGCGTAGCCGAGGTCCGTGGAGGCGAGGACGAGCCTGAGGCGGTGGCCGTCGTCGATCTCGTGGTCGATGGCCGGGAGGGTGATCGTGACGTCCTTGCCGGCCTTCGCGCCCTCGACCCTGATGGGCTCGACGAGTTGGGAGGGCAGGGTCTGCCGGCCGTCGCGGCCAGGGGAGACGTCGTACACCTTGGCGAAGAGGACCGCGTCGTCGCTGGTCGACTTCACATGGACGGTGACGGTCGGCGAACCGGTGATCTGGAGGTCGTCCTTGACCGGGGCCGACTCGAACGCGGCGTACTGGCCAGGGAAGTCGAGGGAGACGCCGACTCCGAGGGAGGAGAGCTGGGCGAGGCCACCTGCGCTGCCGAGCCCGGGGAGGGCCGAGACGGCGGGCGGGCTGGCGCCGGCCGGGTTGACGAAGTCCTGCTCGCGTCCGGTCAGGGCGATCCTTTGCTCGTCGCTCTCCAGGCCGGGGTAGGTGTCGGCGGTGACTCCGGTGAGGCGGGGTTCGCCGTCGCCGGTGCCGGTGCCGAGGGTGCGGGTGACGCGGAAGGCGGGGCCGGTGTCGGCGCTCTTGTCGTCCTTGAGATAGCGGTCGAACCAGGACGCGGTCCGCGACTGGACGCGGCTCGTCTCCAGGTCGCCGCCGTCGTGGCCGCCCGCGATCCAGTCGACGTCGACGGGGGCGCCGTTGGCTCGGATCGCCTTCGCGGCGGCGTCGGACTGGTCCAGGGGGAACAGGGAGTCCGTCTGGCCCTGGATCAGCAGGGTGGGGACCTTGATGTCCTTGGCCACGGCCGACGGGGAGCGTTCCTCCAGCATCTTCTCGGCGCTCGCGTCCGGGGTGCCGGACTGGGCGACGCGCTGGTACATCGCGCAGATCTGCGGCTCGAACTTGGCGCAGCCGCCCGCGGAGTTGACGAAGATGCCGGCCCAGAGCTTCTTGAAGACGCCGTTCGGGAAGAGGGCGTCCGAAAGGTTCCAGTACGTGATCTCGGGCGCGATGGCGTCCACGCGGTCGTCGTGGCCGGCGGCGAGCAGGGAGATCGCGCCGCCGTAGCTCGCGCCGGTCACGCCGACGCGGGGGTCGCCGGGCTTGTCGAGCTGGACCTGCGGTTGCCTCGCCAGCCAGTCGATCAGCTTGCTGACGTCCTTGACCTCGGCGCCGGGGTCGTTGAGGCCGACCTTGCCGGTGGACCTGCCGAAGCCTCTCGCCGACCAGGTGAGGACCGCGTAGCCGTCTCTGGCCAGGGCTTGTGCCTGTGGGCGTACGTCGTTCTTGCTGCCGCCGAAGCCGTGGCCCATGAGGACCGCGGGGCGCCTCTCGGTGCCGTTCGTCGTGAAGTACGAGGTGTCTATGCGGACGCCGTCGATCGACATGATCTGGTCCGCGCGGTGCACCGGGGGTGGGTCGTCGGAAGCGGCGGCCGTCCACGTCCCGGCTGCGGCGAGGACGACGACGGAGGCCGCGGCGGCGATCCACCGTGGCCTCCGGAGGCGTCGAAGATCCATGTTTCAACGGTACGGGGTGAAACTGTCGGGGACGTGTCGACCTGGGGCTGAACTCCTCGCCATCCTGGGGGTGGATGGGGGTGTGCGGCGTACAGCGGGTGCGGTACGGCTACGAGCTCGGGAGGTCCTGCTTTGGGCCGTCTGCTGCGCCGTCGGGGCTGGTCGCGCCCACGCGGCGGAGCCGCACATCGATACAGCCCCGCGCCTCTTTTCACCCCTGCGGGGCGATCAAGGGGCGATCAGTCCTGCGGAATCGAGACCAGCCACCTCGTGGCCCTTCTCGGGCGGAGGTACAGGGCCCAGTACAGGGTCGCCGCTGCTGTGATTCCGCCCGTCCACAGCAGGTACTCCGGCTCCTGCTGGGTCAGGATGTACGTCAGGACCGCTATCAGGAGGACCGGCATCGCGGGCCACAGGGGCATGCGCCAGGCCGGGGTGTGGCGGTGGTGGTTGCGGCGGGACAAGAGGGCCGCCACTGCCACCAGGAGGTACATGCCCGTCACCGAGACGCCCGTGACGCCGTACAGCGTGTCCAGGTTCACGAAGCACAGGGCCGCTCCCGGGATGCCCACCGCGAGGGTGGCGACCCACGGGGAGCCGAAACGGCCGAGCTTCGCGAAGACGGTGTTGACCGGGGAGGGCCAGGCCTTGTCCCGTGCCGAGGCGAACAGGACCCGGGAGTTCTGGATGACCATGACGATGCCCGCGTTGATGATCGCCAGGGCGACGCACAGGCTGACGAAGGTGCCGACCGCGGAGTCGGACCACGCCGTGACCATGGTGCCGATGTCGCCGCCGGTCAGCTCGGTCAGGTCGGAGGCACCCAGGGTGATCGCCACCACCGGGACCAGGATGATCACGGTGGAGATGGCGAGGGTGGCCAGCACCGTGCGGGCCACGTTGCGGCGGGGGTTCTCCAGTTCCTCGGAGAGGTAGACGGCCGTCGAGAAGCCCTGGGTGACGAAGAGGGCGATGGCCAGGCCGGAGACCACCAGCATGGCCGTCACCGTGTCCGCGTGGCCGTGCGCGCCCGCCACCTGCATGGACAGGAGGCTGCTCGGGCCGCGTTGCGCGTGGGTGAAGCCGAGGAGGGCCACCACGGCCGCCGCGATCACCTCGAGGACCAGGAAGACGCCCGTGATCCACGCGTTGGCGCGCAGGTCGAGGAGGCCGGCGAGGGTGGCCAGGAGCATGACTCCGGCGCCCGCGACGGACGGGTCCAGGTGGATCACCGGGGCCAGGTAGTCGGCCGTGCCCATCGCGATCACCGGCGGGACGATCATCACGACCAGGAGGGACAGCACGAAGACGAGCCAGCCCGCGAGGCGTCCGGCCAGCGTGGAGACCATCGCGTACTCGCCGCCGGCGCTCGGGATGAGGGTGCCGAGCTCCGAGTAGCAGAACGCCACGGCGATGCAGAGGAGGGAGCCGATGGCGATCGTCAGGGCGGTGGCGGTCCCGAGTGTGCCGAAGAGGTCCGGGACCACCACGAAGAGGGTGGACGCCGGGGTGACGCACGACAGGGTGAGGAGGGTGCCGCCGACCACGCCGATGGAGCGGTTGAGCGTGGCGTGGCCGTGCTCCGGCGCCTGGGCGCCGACGGTGTCGGCGGGGCGGAGGGTGTCGGTCATGGTGCTGCATGGAACCCCGACGAAAACCAACACGTCAATAGGTGGCTTGCTGCGAAATCCGTAGATCGAGAGCTGCCTGATTGGCGAATATGGCAGTTTCGCGGTACGGATTCCGCGTTTTCCGGGATGCGGGAATCGCAGTGGCAGGGTGAAAAAACGTGCCGCTAAAGTCGCAGCTCACTGATCATTCACAGGGGGGCACATGAAGCTCAAGTACACCGCTGCCTGGGTGGGGTTCACGGCGGCGGCGATGGTCGCGGTCTCGGCCTGCGGCTCGGAGGGCGTGAGGAAGGCCGTCGACGTCGCCGACAGGACGGACGCGATCATGGCGGCGCTCGCGCGGGCCACCGACCGGACGGAGAACCTGGGCTCCGCCGAGGTGAGGATATCCACCGCGACCAGCACGGGTGCGGCTCCGATCACCATGGAGGGCACCTACTCCTGGGGCGGCGGCTACGCCTTCGACGTCGACATGGACACGAAGGCCGCCCAGATGCAGCAGCTCCAGCACGCCCCGACCACGCGCATGCTGTTCGTGGACGGCGCCTACTACTACGACGTCGACCCGCAGCCCTCCGGCCCGCTCAAGGGCAAGGAGTGGATGAAGGTCGACGCGTCGGCCGTCTTCGGCGAGAAGGGCGCGCAGGCGTTCAACGGGGCCGGCGGCGGGAGCCCGGCGGCCTCCATGAAGGGCCTCAAGTACGCGAAGAACGTCGAGGACCTCGGCAAGGAGACCGTCGACGGGCGGAGCACGACCCACTACCGGGCGCGGCTCGACCAGGCCCAGCTGGGCAAGCTCAAGGACGCCTACGGCGACCAGGACACCCTCTCCGGCGCGGTCACCGGTGGAGCCTCCTCGATGACCATGGACGTCTGGGTCGGGGGCGACGACCTGCCGGTGCGGCTGAAGCAGAAGATCGGCGCGATGACCGTGACCATGGACTTCGAGAAGTTCGGGAGGACGGCCGTCGTGAAGGCCCCGCCGGCGGCCGAGACCGGTGACGTGACCAAGGTCGTCAAGGACGCCACCGGCAAGCAGTGAGCAGAGCCGGGCGCCGGACACGCACGCGCGTGCCCGGCGCCCGGACGGGCCTCAGTGGTTGCGCGGGAAGCCCAGGTCCACGCCCGTGGGGGCGTCGGCCGGGTCGGGCCAGCGGGTGGTGACGACCTTGCCGCGGGTGTAGAAGTGCGTGCCGTCGTTGCCGTAGATGTGGTGGTCGCCGAAGAGGCTGTCCTTCCAGCCGCCGAAGGAGTGGTAGCCGACGGGGACCGGGATCGGCACGTTCACGCCGACCATGCCGGCCTCGACCTCCAGCTGGAAGCGGCGGGCGGCGCCGCCGTCCCGGGTGAAGATCGCGGTGCCGTTGCCGAACGGCGAGGCGTTGATGAGCGCGATGCCGTCGTCGTAGCTGTCGACGCGCAGCACGGTCAGGACGGGGCCGAAGATCTCGTCCTGGTAGGCCTTGGCGGTGGTCGGGACCTTGTCGAGCAGCGAGATGCCGATCCAGTGGCCGTCCTCGTGACCCTCGACCGTGAAGCCGGTGCCGTCGAGAACGACCTCGCAGCCCTCGGCGGCCGCGCCCTCGACGTAGGACGCCACCTTGTCGCGGTGCACCTTCGTGATGAGCGGGCCCATCTCGGAGCTCGGGTCGTTGCCGGGGCCGATCTTGATCTTCTCGGCGCGCTCGCGGATCTTCTCGACCAGGGTGTCGCCGATGGAGCCGACGGCCACGACCGCGGAGATCGCCATGCAGCGCTCGCCCGCGGAGCCGTAGGCCGCGGAGACGGCCGCGTCGGCCGCCGCGTCCAGGTCGGCGTCCGGGAGGACCAGCATGTGGTTCTTGGCGCCGCCCAGGGCCTGCACCCGCTTGCCGTTGGCGGAGGCGGTGGTGTGGATGTAGCGGGCGATCGGGGTCGAGCCGACGAAGGAGACGGCCTTGACGTCCGGGTGCTCCAGGAGGCGGTCGACGGCCACCTTGTCGCCGTGCACGACGTTGAAGACGCCGTCGGGCAGACCGGCCTCGGCGAGCAGCTCGGCGATCTTGATCGAGGCCGACGGGTCCTTCTCGGACGGCTTGAGCACGAAGGTGTTGCCGGTCGCGATGGCGATCGGGAACATCCACATCGGGACCATGGCCGGGAAGTTGAACGGCGTGATGCCCGCGACGACACCCAGCGGCTGGCGGATGGACGCGACGTCCACGCGGCTGGCGACCTCGGTGGACAGCTCGCCCTTCAGCTGCACGGTGATCCCGCACGCCAGGTCCACGATCTCCAGGCCGCGCGCGACCTCGCCGAGCGCGTCGGAGTGCACCTTGCCGTGCTCAGCGGTGATCAGCTCGGCGATCGCGTCCCGGTTCGCCTCCAGGAGCGCCCGGAACTTGAACAGGATGGTGGTGCGCTTGGCGAGGGACGAGGTGCCCCAGGTCTGGAACGCGTCCTTCGCGGCGGCTACGGCGGCGTCGACCTCGTCGACCGAGGCGAACGCGACCTTCGTGGTGACCGCGCCGGTCGCCGGGTCGGTGACCGGCCCGTAGGTGCCCGACGCGCCCTCGACGGTCTTGCCGCCGATCCAGTGGTTGACGATCTTCGTCATGACCGAGTACTCCTTCACAGATGGCGGCGTCGGGTAGAGACGTGCCGTTCGTACAGCTCACGGGCCTTCACCGCGGACGGTCGGGTCGCGGTCTCGGCCACAGGTACATCCCACCAGGCCTGCGCCGGCGGCGGGCCCGACACTGTGTCTGCCGTTTCCGTCTCGACGTAGACACATGTGGGAGTGTCCGCGGCCCGCGCCTCGGCGAGGGCTGCGCGGAGGTCTCGTACGGTCTTCGCACGCAGCACGCGCATACCGAGGCTGGCCGCGTTGGCGGCCAGGTCCACGGGCAGCGGGGCACCCGTGTAGGTGCCGTTGTCGGACTGGTAGCGGTAGGCCGTGCCGAAGCGCTCGCCGCCGACCGACTCGGACAGGCCGCCGATGGAGGCGTAGCCGTGGTTCTGGATGAGGAGCAGCTTGATCGCGATGCCCTCCTGTACGGCCGTGACGATCTCCGTCGGCATCATCAGGTACGTCCCGTCGCCGACCAGCGCCCAGACGTTCCGCTCGGGAGCGGCCATCTTCACACCGATCGCGGCCGGGATCTCGTAGCCCATGCAGGAGTAGCCGTACTCCAGGTGGTACTGGTCCCTCGACCGGGCGCGCCACAGCTTGTGCAGGTCGCCGGGGAGGGAGCCGGCCGCGTTGACGATCACGTCGGACTCGTCTGCGAGGGCGTCCAGGGCGCCGAGGACCTGCGCCTGGGTCGGCCGGATGTCGGGCTCCTCGGCCTCGAAGCAGGCGTCGACGCGCTGCTCCCAGCGCTCCTTGTCGAGGCTGTACTCGTCGATGTACGTGCCGCTGACGCGGTGGGTGTGCAGCTGGAGGGCCTCGGTGAGCTCCGTCAGGCCGCTGCGGGCGTCGGCGACCAGGGGTTGACCTGCGAGCTTGTGGCCGTCGTAGGGCGCGATGTTGAGGTTGAGGAAGCGGACGCCCTGCTGTTCGAAGAGGGTGCCGGAGGCCGTGGTGAAGTCGGTGTACCGGGTGCCGACGCCGATCACCAGGTCGGCCTGGCGGGCCAGTTCGTTGGCGGTGGCGGTGCCGGTGTGGCCGACGCCGCCGACGTCCTGGGGGTGGTCGTGGCGCAGCGAGCCCTTGCCGGCCTGGGTGGAGGCGACCGGGATGCCGGTGGCGGCCGCGAACTCGGCCAGGGCCTCCTCGGCGCGGCTGTGGTGGACCCCGCCGCCGGCGACGACCAGGGGGCGCCGGGCCGCCCTGATCGCGCTGACCGCCTCGGCGAGTTCGGTGGGGTCGGCACCCGGGCGCCGTACGGTCCAGGTGCGCTCGGCGAAGAACTCCTCCGGCCAGTCGTACGCCTCGGCCTGGACGTCCTGCGGGAGGGCGAGGGTGACCGCGCCGGTCTCGACGGGGTCGGTGAGGACCCGCATCGCCTGGAGGGCGGCCGGGATCAGGGCTTCGGGGCGGGTGACGCGGTCGAAGTACTTCGAGACCGGGCGCAGGCTGTCGTTGACGCTGATGTCGCCCGCGTACGGCACTTCGAGCTGCTGGAGGACCGGGTCGGCGACGCGGGTGGCGAAGATGTCGCCGGGCAGGAGCAGGACCGGGAGGTGGTTGATGGTCGCGAGGGCCGCGCCCGTCACCAGGTTGGTCGCGCCGGGGCCGATGGACGTCGTGACCGCGTGGGTGGAGAGACGGTTCGACTGGCGTGCGTAGCCGACGGCCGCGTGCACCATGGACTGCTCGTTGCGGCCCTGGTGGAAGGGCATCTCGGCGCCGTACTCGACGAGCGCCTGGCCCAGGCCCGCGACATTGCCGTGGCCGAAGATGCCCCAGGTGGCGGATATCAACCGCTGCCGTACGCCGTCGCGTTCGGTGTACTGGGCGGCGAGGAAGCGGACCAGCGCTTGTGCGACGGTCAGGCGGGTGGTCATCGGTAGCCCTCCGAATGGTCCGGGTGGAAGCAGATCCGCCACTCCCGCGTCTCCCCCGGTCCCGCCATGACGTTCAGGTAGTACATGTCGTGGCCGGGCTGGGCGATGGACGGGCCGTGCCATCCGTCGGGGACGAGGACGGCGTCGCCGGAGCGGACCTCGGCGAGGACGTCGGCGCCGCCCTCACGGGAGGGGGATACGCGCTGATAGCCGAAACCGTTCGGGCCGTCGATCTCGAAGTAGTAGATCTCCTCCAGCTCGGCTTCCACGCCGGGCCGGTTCTCGTCGTGCTTGTGCGGCGGGTAAGAGGACCAGTTCCCGCCGGGGGTGACCACCTCGACGGCGATGAGCTTGTCGCAGTCGAAGGCGTCGGCGGAGGCGAAGTTGCGCACGTGCCGCAACTGCGTGCCGCTGCCGCGCTCTTCGACGGGGACCTCCGGCGCGGGGCCGTAGCGGGCGGGGAGTCGTCGCTCGCACTTCGCTCCTGCCAGGGCGAAGCGGCCTCCCGCGCCGGAGGCGATCGATGCCTGGGCGTCCCGGGGCACGTACGCGAAGTCCGAGACTCCGGCGAACACGCTCTCCCGGCCCAGGAGTTGGAACTCTTCGGTACCCACGTGGACGGTACAGCCGCCTTCCAGCGGAAGGACGATCCACTCGCTGTCACCGGAGGTGAAGGTGTGCGTGCCCCCCGGTGCCAGTTCGACGATCCGCAGGCTGCAATGCGTCCAGCCGGCCCGCTTGGGGTCGATGTCCACCGCGTACTGGGCGTTGGTGGAGCCGCCCTTGGGGACGTACAGCTCGGTGTGTGTCATGCGGCGGCCCTCACAGCAGTCCTACGGCGGTGTCCACGGCGGCGGCCACGTCGCCGTCCGCCGGGTACAGCAGGGAGCGGCCGACCACCAGGCCGCGCACGGTGGGCAGTTGGAGGGCGCCGCGCCACTTCTCGTACGCGCCGTCCTGATCGTCGCCGACCTCGCCGCCCAGCAGCACGGCGGGCAGCGTGGAGGCGGCCATGACCTCGCCCATGTCGTCGGGGTTGTCGCAGACCGGGACCTTGAGCCAGGTGTAGGCCGAACTGCCGCCCAGGCCCGAGGCGATGGCGATCGACTTGGTGACGGCCTCGGCGGAGAGGTCGTTCCTGACCTTGCCCTCGGTGGTGCGGGAGCTGATGAACGGCTCGACGAAGAGCGGGAGCCGGCGCGCGGCCATGTCGTCGATGGCACGGGCGGTGGACTCCATCGTGGTGAGGGAGCCCGGGTCGTCGTAGTCGATGCGCAGGAGCAGCTTGCCGGCGTCGAAGCCGAGCCGCTCGATGTCCTCGGCACGGTGGCCGGTGAAGCGGTCGTCGAGCTCGAAGCTGGCGCCCTGGAGGCCGCCGCGGTTCATGGAGCCCATGACGACCTTGCCGTCGAGGGCGCCGAGCAGGAGCAGGTCGTCGAGTATGTCGGCGGTCGCGAGCACCCCGTCGACGCCGGGGCGGCCGAGCGCCAGGACCAGGCGCTCCAGCAGGTCGGCGCGGTTGGCCATGGCCATGCGGTTGCCGCCGACGCCGAGCGCGCCGCGGGCCGGGTGGTCGGCGGCGACGATCATCAGGCGGCCGCTGTCGTTCAGCAGCGGCCTGCGGGTACGGCGGGCCGCCGCCTCGGCGATCGCCTCGGGGCGTTCGGCGCGCAGGCGCACGAGTTCGGTGATGTCGACGCTCACTTGACCGCTCCCGCCGCGACCGCGTCCTCGACCTCGGTGACGGTCGGCATCGCCGAGCTGCACTCGAGGCGGGAGGCGACGATGGCGCCGGCCGCGTTGGCGTGCCGCATGACCTTCTCCAGGTCCCAGCCTTCGAGGAGGCCGTGGACGAGGGAGCCGCCGAAGGCGTCACCGGCGCCGAGGCCGTTGAGGACGTTCACGGGCAGGGGCGGGACCTCGGCCTCGTTGCCCTTGCTGTCGACGGCCAGGACGCCCTTGGGGCCCTGCTTGACGACGGCGAGCTCGACACCGGCGTCCAGGAGGGCCTGGGCCGCCTCGCGGGGCTTGCGCACTCCGGTGGCGACCTCGACCTCGTCGAGGTTGCCGACGGCGACGGTGGTGTGGCGCAGGGCCTCTTCGTAGAAGGGGCGGGCCTCGTCCGGGTGCGTCCAGAACATCGGACGCCAGTCGAGGTCGAAGACGGTGGTGCCGGCCTTGGCGCGGTGGGCGAGGGCCGCCAGGGTCGCCGTACGGCTGGGTTCCTCGCTCAGGCCGGTGCCGGTGACCCAGAAGACGCGCGCCTCGCGGATCGCGTCGAGGTCCAGCTCGTGGGCGTCGATCTCCAGGTCCGGGGCCTTGGGCTGCCGGTAGAAGTAGAGCGGGAAGTCGTCCGGCGGGAAGACCTCGCAGAAGGTGACCGGAGTCGGCAGGCCGGGCACCGGGGTGACCCAGCGGTCGTCCACGCCGAAGCCCTGGAGGGCCTCGTGCAGGTAGGTGCCGAAAGGGTCGTCGCCGGTGCGGGTGATCACCGCGGTACGCCGGCCCAGGCGGGCGGCGGCGACCGCGACGTTGGACGCCGAGCCTCCCAGGAACTTGCCGAAGGACGTCACCTGCGGCAGCGGGACACCGGTCTGGAGTGGATACAGGTCCACACCGATCCGCCCCATGGTGATCAGGTCGTACCCCATCGGCTTCCCTTCGTACCTGCGTCGGCTCTCCCGGCGTTTGTAGCCCCGTTCGCCGAGCCCTGTCAATGTTTTGTCCAGACATTCGGACGAGACCTTGACAGCGCTTGCTGTGCGAACCGAAGCTGACCGGCATGACAGCGCCCGCACCGCAGCCCTCACTGTCCCGCATCCGGATCGGGTCGGCTCCCGACTCGTGGGGTGTGTGGTTCCCCGACGACCCTCAGCAGGTCCCCTGGCAGCGCTTCCTCGACGAGGTCGCCGACTCCGGATACGAGTGGATCGAGCTGGGGCCGTACGGGTACCTGCCGACCGATCCCGCCGTGCTCACCGAGGAGGTCTCCCGGCGTGGCCTGAAAGTGTCCGCCGGCACCGTCTTCACCGGCCTGCACCACGGTGAGGCCGTATGGGAGAAGACCTGGGCGCATGTCGCGGACAACGCGGTGCTGGCGCAGGCGATGGGCGCGAAGCACCTCGTCGTGATCCCGTCGTTCTGGCGGGACGACAAGACGGGTGAGGTGCTGGAGCCCTCGTCGCTGACGGCCGAGCAGTGGGGCAACCTGAGCTCGCTGACCGAGCGGCTGGGACAGCGGGTGCGGGACGAGTACGGGTTGCAGATCGTCGTCCATCCGCATGCCGACACCCACGTCGACAGCGAGGAGAACGTGGTCCGGTTCCTGGACGCCACGGACTCCGACCTGGTGTCGCTGTGCCTGGACACCGGGCACTACGCGTACTGCGGCGGCGACAGCGTCAAGCTGATCGAGACGTACGGGTCGCGGATCGGGTACCTGCACCTCAAGCAGGTGGACCCGGAGATCCTGGCGGACGTGCGGGCCAAGGGGACGCCCTTCGGGCCGGCCGTGGCCCAGGGCGTGATGTGCGAGCCGCCCTCGGGCGTGCCGGCGCTCGGACCCGTCCTGGAGGCGGCGCAGAAGCTGGACGTGGATCTGTTCGCGATCGTCGAGCAGGACATGTACCCGTGCGAGCCGGACAAGCCGCTGCCGATCGCTCAGCGGACGCGGGCGTTTCTGCGGTCCTGCGGGGCGTAGCCGTTCGCCTGGGCGCATTCGTTCGCCTGGGCTTATTCGTTCCCCTCGGGGGGTCGTAAGCACGTCGGCCCCCCGAGTCAACGCGCCGCGCCCTCGCTCCCGCGCACGCCTTTGCGGCACCTCTGTCACAAACACCCCTTCCGTGTCACACATGTCGCGTGTACGCGGACTCCGTGTCACACCCGGTACACAGGCACTGACCCACGGTCACCGCATGTCGTTCACGGGGCACAGGCTTCTGTGATCGCCAGCGCAGCGCCCGGTACCCCCGACGGCCGTTCCCGGCCGCCGCCGCGGTGCGCGCGAGGAGGTGCCCCCACATGACCGACCGAAGGCTCTGGTCGTACAAGGAGATCGCGGCGCACATCCGGGTGCAGCCGGACACCGTGCGCTCGTACCGCAAACACGGGCTGCTGCCGCCGCCCGACCACGTCGAGGGCGGCAAGCCCTTCTGGTACGCGGACACCGTGCGCGCGTGGGTCGCGTCCAGGCCGGGCAACCGGGGGCGGAGAGAGAACTGACGGCCGGGCCTGCCCGGTGACTTCGGGTGCCCGTCGCGACCTTGCGGGCACCTGGCCGGGGAGTTCGGGTGGGCCCCGCGGCCTTGCGGCGCCTGGCCAGCGGATTCGGGGACCCTCGCGACCCTGCCGGCACCCGCGCACGCGTCGTCGGGCGGTCGGGCCCCGTGGGCGGAAAATCCCGGGCCCGGGGAGCCGGGTGTCTGGCACAGTCGGGCCATGAGCGACTTCGCCCTCAAACCCGTGCTGACCGGCGAGCGGACCGTGCTGCGGCCGTTCACGGCGGCGGATGCCGAGGGCATGGCGGAGATCATCGAGGACCCCGAGGTCCTTCACTTCACCGGGCCCCCCTCCGGCGACCTCACCCTGGAGCGGCTGCGGTCCTGGTACGGCTCCCGGTCCGAGCAGACCGACCGCCTCGACCTCGCCGTCACCGACAGGGCGACCGGCGAGCTCGTCGGCGAGGTCGTCCTGTACGAGTGGGACGCCCACGCCCGCAGCTGCACCTTCCGCACCCTCATCGGTCCCCGGGGACGCGGCCGGGGTCTCGGCACCGAGGCCACCCGGCTCGTCGTCGGCCACGGCTTCGGGTATCTGGGCCTGCACCGCATCGAGTTGGAGGCCTACGGCCACAACGCCCGCGCCCTGCGGGTCTACGAGAAGGTCGGGTTCGTGGTCGAGGGGGTGCGCCGGGAGGCCGATCTGCGGGACGGCCAGTGGGTGGACTGGGTTGTCATGGGCCTCCTCGACCGCGACTGGGCCGCCCTCAGCTCCACGGCTCGATGACCGTCACCCCCGCTCCCGGAGCCGTGCCCATCGCCGCGAGGGCCCCAGGTGTGGCGTCCAGGGGGATCGTGGAAGTGACCAGCAGGTCCGGCCGCAGCACCCCCGCCCGGACCAGTTCCAGCATCGCCGGGTAGGTGTGGGCGGCCATGCCGTGGCTGCCGAGGAGTTCCAGCTCCAGGGCGATCGCGCGGGCCATGGGGACCGGGGTCGTGCCGTCCGGCGAGGGCAGCAGTCCGACCTGGACGTGCCGACCTCGGCGGCGTAGGGAGTTGACGGACGCGGCGCAGGTGACCGGGAAGCCGAGGGCGTCGAGCGACAGGTGCGCACCACCGCCGGTCAGCTCCCGGACCGCCGCCGCGGTGTCCTTCGCGCCGCTCGCGTCCACGCACTCCGTCGCGCCGAACTTCCTTGCCAGCGCGAGGGCCCCGGGAGACACGTCCACGGCCACCACCCGGGCTCCCGACGCCGCCGCGATCATCACCGCGGACAGGCCCACTCCGCCGCAGCCGTGCACCGCCACCCACTCTCCCGCGGCGAGCCTGCCCTGCTGCACCACCGCCCTGAACGCCGTGGCGAAACGGCAGCCGAGGGACGCGGCCGTGGTGAAGGCCATGTCCTGCGGCACGGCCACCAGGTTCACGTCCGCGTGGTCCAGGGCCACGAACTGGGCGAACGAACCCCAGTGGGTGAAGCCGGGCTGGGTCTGACGCTCGCAGATCTGGTGGTCGCCGGCCTTGCAGGACGGGCAGGTGCCGCAGGCGCAGACGAAGGGGACGGTGACGCGGTCGCCGGGATGCCAGGCGCGCACGCGGGTGCCGACCGCCTCCACCGTGCCGGCGAGTTCGTGACCCGGTACGTGCGGGAGGGTGATGTCGGGGTCGTGGCCCTGCCAGCCGTGCCAGTCGCTTCGGCAGAGGCCGGTGGCTTCTACGCGGACGACGACTCCGTGCTCCGGCGGGTGAGGGTCGGGTACCTCACGTACCTCCAGAGGTTCGCCGTATCGTTCGAAGAGCACCGCTTGCATCTGCCATCCCCTCGCCGTTTTCGTCTGCGGGTGCGTCGTGGCTGGCCGCGCCCCGCGGCGGAGCCGCAGATCGATACAGCCCCGCGCCCCTGGGGGGTTTCACTTCCCCTTCGCTCAGGCCGAACCGGTCGTGCAGTCTGCGCAGAGCCTTCGGGGCCCACCAGGTCGCCCTCCCCGTCAGCTTCATCACCGCCGGGACCAGCAGGCTGCGGACGATCATCGCGTCCATCAGGACCGCCAAGGCTATGCCCAGGCCCAGCATCTTGGTGTTGGTGACCCTGGAGGTGCCTATCGCGACCATGACCACCGCCAGGATGACCGCCGCCGCCGTGATCAGGCCTCCCGTGCGTTGAAGGCCGTGACGGATCGCCTCCTCGTGGTCGCCGGTCCGGTCGTGCTCCTCCTTGATGCGGGAGAGGAGGAAGACGCCGTAGTCCATGGAGAGGCCGAAGGCGACGCAGAACATCAGGACCGGGAGGGTGGTCTCTATCGAGCCGGGGCTGGTGAAGCCGAGGAGGCCGGAGAGGTGGCCGTCCTGGAAGACCCAGACCACCGCGCCGAACATGGCCGTCAGACTGAGGGCGTTGAGGAGGACCGCCTGGATCGGGATCAGGACGCTGCCGGTCAGCAGGAAGACCAGGAGCAGGGTGACGATCACGATGAAGGCCGCCGCCCAGGGCAGTCGCTCGCCTATCGCGTGCTTGGAGTCGACCAGGACGGCCGCGGTGCCGGTGACCTTGGTGTCGAACGGGGCCTTGGTGGCGCGCAGCTCACGGACCAGGTGCTGTGCGCCGGCGTCCACGGCCTCGCCTCTGGGCTGGACCGTGAAGTAGGCCGAGTCGCCCTTGACGAGCGGGCCGTCGACCCGGAGGACCTCGGGGAGGGCCGCGACGCGGTTCTTGTAGGCGGTGTACTGGGCGGGGCCGGCCTTGCCCTCCGCGAGGACTTCGAGGCCGCCGCCCGGGCTCCCGGGGAAGCCGTCGCGCAGGTGCTGCTGGACGACGTGGGACTCGGCCGAAGCGGGCAGCTGACGGTCGTCGGCGGTGCCGAACTTCACCCCCAGGAAAGGGAGCCCGAGCAGGACCAGGACGGCGGTGGTGGCGAGGGCGAAGAACGGGGCGCGGCGCATCACGAGGGCCGCCCCGCGGGCCCAGGCAGTGCCCGGGGGTTTCGAGGACGACCGCCCGCGCCGGAGCAGCTTCCGCAGGTCCAGGGAGTTGACCCGGGGGCCCAGCAGAAGCAGGGCGGCCGGGAGGAGGATCAGGGCGGCGGTCGCGGCGAGCAGGACCACGGCCATGCCGGCGTAGGCGAACGAGCGCAGGAAGTACTGCGGGAAGAGGAGCATCGCCGCCAGGGACACCGCGACGGTCAGGGCGGAGAACAGGACGGTGCGGCCCGCTGTGCGCAGGGTGATCGCGACCGCCGTCGACGGGTCGGCGCCCGCGGTCAGTTCCTCGCGGAAGCGGCGGACGATGAACAGGGCGTAGTCGATGGCCAGGCCCAGTCCGAGGGCCGTGGTGAGGTTCATCGCGAAGACGGAGACGTCGGTGAACTCGGTCAGGCCGCGCAGCACGGCGTTGGTCCCGAGGATCGCGACGATGCCGATGCCGAGTGGCAGCAGGGCGGCGATGGCGCTGCCGAAGACCATCACCAGCAGCAGGAGCGTGATCGGCAGGGCGATCATCTCGGCCCGGGTGAGGTCCTCCTGGATGATCGTCTGCATTTCGTGCCGCACCGCGACGATGCCGCCGATCTCGACCTTCACCGGCCCGTGCGTCCCCCGCAGGGCGGGGGCGATGCGGTCGAGGGTCCGGCCCATCTGCTTCTCGTCGCCGGTGATGCGGGCCGCGATCAGCGCCTCGTGGCCGTCCTCTGCGCGCAGGGCCGGTGACTTGGCGGACCAGTAGGAGCCGACGCCGGTGATGCCCCGCTCGGCGGCCAGGCGGGCGGCGAGGCGGTTCGCCTCCGCGGTCACCGCCGGGTCGTCCACCGAGGCGCCGCCCGCGTCGACGAGCAGCAGGAGGTTGGGCTGGGAGTCCGGGAACTCGCGCTCCAGCGCCTTCGTGGCGTACGTGGACTCCGCCGCCGGGTCCTCCCAGCCGCCGGCGCCCAGCCGGTCGCCGACCCCGCTGCTGGCCAGCACGGCGAGGACGGTGAGCACCAGGGCCGCGAGCAGGGACAACCTGGGGCGGGCGGTGACGAGGCGGGTCCAGCGGCCCACCCGGGGTGGGCTGTTGACTTCGGTCATGGTGCGGTGTCCCCTTCACCGTGGAAACCGTAAAATGGAAAACACGAGAGATCGCTCGCGTTTCCAGAATGCGAGCGACCGCTCGCGTTTGTCAACCGTGTGCGGAGAGCTGGGGATAACGCGTGCCCGAGAACGCCGAGACCGAGGCGAAGGAACAGCCGCGCCGCCGCCAGGCCCGCGGTGAACGCCGGATCGCCCAGCTCCTGGAGGCGGCGGCCACCGTCTTCACGACCACGGGCTACACCGCGGCCAGCACCAACGCCATCGCCCGCGAGGCCGGCGTCTCCCCCGGCACGCTCTACCAGTTCTTCCCGAACAAGGAAGCGATCGCGATCGAGCTGGGCGGCCGGCTCGTGCACGAGATGCAGACGGCGTACGGGGAGGCGCTCGCCCCGGTCGACCCGGCGACCCCACTGGAGGAGGTGGTCGGCGCGGCCGTGGACCGGTTCATGGCCTTCAACTGCGACCACCCGGTGTTCTTCGCCCTGATGCACGGCCCCGACATCCCCGGCCGGATGGCCGAGGACCACGACGCGCTGCACACGGGCCTCGTCAACCGGCTGGAGACGCTGATGACCTCTCTCCTGCCCGAGGCCCCCCGGGCCGACGTCACCCGCACCGCCCACATGGTCCTCGGCCTGTACAAGGCGGGCCTGGAGCTGGTCCTCGCCCACGAGGGCGCCGAGCGCGAGGCGTACATCCGCGAGGTGAAGAACGTGCTGGTGCGCTACCTGGACCCGCTGGTCGGCGACCGCCTCGGCCGGTCGGGCGGCGCGGCGACCCCGTAGCCCGGCCGACCCGCGACCCCGTAGCCCGCCCAGCCCAGTGCGGGCATCCGGGGACCCCTTCGGGACTTAAGGTGCGGTAAATCCGCCCTGCACCTGTTCGAGGGGATTCGCCGTGACCCATTCACCGTCGTCGGGTGCCCCGCGGGCCCGCATCCCCGGGCCGCAGAAGCCGCCGCCGACGTATCCCCGGATCCGCGCGGGGCTGTGGCGGCACTGCCTGTGGGGCGGCCTCGCGCTGTGGACGTGGACCGCGGTCGTGACGTACGCGACGCGGAACAGCACGCTGCTTCCGACCCTGATCCTGCTCGGCAGTTTCGTGGTGCCGGTGACCTTCGTGCTGTGGGCGTACGAACGCCACGGCCGCGATCTCGGCGTCAGCGTGATCCTCGGCTGCTTCCTGACCGGCGGCACCCTGGGGGTGCTCGGCGCGTCGGTCATGGAGTACTACCTGCTGCACCCGTCCCTGTGGATGTTCGTCGGCGTCGGCCTCATCGAGGAGGCCGTGAAGCTGGGCGCGTTGATGTTCGTGCTGCGCCGGCAGCCGCGGCTGCGCGGGATCCGGGCCGGTCTCGTGCTCGGCGCCGCCGTCGGCTTCGGCTTCGCGGCCCTGGAGAGCGCCGGGTACGCCTTCAACGCCGCGGTCACCGCCCGGGGCATCGATCTGCGGGCCCTCATGGAGACGGAGCTGCTGCGCGGGGTACTCGCTCCCTTCGGGCACGGGCTGTGGACGGCGATCACCGGCGGGGCGCTGCTCGCCCGCCGCCTGCCCAACGGGCGCTTCCGGTTCACCGGGGCCGTGGTCGGCACGTATCTCGGCGTGGCACTGCTGCACGCGCTGTGGGACTCGACACACGGGATCGCGCTGTGGCTGGTGGCCCGGCTGGACAGCACGGGGCTGGACGGGCGGCTGTTCGCGCAGGGGTACCTGCCGAACCCGACCGACCAGCAGCAACACCTGTTCACGTTGGTCTCGGTGGGGCTGCTGGCGTTCGTGTCACTGCTCGGGGTGACCTGGGTGCGGTCCATGGCCCGGCGGGACCCTTCTTGGAGAAATACCCCCTAGGGGTATAGGGTGTGCATCCTAGACAGTGCACCACCTCTCATGAGTCATCAGGAGAACGACATGACCACTCAGACCGACACCGCTGGCTCCGTGACCGCCGTCTACAAGGTGAGCGGGATGAGCTGCGGGCACTGCGAGGGGGCGGTCTCCGGGGAGATCTCCGAGATCGACGGGGTCAGCTCGGTGAAGGCGGTCGCTTCCAGCGGGGAGGTGACGGTGGTTTCGGCTGCGCCGCTCGACGAGGAGGCCGTTCGGGCCGCTGTGGACGAGGCCGGGTTCGAGCTCGTGGGGAAGGCCTGAGAGCGTCGCGACAGAGGGTGCCACGATGGAGCATCGGCGTCTGCGGCGCCATCGTGGCTCGTCGCGCAGTTCCCCGCGCCCCTGAGGGAGTTGCCGTACATGTCCAGCTTCACCGAACCCGCGCCCACGACGAAGACCTCTGAGGTCGAACTCGTCATCGGCGGGATGACCTGTGCCTCCTGTGCGGCTCGGGTCGAGAAGAAGCTCAACCGGATGGACGGGGTCAGCGCCACCGTCAACTACGCGACCGAGAAGGCCCGGGTCAGTTATCCCGCCGGGGTCGAGGTCGCTGACCTCATCGCGACCGTCGTGAAGACCGGGTACACGGCCGAGGAGCCTGCGCCACCCGCCACGGAGGAAGCGCAGCGGGACCCCGGGCTCGACGGACTTCGGACGCGGCTGTTCGTCTCCCTCGCGCTCGCCCTCCCCGTCGTCGCGCTCTCCATGGTCCCCGCGCTCCAGTTCGACTACTGGCAGTGGCTCGCGCTCGCCCTCGCCTCGCCCGTCGTGGTGTGGGGCGGGTGGCCCTTCCACCAGGCCGCCTGGACGAACGTGCGGCATGCCGCGGCCACCATGGACACCCTCGTCTCGGTCGGGACGCTCGCCGCCTTCGGATGGTCGCTGTGGGCGCTGTTCCTCGGGGACGCCGGGATGCCGGGCATGCGGGAGCGGTTCGCGCTCACCGTGGGCGGCATGGACGGCGCCTCGACGGTCTATCTCGAGGTGGCGGCCGGGGTCACCGCCCTCATCCTGCTCGGCCGGTATCTGGAGGCCCGCGCCAAGCGCCGTGCGGGGGCCGCGCTCAGGGCGCTGATGGAGCTGGGCGCCAAGGACGTCTGTGTGCTGCGGGACGGCCGCGAGGTGCGGATCCCGGCGGACCGGCTGGGCGTCGGGGACCGTTTCGTCGTACGGCCCGGGGAGAAGATCGCGACCGACGGCACGGTCGTCGAGGGCGCCTCCGCGGTGGACGCCTCGATGCTGACCGGCGAGTCGGTGCCGGTGGACGTGGGCGTCGGGGACGCGGTCACCGGTGCGACCGTCAACGCCGGCGGGCGGATCGTCGTCATGGCGACCCGGGTCGGGGAGGAGACACGGCTCGCGCGGATGGCGCGGCTGGTGGAGGACGCACAGAACGGCAAGGCCCAGGTGCAGCGGCTGGCCGACCGGGTCGCCGCGGTCTTCGTGCCGGTCGTCATCGGCATCGCCGTGGCCACCTTCGGCGGGTGGCTCGGCGCCACCGGGGACACCGCGGCCGCGTTCACCGCGGCGGTCGCCGTGCTGATCATCGCGTGCCCGTGCGCGCTGGGTCTGGCCACGCCGACCGCGCTCATGGTCGGCACCGGGCGCGGCGCCCAGCTCGGCATCCTCATCAAGGGTCCCGAGGTCCTGGAGTCCACGCGCCGTGTCGACACCGTCGTCCTGGACAAGACCGGCACGGTCACCACAGGGCGGATGAGCCTCCAGGAGGTCCACGTCGCCGAGGGCGCCGACGAGAAACAGGTGCTGCGGCTCGCGGGGGCCCTGGAGCACGCCTCCGAGCATCCCGTGGCGCGTGCCGTGGCCCTGGGCGCCGAGGAGCGGGTCGGGCCGCTGCCGGCGGCCGAGAGCTTCGAGAACGTCCCCGGCAAGGGCGTACGCGGGCGCGTGGAGGGCTGCGAGGTCGCCGTGGGGCGGCTTGGCGACGTGCTGCCCGCCGAGCTGGCCCGCGCCAAGGAGGAGGCCGAGCGGGACGGCCGTACGGCGGTCGTCGTCGGGTGGGACGGCGTGGCGCGCGGTGTGCTGGCCGTCGCCGACACCGTCAAGGAGACCAGCGCGGAGGCGGTGCGGTCACTGCGGGCGCTCGGGCTGACGCCGGTGCTGCTGACCGGGGACAACCGGACGGTGGCCGAGGCGGTGGCCCGGGCCGTCGGGATCGGCGAGGTGGTCGCCGAGGTGCTGCCCGAGGACAAGGTCGATGCCGTACGACGGCTCCAGCGCGAGGGCCGGGTCGTGGCGATGGTCGGTGACGGCGTCAACGACGCGGCCGCACTCGCCGCCGCCGACCTGGGGCTCGCGATGGGTACCGGGACCGACGCGGCGATCGAGGCGGGGGACCTGACGCTGGTGCGCGGGGACCTGCGGGTGGCCGCGGACGCGATTCGGCTCTCCCGGCGCACCCTGTCCACGATCAAGGGGAATCTCGTGTGGGCCTTCGGCTACAACGTGGCCGCGCTGCCGCTGGCCGCGGCGGGCCTGCTGAACCCGATGATCGCGGGGGCGGCGATGGCGTTCTCCTCGGTCTTCGTGGTGACCAACAGCCTGCGGCTCCGTACGTTTCGTTGAGGATTCCTTTGACGGACCCCTCTGGAGTCCCGGGCCAGGCTCACATAAGCTCTTCACAAGACTCGCGCAACGTCCTTACGCTGGGTCCCGTTCGCAGTATCCGGGCTCTTGCGTATCTAACGGACATTTGCAAGAGACGCAGATCACAGTGATGCGAACGTAACCATCGAAGGGCTTCGAAGGTCTAAGTTGGCGATGTCAGGCAGCGTCTTGGGGGGCGCTGACTGACATCTGAGGATGTCTTGGGGGACTTCCTCGGAGATGCGTTGCCGGGGCACGCGCATAGGGAAGCTTTGAGCGGCCCTCCCGACCGTGCGTTGTCCCGGCAGATCGCACACTGGAGTAGTACGAGCGGTTGTGCTCGTTCTGCTCAACGGCAGTACCAGCAGTACCGGAAAGACAGCGATTCAGGCGCTGGTCTCTCAGGCGCCCGGCCGGATCCCGTGGGGGGAATCCGCACCGGGACATGGGAAGGCGCCCTGGACGCCGGCCCGTGGGGGGACCGGCGCCAGGGCGCCTTTCGCTACGCGGATTCAGCCCGGGGGCTCGTGGGATCGCCGGTTGCGTTCCGGCGGTCGGCCGGTGGGGGCTGGTCGCGCAGTTCCCCGTGCCCCTCAAGTGGGACCCGTCGCCCGGAAACCGACAGCCAACCCCCTGAACAACCTGGTGTCAGCGCTGCTCGACCGGGACGAAGTCCCGCTCGACGACGCCCGTGTAGATCTGGCGCGGGCGGCCGATGCGGGAGCCCGGCTCCTTGATCATCTCGTGCCACTGGGCGATCCAGCCCGGGAGGCGGCCGAGGGCGAAGAGGACCGTGAACATCTCGGTCGGGAAGCCCATGGCGCGGTAGATCAGGCCGGTGTAGAAGTCGACGTTCGGGTAGAGGCTGCGCGAGACGAAGTAGTCGTCGGAGAGCGCGTGCTCCTCCAGCTTGAGCGCGATGTCCAGCAGCTCGTCGGACTTGCCGAGGGCCGAGAGGACGTCGTGCGCCGCGGCCTTGATGATCTTCGCGCGCGGGTCGAAGTTCTTGTAGACCCGGTGGCCGAAGCCCATCAGACGGACGCCGTCCTCCTTGTTCTTCACCTTGCGGATGAAGGAGTCGACGTCACCGCCGGAGGCCTGGATGCCCTCCAGCATCTCCAGGACGGACTGGTTGGCGCCGCCGTGCAGCGGGCCCCACAGGGCGTTGATGCCGGCCGAGATCGACGCGAACATGTTCGCCTGCGACGAGCCGACGAGGCGGACCGTGGAGGTCGAACAGTTCTGCTCGTGGTCGGCGTGCAGGATGAGGAGCTTGTCCAGGGCGGAGACGACGACCGGGTCGAGGTCGTACTCCTGCGCGGGGACGGAGAAGGTCATCCGCAGGAAGTTCTCGACGTAGCCGAGGTCGTTGCGCGGGTAGACGAACGGGTGGCCGATCGACTTCTTGTACGCGTACGCCGCGATCGTCGGAAGCTTGGCGAGCAGGCGGATCGTCGAGAGGTTGCGCTGCTTCTCGTCGAAGGGGTTGTGGCTGTCCTGGTAGAACGTGGACAGCGCGGAGACGACCGAGGACAGCATGGCCATCGGGTGGGCGTCGCGCGGGAAGCCGCGGTAGAAGTTCTTGACGTCCTCGTGCAGCAGGGTGTGCTGCGTGATCTCGTTCTTGAACGTGGAGAGCTCGTCGACCGTCGGGAGCTCGCCGTTGATCAGCAGGTAGGCGACCTCCAGGAACGTGGAGCGCTCGGCCAGCTGCTCGATCGGGTAGCCGCGGTACCGGAGGATGCCGGCCTCACCGTCGAGGTAGGTGATGGCGGATTTATAGGCGGCGGTGTTGCCGTAGCCGCTGTCCAGGGTGACCAGACCGGTCTGGGCGCGGAGCTTTCCGATGTCGAAGCCCTTGTCGCCGACGGTGCTGTCGATCACCGGGTAGGTGTACTCGCCATCGCCGTACCGCACTACTACAGAGTTGTCGCTCACGTCATCCCTCACCGACGTTGTGCCTCTTCTTCGAGGTTGCCCTGACTGTCTCTACCATCCCCCATTTGGCGCAGGAGAGTGCACTCGGGGTCGGCCGTTGGGCGTATCGGCGGCACTGAGTGCCGCCAACTTGCCCATCCTGCCCCTCCCCTACCCCCTTCCGGAAGAGCTCTGTGACCCACATGACTCATTTGATCGATCATTTTTTGTGATGGCTCACAATTGACCGCCTTCAGCGGGCTTCGTCAACCCTCGTCGTGGGACCCGAGAGCCGGAAGTCGAGCGCGGTGCAGCGGCGCCCCGCCGAGACCGTGCGGACCGCCTGGCCGATCGCCTTGCGGGAGCCGACGAGGACGACCAGTTTCTTCGCCCGCGTGACCGCCGTGTACAGCAGATTGCGCTGGAGCATCATCCAGGCGCTGGTGGTGACCGGGATCACCACCGCCGGATACTCGCTGCCCTGGGACCGGTGGATGGTCACCGCGTAGGCGTGGGCCAGTTCGTCCAGCTCGTCGAACTCGTACGGCACCTCCTCGTCCTCGTCCGTCAGGACGGTGAGGCGCTGGTCGACCGGGTCGAGCGAGGTGACCACGCCCACGGTGCCGTTGAAGACACCGTTGGTGCCCTTCTCGTAATTGTTGCGAATCTGGGTGACCTTGTCGCCGACCCGGAAGACCCGGCCGCCGAACCGCTTCTCGGCGAGGTCGGGGCGGCCGGGGGTGATGGCCTGCTGGAGCAGGCCGTTGAGGGTGCCGGCGCCCGCGGGGCCGCGGTGCATGGGGGCGAGCACCTGGATGTCCCGGCGCGGGTCGAGACCGAATTTGGCCGGAATCCGACGGGCCGCCACGTCCACGGTGAGTCGGCCGACCTCCTCGGTGTCGTCCTCGACGAAGAGGAAGAAGTCCTTCATGCCGTCCGTGACGGGGTGCTGTCCGGCGTTGATCCGGTGCGCGTTGGTGACGACCCCTGACTGCTGGGCCTGGCGGAACACGCGTGTGAGGCGCACCGCGGGGACCGGGCCGCCCTCGGCGAGCAGGTCCCTGAGCACCTCCCCTGCGCCCACGCTGGGCAGCTGGTCGACGTCCCCGACGAACAGCAGGTGGGCGCCCGGTGCCACCGCCTTGACCAGCTTGTTGGCGAGCAGCAGGTCCAGCATGGACGCCTCGTCGACGACCACCAGGTCGGCGTCGAGCGGGCGGTCCTTGTCGTAGGCCGCGTCGCCGCCGGGCTTCAGCTCCAGGAGGCGGTGGACGGTGGAGGCCTCCGCGCCGGTGAGTTCGGCGAGGCGCTTGGCGGCACGGCCGGTCGGTGCGGCGAGGACGATCTTCGCCTTCTTGGCGCGGGCCAGCTCCACGATCGAGCGCACGGTGAAGGACTTGCCGCAGCCGGGGCCGCCGGTGAGAACGGCCACCTTCTTGGTGAGCGCCAGCTTCACCGCGGCCTCCTGCTCGGGTGCCAGCTCCACGCCGGTACGGCCCTTCAGCCAGCCCAGCGCCTTGTCCCAGTCCACCTCGTGGAAGGACGGCATGCGGTCCTGCTCGGTGCGCAGGAGGCGCAACAGCTGGGCGGAGAGGGAGAGTTCGGCGCGATGGAAGGGGACCAGGTACACGGCGGTGACCTCATGGCCGTCGGAGCCGGGGACCTTCTCGCGTACGACCCCGGGCTCGCCCGACTCCTCGTCCGGCTCGGCGAGTTCTGCCAGGCACTCGATGACCAGACCGGTGTCGACCTGGAGCAGCTTCACGGCGTCGGCGATCAGCTGTTCCTCGGGGAGATAGCAGTGCCCCTGGTCGGCGGACTGCGAAAGGGCGTACTGGAGGCCCGCCTTGACGCGCTCCGGGCTGTCGTGCGGGATCCCGACGGACTGGGCGATCTTGTCGGCGGTGAGGAAGCCGATGCCCCAGACGTCGGCGGCGAGCCGGTAGGGCTGGTTCTTCACGACGGAGATCGAGGCGTCGCCGTACTTCTTGTAGATGCGCACGGCGATCGACGTGGACACCTCGACGGTCTGGAGGAAGAGCATGACCTCCTTGATCGCCTTCTGCTCCTCCCAGGCGTCGGCGATCTTCCTGGTGCGCTTGGGGCCGAGCCCCGGGACCTCGATCAGCCGCTTCGGCTCCTCCTCGATGATCTTCAGGGTGTCCATGCCGAAGTGCTGGGTGATGCGGTCGGCGAAGACCGGGCCGATGCCCTTGACCAGTCCCGAGCCGAGGTAGCGGCGGATGCCCTGGACGGTGGCCGGCAGCACGGTCGTGTAGTTCTCGACGGTGAACTGCTTGCCGTACTGCGGGTGGGAGCCCCAACGGCCCTCCATCCGCAGCGACTCCCCGACCTGGGCGCCGAGCAGCGCGCCGACGACGGTGAGCAGGTCACCGCCGCCCCGGCCGGTGTCGACCCGGGCGACGGTGTAGCCGTTCTCCTCGTTGGCGTACGTGATCCGCTCGAGGACCCCTTCGACGACCGACAGGTTGGACATGATCCGACGCTACAGGCGGGGTACGACAGCCGGGAGCCCGGTCAGGTACGTGCGGCCACCGCGCGGAAGCGGTCCCACTGCACCGGGGGCCGGGTCAGGCCCCGGCGTTGCAGGTACCGGTCGGTGGCGCGCTGGGTGCTGCGCAGGACCCGGATCGCGTCCGTGGGGCGTCCCGAACCCATGGGTTCCAGGACCTTCTCGGGGGCCAGCAGCCAGCCGTCGGCCGTCCGGGCCAGGTGCCCACGGACCACCGCGTTGCGCAGGGCGTTGAGCCGCTCGTCGTGCCGGTGCACCAGCAGCGAGGCGGGGCCCGCGGTCACGGCGCAGTCGTCGGGCGGCCGCACCACGAAGCCACCGGCCGTCGGCACCGGACGGGTCCGGGCCAGGACAGGGGCGCCCGAGGCGTCGCGGCCGGCCAGGACGGCGGTGTCGTAAGGGGCCAACTGGGCGGCTCCGAGCAGCGGCACGGACGGGACGGGTGCCTCGGCGAGCGGGGGTTGTACGGCGGACCGCACGATCAGCTGCTCGGGGGTGACGGTGATGACGAGCCGCAGGTAGTACCAGTCCATCAACCGCCGCATGGGCCGGGCGAGATACGCGCGGCTGTGCGGCTGGCGTACGAACAGGGTCCGCCAGTAGTCCTCCAGGTCCTGCGGGCCGGTCCTGATGTCGTCGGGGCACTCGGCCCGGCCGCCGACGAAGAGCTGACGGGCCTCGGTGAGGCCGCTGCCGGTGGGGTCGGAGAAGAGCAGGGCGACCCGGCCGTCCCGGCGGATGTTCAGCGCCTTCTGCGCGAAGGCGAGGGACGTGGTCAGCACCAGCGTGCCGTCCTCGCGGCGGAGTACCGCCGTGGGCCAGGCCAGTGGTGTCCCGTCCCGGCCCAGCGTCACGAACTCGCAGGTCCGGTAGGCGTCGAGGACGGCCGTCGGCGCCGAGTCGAGCAGGGTCATCGGCCCGCCTCCCCCGCCAGCGGGGCCCGCAGGGCACGGCAGGCCGTGGCGTACTGCCGCCGTCCCACCAGCTTCCAGGCCAGCCGTCCGAGCAGCGGGGCCTTGCCGAGGAAGTAGGCCCGCTCGTCCTCGGTGGCGTCCTCCAGGATCGCACCGATGGCGATCATGACCTTGTCCTTGGGGAGGTTCTCCAGCCCGCGGCGACCGACCAGGTCCCACTCGTCGACCGTCAGGTGCTCGGCGACCAGCGGAAGGACCAGGCGTTCCTCGTCGTCGAGGTGGTCGAGGAGGGCGAGGCGGTGCTCTTCGAGGGCCAGGGCGAGTTCCTGACCGGCCACGCTGTCGGCCGAGCCCTGCCACTGGGGCGCCCACTGCGCCACGGCTTCCAGGGTGCTGTCGATACGGCCGTGCTGCTCCTCCATGCGGGCGACCAGCTCCTCGGCGTCACCGGCCCGGGCCCGCAGCAGCGGCCATATCAACTCGTCCTCCAGGGCGTGGTGGTGGTGCAGCCCCGCGACGTAGTCGGTGAGGTGCGCCGAGATCTGCGCGGACCGCGCCGAGGCTCCGTCGGGTACGGCCCGGACGAGACGGGGCAGCAGTGCCGACTCCCGGCGGAAGACGCGGTGGACGACGACCATTTCGTGTGTGCAGGGGCGGCCGGCGGTGGGGAGACCGGACGAGGTACTGCTGCGGGGCACGCGGTGTCCTTCGATGTTCGGGTGGACGGACGACGGGCGCTCACGCTGCCGGTGTCCGCTTGGCGATGACTTGGCGTGCGCTTGGCGACGGCCCTTGGACCGCGTTGACCAGTGCGTTTACCGCTCGTTGAGGGGATGCGCGCACCGCTCGGATAGATTCCGGCGGCGTGTTGCGTATCAGAGTGCTGGGGCCGTTGGGCGCCGAGGTCGCGGGTGCACCGGTGGAACTGGGCACCCCGCGACAGCGTGCCGTTCTCGCGTTGCTGGTCGCGGCTCGGGGCGCGGTGGTCTCCGTGGACCGGATGGCGGACCAGCTGTGGCGCGGGAGGCCTCCGGCCCGGGCGACCGTGTCCCTCCAGACGTATGTCTCGAACCTACGGCGGCTGCTCGAACCGGAGCGGCCGCCGCGGGCCCCCGCCGCGGTCCTGGTCTCCGCGCCTCCGGGGTACGCCCTGCGGCTGCCCGGGGACGCGGTGGACGCCTGGCGGTTCGGGGCCCGGGTCGAGCGTGCCCGGCGCGCACCGGCGGCGCAGGTCAGGGAGTCGCTGACGGAGGCGCTGGGGTGGTGGCAGGGGCCCGCGTTCCAGGAGCACGCGGACGAGGCCTGGGCGGTGCCCGAGGTGGCCCGGCTGGGCTCGTTGCGCGCCGAGGCCCGGGAACTGGCCGTCGCCGCCGGGCTGTTCACCGGGCACGTCGCCGAGGTCGCGCCGGCCGCCGAGGCCATGGTGCGGGAACGGCCGCTGCGGGAGGAGGGCTGGCGACTCCTGGCTCTGGCCCACTGGGCCGCCGACCGCCGCAGCGACGCGCTCACGGCGCTGCGCCGGGCCCGCCGGACCCTCCGCGACGAGCTCGGCTGCGATCTGTCCCCGGCGCTGGCCGAGTTGGAGCGGGCGATCCTGACCCAGCGGGTGGAGGTGTTGCGGGCGGCAGTGCCTGAGCGGGGGCCTGCCGGAGCGGAACGGGTCTGGCGTGCGGGTGAGTCGACCCCTGCCGTGTCCGAACCTGGCGCTGTGTCGGCCGAGTTGGCCCCAGGAGCATCGCATCGGCCCGTCGGCCAGGACCTCTTCGTGGGCCGTGCCGACGAGCTCCGTGCGCTGGACTCCGCCGCCCGGGCCGCCCGGCGGGGCGGAGGGCTCGTGCTGGTCACCGGGGAGGCCGGGGCCGGCAAGTCCGCTCTGCTCGGTCGGTTCGCCGGGCGGTTGCGGGAGGAAGGGTGGACGGTGGTCGTCGGCCGGTGCCCGGAGCACGAGGGGGCGCCGCCGGCCTGGGCCTGGGCGGAGGCACTGGGGACCCTCGCCCGACTGGCGCCCCCGGCACGGCCCGCCGAGGTGGCGGCACTGCTGCACGACCCGGACGGCACCACGGCCACGACCCGGGACGAGACCACGGTGGCAGCGCTGCTGGGCGGTCCCCACAGCACCTCCGCCACACGCCGGAACGAGGCGATCGCAGCAACGCCGGGCGATCCCGAGGGCCGGGCCGCCACGACCCGGGACGAGGCACGGATGACCTCGCTGCCGCACGAATTCGACGGCACCCCCGCCGCACCCCCCGACGACGCAACCGTGGCAGCCCTGCTGCGCGACCCCGACGGCCGGGGCGCCACGACCCGGGACGAGGCGACCGCCGGGCGGTTCCGGTTGCATCGGGCCTTCGCCGGGTGGTTGCGCGAGGCGGCCGGGAGCGGGCCCGTCGCCGTGCTGCTGGAGGATCTGCACCGGGCCGACGGGCAGACCCTCGCCCTGCTGGAGGCCGCGGCCGCGGTCACCGGGGTGCCCTTGCTGACCGTCGCCTGCTACCGCCCCGCCGAGGTCGGCGAACCGCTGGCCAAGACACTCGCCCACCTCGCTCCCCGGCTGCCGCACCGCATCGCCCTGGCCGGTCTGTCGCCGCGGGACGTGGCCACCGTGGTCGACGCGGTCTGCGGCGGCCCCGTCGACGAGGCCACGGTGGCGACGCTCGCCGCACGCACCGGCGGCAACCCCTTCTACGTCCGGGAGAGCGCACGGCTGCTGGCCGACGAGGGCGCCCTGGTGGCCGTGTCCGAGGTCCCCCAGGGTGTCCGGGACGTGCTGCGCCGGCGCCTCGCCCTGCTGTCCGACGACGCGCGTGCCGCCGTACAGCTCGCGGCGGTCGCCGGCCCCGAGTCCGACGTGGCGCTGCTGGTGGACGCGGCCGAGGCGGACGAGGAGGCCGTGCTGGCCGGTCTGGACGCCGCCGTGGCCGCGGATCTGCTGACCGACCCGGCGCCGGGTCGGGTCCGTTTCGTGCACGCGCTGGTCCGCGACACCGTCTACACCGACCTGTCGGGGATCCGCCGGGCCCGGCTGCACGACCGCATCGCGCAGCGGCTGCGTACGCACCGCCCCGACGACCTGGCGGGCCTGGCCCACCATTTCGCCCGCTCGGGCCGGACGGCCAACGCCCCGCTGGCCGTCGACTACGCGCTGCGGGCGGCGGAGCTCGCCGAGCGGCGGTACGCCCACGACGTGGCCGTAGGGCTCGTCCGGCAGGCGCTGGAGGCGCACACCGCGGTGACCGCCGGCCCCGAGGACCGTCCCGACGGCACGGTCGCGCTGCTGGTGCGGCTGCTGGGCGCGCAGGTGCGGGCCGGTGCCACGGGAGCCGCCCGGCTCACCCGGCGGCAGGCGGTGGACCTGGCCGTACGGGCCGGCCGGGACGACCTGGCCGCAACCGTCTACGGCGCCTGGACCGAGCCCTCGCCCTGGCGCAGCCGCCTGGAGGGCTTCCTGGACCGGACCTCGCTGGCCCACTTGGAGCGGCTCGCCGAGGACCGGGCGCTGGACGGTCCGACCCGCGCGCGTGTGCTCCAGGTGCTGGCGGAGGCGGTGGCGGGCGAGGACGCCCGGCGGGCCCGGGACGCGGCCCGCACCCAGTTGGAGCTGGCGCGTTCCGACGGCGAACCGCGGCTGCTGGCCTCGGCGTTGATGACGTCGGCCGGACTGCTGCCGCACGAGACGCAGGGCGCCGTCCGCACCCCGCTCGTCGACGAACTGCGCGTCCTCGCCCGGGACCACGACCTGCCCGCGCACCGCTGGGTGTGCGAGCACCTCGACGCCCTGAGCGGCGCCGCCCGCAACGATCCGGAGGCGGTGCGCCTGCACACCGCCGCCGGCCTGGAGCTGGCGCACCGCTACCGGATGCGGTGGGCGCGGGGCATCAACACCGCCACGTCGGCCATGCTGGCGGCGGTCGCGGGACGCTTCGCGGAGGCGGAGGCCCGCTACACCGAGGCGGACGGGCTGTTCCAGCGGGTCGGGGCGCACCACGCCACCGCCCCGCGGACGCTCGGCCTGTGGACCATCCGGCTCGCCCAGCGCCGGGAGGCCGAGCTGGAACCGGCGGTCCGCGAGGTGTACGCGTCGGTCGGCACCCCGGTCGCGGTGGCGCACGCCCTCGTCCTGGCCCGGCTGGGGCGCCTGGACGAGGCGGCGGCCGTGCCGTTCCCCGCCCGGCCGGTGACCGACCACCTGTACGGCATGGAGCTGGACTACCGGGCCGAGCTCGCGGTGCTGCTGGACGACCGGGACACGGCGGAGTCGCTGATCGGGGCGCTGCTGCCGCTGAAGGAGCAGTTCGCCGGCGTCGCGGGCGGGGCCTACGCCACCCGGCCCCTCGCGCACGCCCTCGGGGATCTGTACCGGCTGGCCGGGGAGCGGGGGCTCGCGGCCGAGGCCTACGCGCTGGCCGAGCGGGTCGCCCGGATCTGGGGCTCACCGCACCAGACGACCGCCGCCGGCCGAGCGCTCGCGGATCTCAGCCGGAGCTGAACAGCAGCGGTCACCGGAGGCTGCGCGGCGGGAGCCCACCGTGACCGAACATCACGATCCCGTCTCAGGGGCTTGCCAACTTCTGTGTAATCGATTCCAATCCTCGTACACGAGGTCGTGTAATCGATTCCACAAGGAGGTGGAGCGGCGATGGCGAGCATCAAGGACGTCGCTGCCGAGGCGGGGGTCTCCGTCGCCACGGTGTCACGGGTCCTGAACGACCATCCGTCGGTCAGCGCGGACGCACGCACGCGTGTGCTGGCCGCCGTCAAGACGCTGGGCTACCGCCCGAACGCCGTCGCCCGCTCCCTGCGCACCGACCAGACCCACACCCTCGGCCTGGTCATCAGCGACGTGCTCAACCCCTACTTCGGCGAGCTGGCCCGCTCCGTCGAGGAGGAGGCCCGGGCGCTGGGCTACAGCGTGATCATCGGGAACGCCGACGAGCGGCCCGACCTTCAGGACCACCACGTACGCTCCCTCATCGACCGCCGTATCGACGGGCTCCTGGTCTCCCCCACCGACGGCGGCTCCCCGCTGATGCTGGACGCCGTGCGCGCGGGCACGCCGATGGTGTTCGTGGACCGGTGGATCCCGGGCGTGGCCGTGCCGGTGGTCCGGGCCGACGGACGGGCCGCGGTGCGCGAGCTGGTCGCGCATCTGCACGCGCTGGGGCACCGCAGGCTCGCCATCATCGCCGGGCCCGCCGCGACCACGACCGGCCAGGAACGCGTGGTGGCCTTCCGGGAGGCCCTCGAGGCGTACGGCCTCGAACTCCCCGAGGCATACATAGGGCAGGGCGACTTCCAGGCCGAGAGCGGGCGCCGGGTCACCGAGGGCTTCCTCGACCTGCCCGAACCGCCCGAGGTCGTCTTCGCGGCCGACAACCTGATGGCGCTGGGCGCCCTGGACGCCGTACGCGCGCGTGGGCTGCGGGTTCCCGAGGACCTCGCCCTGGCCGCGTTCGACGACATCCCGTGGTTCGTGCACACCGATCCGCCGATCACCGCGATCGCCCAGCCCACGGGCGAGCTGGGACGGGCCGCGGTGCGCGCCCTCGTCGACCGCATCGAGGGGCGGCCGCCCGAGTCGGTCACCCTCCCCGCCCGTCTCGTCGTGCGCCGATCGTGCGGCGAGAACCCCACCCCTGTGCAAAGGAGCACGTCGTGAGCGACAAGGACGAGTTGCTGCGCATCGAGGGCATCCGCAAGACCTTCCCCGGCGTGGTCGCGCTCGACGGCGTCGACTTCGACCTGCGCCGGGGCGAGGTGCATGTGCTGCTCGGCGAGAACGGCGCCGGCAAGAGCACGCTGATCAAGATGCTCTCGGGCGCCTACCACCCCGACGGGGGCCGGGTCCTGGTGGACGGCGAGGAGGTGCACATCCGCGGGGCGCAGGACGCCGAGCGGCTGGGCATCGCCACGATCTACCAGGAGTTCAACCTCGTCCCGGACCTGACGGTCGCCGAGAACATCTTCCTGGGCCGGCAGCCGCGCCGCCTCGGGATGATCGACCGCAGGACCATGGAGGCGGACGCCGAGGTGCTGCTCAAGCGCGTCGGGGTCAATGTGTCGCCCCGCGCGCGGGTGCGTGAACTGGGCATCGCCCGGCTCCAGATGATCGAGATCGCCAAGGCGCTCAGTCTGAACGCGCGTGTCCTGATCATGGACGAGCCGACCGCCGTGCTCACCTCCGAGGAGGTCGACAGGCTCTTCGCGATCGTGCGCACCCTGCGCGAGGACGGCGTGGGGATCGTCTTCATCACCCATCACCTGGAGGAGATCGCGGCCCTCGGCGACCGCGTCACCGTCATCCGGGACGGGAAGTCGGTCGGGCAGGTGCCCGCCACCACCCCCGAGGACGAGCTGGTCCGCCTGATGGTGGGACGGTCGATCGAGCAGCAGTACCCGCGGGAGCGCGGCGACACCGGCCCTGCCCTGCTGAAGGTCGAGGGCCTCACCCGCGACGGCGTCTTCCACGACGTCAGCTTCGAGGTGCACGCGGGCGAGGTGGTCGGCATCGCCGGACTGGTCGGAGCGGGCCGTACCGAGGTCGTGCGGGCCGTGTTCGGCGCGGACCCCTACGACAAGGGGACCGTGCAGGTCGCCGGAGCCGCCCTCAGGGGCCACGACGTGGGCGCGGCCATGGCGGCCGGGATCGGGCTCGTCCCCGAGGACCGCAAGGGACAGGGGCTGGTCCTGGACCAGTCGGTCGAGGAGAACCTGGGCCTGGTGACCATGCGGTCCGCGACCCGCGGCGGGCTCGTCGACCTCAAGGGCCAGCGGGCGGCCGCCGCCCGGATCGCCGAGCAGCTCGGGGTGCGGATGGCGGGCCTGCACCAGCAGGTGCGCACGCTCTCCGGCGGCAACCAGCAGAAGGTCGTCATCGGCAAGTGGCTGCTCGCCGACACCAGGGTGCTGATCCTCGACGAGCCGACGCGCGGCATCGACGTCGGCGCCAAGGTCGAGATCTACCAGCTCGTCAACGAGCTGACGGCGCAAGGGGCCGCCGTCCTCATGATCTCCAGCGACCTGCCCGAGGTGCTCGGCATGAGCGACCGGGTGCTGGTGATGGCCCAGGGCCGGATCGCCGGCGAACTCGACGCCGACCAGGCCACGCAGGACTCCGTGATGGCTCTCGCCGTCAGCACGAACACCGACACGACCGAGAAGGAGGCCCCTCGTGGCCACTGACACGCTCAAGAGCGGAGCGAGCGCGGGTGGTCTGCGCCGTCTCCTGCTCGACAACGGCGCGCTCACCGCGCTGATCGTCCTCGTCATCGCCATGTCGGCGCTGTCAGGCGACTTCCTGACCACCGACAACCTCCTCAACGTCGGCGTGCAGGCGGCCGTGACCGCCATCCTCGCCTTCGGTGTGACCTTCGTGATCGTCTCGGCGGGCATCGACCTGTCGGTCGGCTCGGTGGCGGCCCTGTCGGCCACCGTCCTCGCCTGGAGCGCCACGTCGCACGGCGTGCCGGTCTTCGTGGCGGTGGTGCTCGCCGTCGTCACCGGCATCGCGGCCGGCCTCGTCAACGGTTTCCTCATCGCGTACGGCAAGCTCCCGCCGTTCATCGCCACGCTGGCGATGCTGTCGGTGGCGCGCGGTCTGTCGCTGGTGATCTCCGAGGGCTCCCCGATCGCGTTCCCCGACTCGGTCTCGCACCTCGGTGACACGCTCGGCGGCTGGCTGCCGGTGCCCGTGCTCGTCATGGTCGTCATGGGGCTGATCGCGGCCTTCGTGCTGGGACGGACGTACATCGGCCGCTCCATGTACGCGATCGGCGGCAACGAGGAGGCGGCCCGTCTCTCCGGCCTCAGGGTGCAGAAGCAGAAGCTCGCCATCTACGCGCTGTCCGGTGTCTTCGCCGCCGTCGCGGGTGTCGTGCTGGCCGCCCGGCTCTCCTCGGCGCAGCCGCAGGCCGCCGACGGCTACGAGCTGGACGCGATCGCCGCGGTCGTCATCGGCGGTGCCTCGCTCGCGGGCGGCACCGGCAAGGCGTCCGGGACGCTGATCGGCGCGCTGATCCTCGCGGTGCTCAGGAACGGCCTCAACCTCCTCAACGTCTCCGCGTTCTGGCAGCAGGTCGTCATCGGTGTCGTCATCGCGCTGGCGGTGCTCCTGGACACCGTGCGCCGCAAGGCCGGGGCGACCCCGGTGGCCGCGGGTGCCGGCGGACCGGGCGGCAAGGGGCGCCAGGCGGTGACGTACGGTCTCGCGGCCGTGGTGACCGTGGCGATCGTCGGCGCGACCTCCTTCCTGCACAACGACTCGTCCTCGACGGCGAACCCGAAGGTGGGTCTGTCGCTGTCGACCCTCAACAACCCGTTCTTCGTGCAGATCCGCTCGGGCGCCCAGGCCGAGGCGAAGAAGCTGGGCGTGGACCTGACCGTCACGGACGCCCAGAACGACGCCTCCCAGCAGGCCAACCAGCTCCAGAACTTCACCAGTTCGGGCCTGGGCGCGATCATCGTCAACCCGGTGGACTCGGACGCGGCGAGCAACTCCGTGAAGGCCGCCGACAAGGCGAAGATCCCGGTGATCGCCGTGGACCGGGGCGTCAACCAGGCGTCGGTGGACGCTCTCGTGGCCTCCGACAACGTGGCGGGCGGTGAACTCGCCGCCAAGACCATCGGCGAGAAGCTCGGCGGCAAGGGCAAGATCGTCATCCTCCAGGGCCAGGCGGGCACGTCGGCCGCCCGGGAGCGCGCGGAGGGCTTCGCCAACGGCCTCAAGGCCTACCCGGGCATCCAGGTCGTCGCCCAGCAGCCGGCCGACTTCGACCGCACCAAGGGACTCGACGTGATGTCGAACCTGCTCCAGGCGCACCCGGACGTCCAGGGCGTCATCGCCGCCAACGACGAGATGGCGCTCGGCGCGATCAAGGCGCTCGGCTCCAAGGCCGGAAAGTCGGTCTCGGTGGTCGGCTTCGACGGCACTCCGGACGGTCTGGACGCGGTCAAGGACGGCACGATGTACGCGTCCGTGGCACAGCAGCCCTCCCTGCTGGGCAAAATCGCGGTGGACAACGCGCTGAAGGCCATCGACGGCAAGAAGGTCCAGGAGATGATCAAGGTGCCGGTGAAGGTGGTCACCAAGGAGAACGTGGCCGGTTTCACGGGCTGACGACGGCGTACCGGCGGGCGGTCGAGCGACGGCCCGCCCCGCGTCCCGACTAGGGGAGTCACTTCATGTACGACTACGACCTACTGGTCGTAGGGTCGGCCAACGCCGACCTGGTGATCGGCGTAGAGCGGCGGCCGGGGGCCGGCGAGACGGTACTGGGCTCGGACCTGGCCGTGCACCCGGGCGGCAAGGGCGCCAACCAGGCCGTCGCGGCCGCCCGGTTGGGGGCGCGTACGGCGTTGCTGGCCCGGGTCGGCGACGACGGGCACGGCCGGCTGCTGCTGGAGTCGCAGCGGGCGGCCGGGGTCGACACCGTGGGGGTGCTGGTCGGCGGGGCGCCGACGGGGGTCGCGCTGATCACCGTAGACCCGTCGGGGGACAACAGCATCGTGGTGTCGCCGGGCGCCAACGGACGGCTCACGCCGGGCGACGTGCGGGCGGCGACGAGCCTCTTCCACGCCTCCCGGGTGGTGTCGACCCAGCTGGAGATCCCGCTGGAGACGGTCGTGGAGGTCGTACGGAATCTGGCGCCGGGCAGCCGGTTCGTGCTGAACCCGTCGCCGCCGCGGCCGTTGCCCACGGAGGTGCTGGCCGCCTGCGATCCGCTGATCGTCAACGAGCACGAGGCGCAGGTGATCCTGGGCGAGGCGTGCGTGAGCGACCGGCCCGAGGACTGGGCGGGGCTGCTGCTCGCCAAGGGACCGCGCTCGGTGGTGGTGACCCTGGGCGCGGAGGGCTCGCTGGTGGCCTCCTCGCCGACGGACGTGACCCGGGTGGCGTCGGTGAAGGTGGACGCGGTGGACACGACCGGGGCCGGGGACGCCTTCACGGCGGCGCTGGCCTTCCGGCTGGGGGCCGGGGCCTCCCTGGCGGACGCGGCCTCCTACGCGTCCCGGGTCGGAGCGGTCGCGGTGACCCGGCAGGGTGCGCAGGACTCCTTCCCGACCGCGCGGGAGGTCGAGGCGTTGTGAAGAGGGCCGGAATACTGAACCGCCATCTCTCCGGCGCGCTGGCCGAGCTGGGCCACGGGGACGGGGTGCTGGTGTGTGACGCCGGGATGCCGATCCCGGACGGGCCGCGGGTGGTGGACCTGGCCTTCAGGGCCGGGGTGCCGTCCTTCGCCGTGGTCCTGGACGGGCTGCTCGCCGAGCTGGTCGTGGAGGGCGCGACGGCGGCGGAGGAGGTGCGCGAGGCGAACCCGGCGGCGGCCGCGCTGCTCCAGACGGAGTTCCCCGACCTCGTCCTGGTCTCGCACGAGAAGCTGAAGGAGCTGTCGGCGGGCGCCCGCCTGATCGTCCGCACGGGCGAGGCCCGGCCGTACGCGAACGTGCTGCTGCGGTGCGGGGTGTTCTTCTAGCCCGCCTGCTTCGCTCCCGCCTGCTTCGCTCCCGCCTGCTTCGCTTCCGGCGCGGAATTCGAAAGGGCCCGGTCACAGACCGGGCCCTCTCGGGTTTTCCCCTCCCCGTCAGAACCCCGCGATCCCCCCAGATCTCCCCCCGGGTGTCCTGACACCGAGTACGACAGGCGAGGTGGGAGAAGGGTTGTACGGGATCCCGGATTTTTTTCTCGGCCCCGGCCCGCGCCCCTCACAGGGTGTGGGCGACGAACCTCTCGGCGGTCTCCGCGAGGACCTCGCGGCCGTCCCGGGCCCACAGGGCGTCGTTGAACAGTTCGACCTCGATGGCGCCCGTGTAACCGGCCGCCTCGACGTACCGCTGCCACTCGCGCATGTCGATCGAGCCGTCGCCGATCTGCCCGCGGCCGTTGAGGACGCCCTCGGGCAGCGGGGTCGTCCAGTCGGCGAGCTGGAAGGTGTGGATACGGCCGCCGGCGCCTGCGCGGGCGATCTGCGCGGGCGCGTTGTCGTCCCACCAGATGTGGTACGTGTCCACCGTGACGCCGACCTGGTGGGCTGGGAAGCGCTCCGCGAGGTCGAGGGCCTGGGTGAGCGTGGAGACCACGCAGCGGTCGGACGCGTACATGGGGTGCAGCGGCTCGATGGCCAGCTTCACCCCGTGCTCCTCGGCGTACGGGCCGAGGACCGCCAGGGCGTCCGCGATGCGCTCACGGGCGCCGAGCAGGTCCTTGGAGCCGGCCGGGAGGCCGCCGGAGACCAGGACCAGGGTGTCGGTGCCGAGGGTGGCGGCCTCGTCGACCGCGCGCCGGTTGTCGTCCAGGGCGGCGGCCCGCTCGTCGGGGTGGATCGCCGTGAAGAAGCCGCCCCGGCACAGCGTGGTGACGGTCAGGCCCGCGTCACGGACCAGCTTGGCCGTCTCCTCGACGCCGTACGACTGGACGGGCTCGCGCCACAGGCCCACGCCCGGGATGCCCAACTCCAGGCAGCCTTGGACCAGTTCCGGGATCGACAGCTGCTTGACCGTCATCTGGTTGATGGAGAAGCGGGACAGGTCGGTCACTGGTTCACCCCGTACAGGGACAGCAGGTTCTTCATGCGCTCCTCGGCGAGCTTCGGGTCCGGGAACAGGCCCAGTCCGTCGGCGAGTTCGTAGGCGCGCGCGAAGTGCGGCAGGGAGCGGGCCGACTGGAGGCCGCCGACCATCGTGAAGTGCGACTGGTGACCGGCCAGCCAGGCCAGGAACACCACGCCCGTCTTGTAGAAGCGGGTCGGCGCCTGGAAGAGGTGCCGGGACAACTCGACCGTGGGGTCGAGGAGTTCACGGAAGCCCTTGGCGTCCCCGGTGTCCAGCACCCGCACCGCCTGGGCCGCGAGCGGGCCCAGCGGGTCGAAGATGCCGAGCAGGGCGTGGGAGAAGCCCTGGTCGTCGCCCGCGATCAGCTCGGGGTAGTTGAAGTCGTCGCCGGTGTAGCAGCGCACGCCCTGCGGGAGGCGGCGGCGGATGTCGATCTCGCGCTGCGCCTCCAGCAGGGAGACCTTGATGCCGTCGACCTTGTCCGAGTGGGCCGCGATGACCTCCAGGAAGATGTCGGTCGCCGCGTCCAGGTCGGACGAGCCCCAGTAGCCCTCCAGCGCCGGGTCGAACATCGGGCCCAGCCAGTGCAGGATCACCGGCTCGGACGCCTGGCGCAGGAGGTGGCCGTAGACCTCCAGGTAGTCCTCGGGGCCCTTGGCGGCGGCCGCGAGGGCCCGGGAGGCCATCAGGATGGCCTGGGCGCCGGACTCCTCGACGAGGGCGAGCTGCTCCTCGTAGGCGGCCCGGACCTCGGCGAGGCCGGCGGGGCCGGTGAGCTGGTCGGTGCCGACACCGCACGCGATGAGCCCGCCGACCGACTTGGCCTCGGCGGCGCTGCGGCGGATCAGCTCGGCCGCGCCTGCCCAGTCCAGGCCCATCCCGCGCTGGGCGGTGTCCATCGCCTCGGCGACCCCGAGCCCGTGCGACCACAGGTGGCGGCGGAAGGCGAGGGTGGCGTCCCAGTCGACGGCGGCCGGGGAGTCCGGCGACACGTCCGCGAACGGGTCGGCGACGACATGCGCCGCCGAGAAGACCGTACGGGAGGTGAGGGGGGTGCCCGGGGTGGCGGCGAACGGCTCCGTGCGGGGCTCGTACGCCTTGGATTCCCCGTTGCCGGTGGGGAGTTGGATCGTCACAGCGAGATCTCCGGTACGTCGAGACGGCGGCCCTCCGCCGAGGACTTCAGGCCCAGTTCGGCGAGCTGGACACCGCGGGCGCCGGCGAGGAGGTCCCACTGGTAGGGGGCGTCGGCGTAGACATGCTTGAGGAAGAGCTCCCACTGGGCCTTGAAGCCGTTGTCGAACTCGGCGTTGTCCGGGACCTCCTGCCACTGGTCGCGGAAGACCTCGGTGGCGGGGATGTCGGGGTTCCAGACCGGCTTGGGGGTGGCGCTGCGGTGCTGGACACGGCAGTTGCGCAAGCCCGCGACGGCGGAGCCCTCCGTGCCGTCGACCTGGAACTCCACGAGCTCGTCGCGGTTGACGCGGACGGCCCAGGAGGAGTTGATCTGGGCGATCGCGCCGCCGTCCAGCTCGAAGATGCCGTAGGCGGCGTCGTCGGCGGTGGCGTCGTAGGGCTTGTCGTCCTCGTCCCAGCGCTGCGGGATGTGGGTGGCGGTGAGGGCCTGGACGGACTTCACGCGGCCGAACAGCTCGTGGAGCACGTACTCCCAGTGCGGGAACATGTCGACGACGATGCCGCCGCCGTCCTCGGCCCGGTAGTTCCAGCTCGGACGCTGGGCCTGCTGCCAGTCGCCCTCGAAGACCCAGTAGCCGAACTCGCCGCGGATGGAGAGGATCCGGCCGAAGAAGCCGCCGTCGATGAGGCGCTTGAGCTTGAGCAGGCCCGGCAGGAACAGCTTGTCCTGGACGACGCCGTGCTTGATGCCGGCCGCGTTCGCGAGGCGGGCCAGCTCCAGGGCGCCCTCCAGACCGGTGGCGGTGGGCTTCTCGGTGTAGATGTGCTTGCCGGCGGCGATCGCCTTCTTGATCGACTCCTCGCGCGCGGAGGTGACCTGGGCGTCGAAGTAGATGTCGACGGTCGGGTCGGCGAGGACCGCGTCCACGTCGGTGGAGATGTTGTCCAGGCGCAGGCCGTGCTGCTCGGCGAGTGCTTTCAGGGCGTGCTCGCGGCGGCCGACCAGGACCGGCTCGGGCCACAGCACCGTGCCGTCGCCGAGGTCAAGGCCGCCCTGCTCGCGGATCGCGAGGATGGAGCGGACCAGGTGCTGGCGGTAGCCCATGCGCCCCGTCACACCGTTCATGGCGATACGCACCGTCTTGCGTGTCACGTCATTCCCTTCGTAGGAGTCGTACGCGGTTGTCCGCGCCGCGCACGCTCCTCTGATGAGCGTTACAGCAAGCGCTTTCTATCCAAGAAGAAGCTAGCCTCTCGGCAGCGGTCTGGACAAGACCGCGGGAGGGGTGAGTTGTTCGAGGGGGCGAACAACGGGGGTCAGGGGGCTTAAGGTCGGCTCGGAACCGGGCTCCGAGGGCCCGCGTGTACGACGGAGTACGACTGAGATGCGCCGAGGCGGGTCCGGGCACCACGCCAGGACCCGCGGAGGCGCGCGACCGGAGGACGACGAGATGACGGTGACCCTGGCGGACGTGGCGGCCCGCGCCCAGGTCTCCCCCGCGACGGTGTCGCGCGTACTGAACGGCAACTATCCCGTGGCCGCGTCCACCCGCGAGCGGGTGCTGCGAGCCGTGGACGAGCTGGACTACGTGCTGAACGGTCCGGCGAGCGCGCTCGCCGCAGCCACCTCGGACCTCGTCGGAATCCTCGTGAACGACATCGCCGACCCCTTCTTCGGGATCATGGCCGGGGCCATCCAGTCCGAGATCGGCGGCCCGGGCGGGCGCGCGGGCGGTGAACGGCTGGGTGTGGTCTGCAACACAGGCGGGTCCCCGGAACGGGAACTGACCTATCTGACCCTGCTCCAGCGGCAGCGGGCGGCGGCCGTCGTGCTCACCGGCGGTGCGGTCGAGGACGCGCCGCACCAGGCCGCGATGGCCGCGAAGCTGCGGAAGCTCGCGGACGCGGGCACGCGGATCGTGCTGTGCGGGCGGCCGCCGTCGCCGGAGACCGGCGCGATCGCGCTCACCTTCGACAACCGGGGCGGCGGCAAGGAACTCACCGAGCACCTCATCGGGCTCGGGCACCGCAGGCTCGGCTACATCGCCGGGCCCGAGGAGCGGACGACCACCCGGCACCGGCTGGAGGGGCACCGGGCGGCCCTCGCGGCGCACGGGATCGAGGAGGACCCCCGCTGGACGGTCCACGGCCGCTACGACCGGCGGTCCGGGTACGAGGCCACACTGGAGCTGCTGCGGCGGGACCCCTCGCTCACGGCCGTGGTGGCGGCGAACGACTCCGTCGCCCTGGGGGCGTGCGCGGCGCTGCGGGACTCCGGACTGCGGATCCCGGACGACGTCTCCGTCGCCGGGTTCGACGACCTGCCGTTCAGCATCGACGCGGTGCCCGCTCTGACGACGGTGCGGTTGCCGCTCGCGGAGGCGGGGGCGCGGGCGGGCCGGATCGCGATGGGGCGGGAGGAGCCGCCGCCCGGGGGGATCGCGACGGTTCGGGGGGAGTTGATGGTGCGGGGGTCTAGCGGGGTTCCTCGGGGGTGACGTCCGGGAGGTGAGCGGGGCTTCTCGGGGCTGACGTTTGGAAGGTGAGCGCGGGGGTTCCTCGGGGCTGACATCCGGGAGGTGAGCGGGGTTTCTCGGGCTGACGATTGGAAGGTGGGCGCGGGTGCGGGCCGCGCGTGAGCCGACCTCGGCCGGAGGGAGCTGATGCGGGCCGGCGGGAGTTGACGCCAGTGAGCGGGCGTTGACGCCGGTCAGCGGGGGCTGACTGCCCTCACCGCCTCCTGAAGCGCAACAGCGCCGCCTGCAAAGGGAGTTCGTGGCTGGACGCGAAGTCGAGGCCCGCCTCGTCGAGCAGTCGGCGGTAGTGGTCCTCCGTGCGCTCGCGGCCGCCGACGTTGCACAGCATGTGCAGGTCCCAGGCGACGGCTAGGGAGAGCCGGGCGTCCGTCGGCAACAGCCGCTCGATCAGCAGGAGTTCGCTGCCCGGGGCCATGGCCTGCGCGCACCGGCGCAGGATCGTCAGGCAGCGCTCGTCGTCCCAGTCGTGGAGGACCCGGGACAGCACGTACAGGTCGCCGCCGCCGGGGACCTCGGACGTGAAGTCCCCCGCCACGAACCGGCAGCGGTCGGCCAGGCCCGCCTCCGCGAAGGCCTTCTCCGCGGCCTCGACGGCGTGCGGCCGCTCCAGCAGGACACCGCGGAGGTGCGGGGCCGCGCCCAGCAGCCGCCCGAGGAGTTCGCCGTTGCCGCCGGCGACGTCCACCACGACCCGGTGGGCGGAGAGGTCCACGAGACCGGCCACGGGGGCGAACATGGGCGCGCTCGCCGCCATGGCCCGGTCGAACAGGTCGGCGAGTTCCGGGTGGCGTGCGAAATGGGGGAAGTGGTGTTCGCCGAAGACCTTCGCGAACGCCTCCTCCCCGGTCCGCACGGAGTGCGCGAGCTCGCCGAAGGAGCGGTAGAACGGGCCGCCGTAGAGCAGGGCGAGCGGCTGGAAGGAGTCGGCGGCACCGGTGCGCAGCGGCTCCCCCAGCTCCGTGAGGTGGTAGGCGCCGCCGGGGTCCGCCGCCACCAGGCCCAGACCGGCGAGGTGGCGCAGCAGCCGGCCGAGGCTGTCGGCGTGGCAGCCGGTCAGTCCGGCGAGGAGGGTCAGGTCGGCGCCGGGGTGGGCGTCCAGGTGGTCGGCGAGCCGGAGTTCGGCGGCCACGGCGATCGCCTGCGTGGTCCAGGCACCCGTCATCAGGTGCAGCAGCCGGTCCCGGGGACGGTCCCCAGCAGCGGACGTGTGACCGAGGGTGCCGGGTGCCTGCGGCGCGTGGCCGAGGGCGCCCGGTGACTGCGGCGCGTGGGCAAGGGCGCCCGGTGACTGCGGCGCGTGGGCAAGGGCGCCCGGTGACTGCGGCGCGTGGCCGAGGGGGGCGGGTGACTGCGGCGCGTGGCCGAGGGGGGCGGGTGACCGCCGGTTCGCCGAGCGGCGCAGGTGGGCGGCGAGGAGCTCCGGGTGCCGGCCGGGGACGTAGAGCTCGATGCGGTGCTCGCCCGCGCGGAAGTAGAGCACGGTGGCGTTCTCGTGCGGGTTGTGACCGCCGCTGTCGGCGTGGGCGCCGGCCCGGTCGAGCAGCAGCGCCGTCAGACCGTGCAGGACCACCGGCGTGGGCGCCACGACCTCGAACGCGATGTGGGCCTCGTCGCCGCTCGCGCGTTCGGCCGCCGCGAGGGTCGCGAGGTCCGAGCCCTGCGGCACCTCCAGGGCGAAGACCTCGATCTCGCCGTGCCCGCCGGGGGTGTCGGGCACCGACGCCCTGAGGATGCCGACCGGCAGGGTGCCGGCGGGTCGGCCGTGACGCCGGGCGAGCCGCCCGCGGACGACCACGCTCGGGGTCAACTCTCCGACGTGCAGACCTCGTTCGGCCAGTTCCTCACCCAGGCCGGCGAGCGTCCGGGGAAAGACGAGCAGGGCGGTGTGGGCCAGCCGCAGCGTCCCGGTGAGCGCCTGCCGCTCGTCGGCGGTCAGGTCCGGCAGCAGGACGTCGAGGGCGCTCGCCGTGTCGTTGCTGCGGACGAACGCGGCCGCCTGCTCGATGCGGTCGAGGTCCGCCGGGGAGAGCGAGCGCTCCGGTGCCGACGCGAAGGGCATGGGTGTCCTCTGGGTGTAGGTGTGGGTGTGGGCGTGGGTGTGGGCGTGGGGGGATGAGGGCGAGGGTGAGGTGCTGTCGGGCGGTGGCTGTGGGGCTCGGCGTGGACGAGGAGCCGGGTCGGTCGCGAAGTGCCTCACACGCCCGCGGTCAAGCGGGCAAGTGCCCTACACGCCGACGTAGTTGTCGGCGAAGGAGTGCTGCTGGGCCCTGGACGTGCGCAGGTGCTCCAGGCGGGAGTCGCGCAGGGCGCGAAGGAAACGGGACTCCTCGTCGTCGCCGGCAGGGGCGTGCAGGAGGCCGATCATCCAGTGGGAGAACTCCTGGGCCCGCCAGATCCTGGGCAGACAGGTGGCCGAGTAGCGGGCCAGCGGCTCCTCGTCGCCCTCGTGGACGGCGACGGCGAACGCCCGGGCCAGGGTCTCGGCCGCCATGACGGCGAGGTTGGCGCCCTTGGCCGCCGAGGGGCTGATGAGGCCCGCCGCGTCGCCGGCGAGGAACAGCCGCCCGTACTGCATCGGGTCCAGTACGTCGGACTCCAGGTCGACCACGGCCCGCTCCAGGACGGGTCCCCGGCGCAGCGGGCCGAACCGTTCCGCCCGCATGCGCAGGTCGAGTTCCTCCCAGAGGGCCGCCTCGCTCCAGGAGGCCGGGTCCGTGCCGGGCTCGCACTGGAGGTAGTACCGGGTGACGGAGGGGGTGCGGGCCATGTGACCGGCGAAGCCCCGGTCGTGGACGGCGTAGGTGACCGCGGGCAGCGCGGGGGGTGTCCCGACGAGCAGGGCGAGCCAGGAGACGCCGTGCCGTCGCCGGTGCGGGCGGGCCGCGTCGGCCGGAACCCGGCGGCGGCACACCCCGTGGCGGCCGTCGCACCCCGCGACGTACCGGCCCGTCAGCCGGTACGGCGTTCCGTCCTCCCGGTGCGCGAGGAGCCAGGGCCGTGCACCGTCCAGTCCGCCCACCTCGCTCACCGGGGTCCCGAAGCGCAGGTCGCCGCCGCGGCGCAGGAACTCGGCGACGAGGTCGGCCACGAGGTGCTGCTGGGGGTAGACGGTGTGGGCCTCTTCCCGGCCGAGAGCGCCGTAGCGCAGGGCGAACTCCCCCCGCTCGCTGCGGAAGACGCAGGTGTCGTGCCGGGTGCCGCGGGCCAGGAGTCCGGTGCCGAGGCCGTTGTCGACGAGGACACGGACCGTGGCCTCCGCCAGGAACCCCGCCCGGGCGCGCCGCTCGACGTGCGCGCGGCTGCTCCGCTCCACGATCAGACAGTCGACTCCGGCTGCCAGCAGCAGATTCCCCAGTACGAGCCCGGCGGGCCCGGCGCCGACGATCAGTACTGTCGCCCCACCCATGGAGGACCGTTTTTCCACCGTGCTCCCCGCCTCTTTGAAGATCCGGGAGGATTCAAGCAAGGTGTGGAGAACAGGTGGATACGAGGCATTGGCCCAAATGAGCGGACATGGCGCGGAGTTGACGTGGCCGACCGCTCATGACCTGGGACGGTTCCGACGCCGCCGTCACCCCACGCGGACGCCGTTTCACTCGTTCGAGGAATGCGGGCGCGCGCGTACCGAAGAGATTCCGGCCGCCTGTTCCACCGGCGCACGACGGCTCACCCATCGGTTCCGGTCCGCCGCGGGGGCGTCGGAGGGCACGGGCCCCGGGTCGTTGTCAGTGGGTGGCCCTATCGTCCCGGCATGGTCTTTCACCTGCCCGCCGGGCTGACTTCGGGACGGTTCGAGCGGCGAGAATCCGCGGAGGTCTGGATCTCCGACGGACTGCCCGACGCACTGGAGGAGCTCTGGGCCGACCTGCTCCGGCAGGCTCCGGTCACCGGCTTGCAGCCGCACCTGTGCTGGCCGGGTGATCACGGCAGGCCCGAGACGTCGGCCGCCGCAGACGCCGTACGCCTTGAAGAGGTCCTCGCGGCCGACTTCGCCGCGTACCGGGAGGAGCGCCTGCCGTTCTGGACCGCCCCGCCCTCCCTGGAGCTGCCGGAGGGCACTCCGGAGGGCGTCGCTCCCTGGCCGCACGATCCGGGGCCGCCGTTCGACAGCTGGCCGGGGCTCGCGCCCGCGGGGCCGGAGAGCAGCACCGGTCAGGGTCCCGAGGAGGCCGCGGCTCGAACCGCCGTCGACCTGTGCACCGGGGGGTACCCCTCCGGCCTCGCCCTCGCATTGGTCCCCGCCCGCCGCTCCGCCGACGTCCCGGCGATCGTCGGCTGGGACCACGAGGCGCCCGTTCCGCTGCTGACCGCCCTGCTGCGGAGCTGGGAGGAGCGGTTCGGGGCCCGGGTCGTCGCCGCGTACGGCGGGGAGGTCCTGGTGTCCGTCGCCCGGCCGCCCCTCGACCCGGCCCACGCGGAGCGGCTCGCCCTGGAGCATGTGCTGTCCACCGCGGACAACATCGTGGACGACCCGCCGACGCCCTTCCCGGAGTACGCACGCGGGCTCGTGGGACGGACGGAGTGGCGGTTCTGGTGGGACTGAGGTGGGGGGCGGCATGGGGGGGGCGCGCCCTCTCAGGGGCCCGGCACAGGGCGCGCCATCCCTGGAGCCCGGCACGGGGCGCGCACCGCCTGAGAGCCCGGCACGGGGCGCGCGCCGTCTGAGGGCCCGGCTCGGTTCCGCTCGACGCGGCTCGACTCGGCCCGGCTCTGTTCCGCCCGGCGCGGCTCGACTTGGCCCGGCTCGACTTGGCCCGGCTCGGTTCGGTTCCGCTCGGCTCAGTTCCGCTCGGTTCGGTTCCGCCCGGCTCGGTTCCGCTCGGCTCGCCTAGGTTCCGCCCGCTTCGATGAGACCGTACCGATGACTTTTCCGGCCCGCCCCGGTCTGTACTGCCGTAGTCACCCGAGCGGGAAACGACAAGGAACTGGAGTGAGTGGCATGCGTGTCGTCGTCAGTGAGTTCATCAGTCTGGACGGGGTCGTGCAGGCGCCCGGCGGTCCCCAGGAGGACACCGACGGCGGTTTCGCGCACGGGGGCTGGTCGCACCCCTACTTCGACGAGGAGCTGCTCGGCCCCGTGTTCGGCGAGGGGATGGCGCGCGCGGAGGCGCTGCTGTACGGGCGGCGGACGTACCTGACCATGGCGGGGGCGTGGCCGGAGCGGGCCGGGGACCCGTTCGCCGACCGGCTGAACTCCCTGAAGAAGTACGTCGTGACGGACACCCTCGGCGACGACGAGCTGACCTGGAACAACACCGAGCGCATCCCGGGTTCCGACGCCGTGGCGCGGATCCGCGCACTGCGGGAGACGGAGGGCGGCGAGCTGGCGATGATGGGCAGCCCCACGCTCGTGCGGACCCTCATCAGCGAGGGACTCGTCGACGAGCTCCAGCTCATCGTGATGCCGGTGCTGCTCGGCGGCGGCAAGTCGATCTTCCCGGAGGACGGGGCGAAGCGGCCTTTCGAGCTGGTGTCCACGGTCGCCGGGAAGACCGGCGTGCAGCTGTGCGTGTACCGGCCCGCCACCGAGGGCTAGCCGCGGGAGGCGCGGACGTCATACGCTCGGTCCGACACTATCTCTGACTGAGTCAAAGATCCGGGGGTCGACCGGCCATGACCGTCCAGGACGTCCGCGCCTTCAACCGCTTCTACACGAAGGTCATCGGCGCCCTCGACTACAGCCGCCAGTTGTACGCCCCCTACACCCTCACCGAGTCCCGCGTCCTGTACGAGCTCGCGCACTCGCCGCGCACCGACGCGGCCGATCTGCGCGGTGAACTCTCGCTGGACGCGGGGTACTTGAGCCGGATCCTGAACAAGTTCGAGAAGGACGGGCTGATCGAGCGGACCGCTTCCCGCCAGGACCCGCGCCGGGTGCGGGTGACGCTCACCCCGCGCGGCCGGGAGACCGCCGCGCTGCTCGCCGAACGAGCCGACGAATCCGTGGGCGCGCTCCTCGCCACCGTGCCGGCCGCGGACCGGCCCCGGCTGTCCGAGGCGATGCGGACCGTCCGCACCCTGCTGTCCGACGGCCGCCGGCCGCGCCGCGAGGACGTCCTGCTGCGTGAGCCCGGCCCGGGTGACCTCGGCTGGATCGTGGCGCGCAACGCGGCCGTGTACGCCGCCGAGTACGGCTTCGACGCCTCCTACGAGGGGCTGGTCGCCAGGATCGTCGCCGACTTCGCGGAGGACCACGATCCACATCTCGAGCGGGTGTGGATCGCCGAGCTGGACGGGCGGCCGGTGGGGTGCGTGATGTGTGTACGGGACGAGGCGCCCGCGACCGCGCGGCTGCGGCTGCTCCTCGTCGAGCCCGACGCGCGCGGACTGGGCATCGGGGACCGGCTGGTGTCGGCCGTCGTCGGCTTCGCCCGCGGCGCCGGCTACCGGGACCTCGTCCTGTGGACCAACGACGTCCTCACGTCCGCCCGCCGCCTCTACCAGCGCCACGGCTTCGTCCTGAGCGCCGAGAAACCCCACCGCTCCTTCGGCCAGGACCTGAACGGCCAGGACTGGCGGCTGGGGTTGGCGGGTGAGGGCGAGTGAGGGGCGGCGACGGCAGCGGTCGAGGGGGCGGGTGGGGAGGTCGGCGAGGGCGAGCACCGGGGGCCTGCCGACCGGGCTCGGTGGCGCTGGACGCGGAGTCCGGCCAACCTGTTCGCAGGAGCGGCACCGACCGGCGCGGCGGCATACGACGGCTGCGGCTCGGGCATGACCGGCGCGGCGGCGGGTGAGCGGGGCTGACCGGGCCGGGGTTGGCATGGGCGGGGCGTGAGCCGTCAGGTGGGCGAGGCCTGGCGGGTCGGTCCGCAACGGGGCTCGGGCATGACCGGCGTAGGGGACGGTGAGTGCTGACGCTCGGGTCGACCGCCCGGCCGGGCTGGACCTCGGCCTCTTCAGGGGGTGAGAGTAGGGGGCATGAAACTGGCGTTCTCCACCCTCGGTGTCCCCGGCCTCCCCCTCGCCGACGTGCTGCGGCTCGCGACCACGTACGGCTATCACGGCGTAGAACTGCGCGCGCACCCGGAGGAGCCGGTGCACCCGGGTATCGGGCTCGCCGAACGGGCCGACGCGGTGGCCGAGTTCAAGGCGGCGGGGGTCGAGGTGCTGAGCCTCGCCGGGTACGCGCGCGTGGCCGCGCCCGGGGACGACGAGCCCGTGGTCGAGGAGATCCACCGCCTCCTCGACCTCGCCCGCGACCTCGGCGCCGGCTTCGTGCGGGTCTTCCCCGGCGCCGCCTCCGGCCAGTCCGCCGAGGAGGCCGACGCCACGGCCGCCCGGCGCCTCGGTACGGCCGCGGAGTACGCCGGCGACCTCGACGTACGGATCCTCCTCGAGACCCACGACTCGCACCGCACGGCCGCCGACGCGATCCGGATCCTCGGCCCGGTCGGCCACCGTCAGGTCGGGGCGCTCTGGGACGTCATGCACACCTGGCTCGGCGGTGAGCAGCCCTCCGAGACCTACGCGGCCCTCGGCCCGCACCTCGGATACGTCCAGGTCAAGGACATCGCCTCGGCCGAGGACACCACCCCGGTCGCGCTCGGCGCCGGCGTGCTGCCGCTCGCGGAGTGCGTGGAGGTCCTCTCCCGGCACGGCTGGGACGGCTGGCTGTGCTGGGAGTACGAGAAGCGGTGGTACGAGCAGGCGGCGCCGCTGGAGGACCTGCTCGGCGCGGGCCGCGACCACCTGGCGCGGCTCCTCAACGACGCGGCGTAGCCGACCCGAGGGGGCCCGGGCAGGCGCCACCTCGGCAACCTCACCGACGGCATGGTCACGGAGGTGGGCGGGCGCTCGGGGAGGCGATCGAGGCGGGCCAGTGATGCGGAAGGGCCGGTAGTTCAGTGGAATGCGGGCGGGCCGGTAATTCGGTGGCCGGATCGCGGCTCTCCCGATACCGTCCCCGGGTGCTTCAGCCCGCCTCTCCCCCGCTCCCCGTGTCATGAGCCTCAGCCGTACGTTCCTCGATGTACGGCCCCTGCGCACCTCACCGGTCTTCCGGCGGCTGCTGTTCGGGCGCACGGTGTCCACGCTCGGGTCCTTCATGACCATGGTCACCGTGATGTACCAGGTCTGGGACATGACCCACAGCACGGTCTGGAGCGGCGCGGTCGGTGTCGCGCAGGCCGTGCCGATGGTCGCGGTGAGTCTGTTCGCGGGCTCCTGGGTCGACCGTGCCGACCGGCGCCGGGTGTACCTCACGGGCACCGTGGGCTCGGCGGTGTGCTCGCTGCTGCTGGCCGTGCAGGGCTTCGCCGGGCACGCGCCGGTGGCCGTCGTCCTGCTGCTGGTGGCCGTACAGACGTCGTTCGCCGCGCTCGGCGCACCCGCCGCGGGTGTGTTCGTGCCGCGGCTGCTGCCGAAGGAACAGGTGGCCGCCGGTCTCGCCCTCCAGCAGGTCACCGGTCAGGCGATGATGCTGGTCGGTCCGGCCGTCGCCGGGGTCGTGCTCGGCTGGTGGGGCATCGGCGTCTGCTACCTCCTGGACACCCTGAGCTTCACGATGTCCTTCTACGGCGCGTACGGACTGCCCGCTCTGCCGCCCGAGGGCGAGAAGTCCCGGCCGGGGGTGCACGGCGTCCTGGACGGGCTGCGCTTCCTGACCGGTCACCGGGTGGTGCGGGGCGCGCTGCTGACCGATCTGGCGGCCACCGTGCTGTCCATGCCGGCGAGCATGTTCCCGCTGGTCAACGACGAGCGGTTCGGCGGTGACCCGCGCACGCTGGGTCTGTTCCTGTCCGCGCTCGCGGTGGGCGGGGTCGCCGCGACGGTCTTCTCCGGCCCTGTCACCCGGCTCGCGCGCCCCGGTCCGGTGATGCTGTGCGCGTCGGCGACTTGGGGGGCGAGCCTGGCCGTGTTCGGGCTGGCGACCAGTGCCTGGGCGGGCCTCGCCCTGCTGGCCCTGGCGGGCGCGGCGGACGCCCTCGCGGTCCTGTCCCGCACGACCATCGTCCAGACCCGCACCCCCGACGCGCTGCTGGGCCGGGTCACGGCCGCCGAGACGATGGTCGGCCAGGCGGGCCCGCACCTCGGCAACCTCCGCGGCGGCCTGGTCGCCGGCTGGAGTTCGGGAGCGACGGCACTCATCACGGGCGGGCTGCTGTGCGTGGCGGCGGTGGGGTACGTGGGAGCGACCACACCGGAGCTACGAGCACGCCCGACCACGCCCGACCCGGTCGACCCGATCGACGAGGGCTCCCTGGAGGGGAGTTGACGTCCCTCACCGGACGAGTGGCATGGCCTGTCGGGGCGCGGTGATTTCGTCCGCGGGCCGGTGGGGGCCGTTCGCGCAGTTCCCCGCGCCCCCAAGCAGCTCACCTTTCCCGTGCGCGGCTCCGCGGGGCAGGCTCCGGGCCCCCGTGTTCACGGGTCAGTGGCTTCCCGTCGCGTACCCCGCCACCCGCTTCTCCAGGCGTTCGCGGCGGTGCGGCCACTCCTCCTTTGTGATCGAGAAGATCGCCGAGTCTCGGAGGCGGCCCTCCTCGCCGGGGGCCCAGGAGCGGGACCAGTTGCGCAGGATGCCCTCGAAGCGGGCGCCGACGCTTTCGATCGCGGCGCGGGAGCGGGTGTTGCGGGCGTCCGTCTTGAGGTCGACGCGGGAGACGTGCCACTGCTCGAAGGCGTGCCGGAAGAGCAGCAGCTTTGCCTCGGCGTTGATGCCGGTGCCCTGTGCCGAGGCGCCCAGCCAGGTGAAACCGACCTCGACGGCGTCGAGTTGCGCGTCCGAGAGCCAGTACCGCGGCTCCCAGTACGCCGTCACCCCCACCGCCCGACCGGTCGCCACGGACACCTGCGCGTAGGGGGCGAGCCGTCCCGACGCCGCCCGCTCCAGCTGTGCGTCGATGTACGCCCCGACCTCGTCGGCCCTCGGCACCCACGTGAAGGCGTAGGTCCCCCTGTTCTCCTCCGCCGCCACGGCCAGCGCGGCCGCGTGCCCGTGGTCCAGCGGCTCCAGGCGCACCGACGCACCCTCCAGGACCGGCCCCTCCAGCACGAAGCTCACCGTCTCCTCACCCCCCGATGCCCCTGCTCAACTCCGCGAACGCCTCGTGGAAACCGGGGAAAGTCTTCCGTACGCATCCGGGGTCGTCGAACGAGATTCCCGGCACCCGCAGCCCGGTGACCGCGAAGGACATGACGATGCGGTGGTCGCCGTACGTCGTGATCTCCGTCGTGGGCGAGGGCGCCGTGCCCGGGTGGATCTCGATCCGGTCCGGGCCCGTGGACACCCGCACACCGAGCCGCCGCAGGTTCTCCGCGCAGGCCTCCAGACGGTCGCACTCCTTGACCCGGGTGTTCGCCACGTCCTCGATGCGGACGGGCCCGGAGGCGAAGGGGGCGATCGCCGCGAGGGTCGGCATGGTGTCCGAGATGTCCCGCATGTTGACGGTCAGGCCGCGCAGTTCGCCGGTCCCCCGGACCGTGGTGGCGTCGGCGCCGACGGTCACCTCCGCGCCCATCCGCCGCAGTACGTCCACGAAGGCGAGGTCACCCTGGAGGGCTCCGGCGCCGAGGCCCGGCACGGTCACCGCGGCGCCCGGGGTGATCGCCGCCGCCGCGAAGAAGTAGCTCGCCGTGGACGCGTCCGGTTCGACGGCGTAGGTGGTGGCGCGGTAGCCGCCCGGCGGGACCACGTAGGTGTCGCCCTCCCGGGCCACCTCCACCCCGAACGCCCGCATCATCGCGATCGTGATCTCGACGTACGGCACCGACACCAGGTCCGTGACGCGGATCCGCAGGCCGCGGCGGGTGAGAGGGCCCAGCAGCAGGAGCGCGGTGAGGTACTGGGAGGACTGCCCGGCGTCCAGGGTCACCTCGCCGCCCTCGACCCCGGCAGCCCGCACGGTCAGCGGGTGGTGGCCCTCCGCCTCCTCGTGCCGCAGGTCCACGCCGAGGTCACGCAGGGCCCGGCTCAGCGGGGCGAGCGGGCGCCTGCGCATCTGCTCGGACGCGTCGAAGCGGTACGTGCCGTGGCCGGCCGCGGCGAGGGTGGGCAGGAAGCGGGCCGTCGTGGCGCCGTCCCGGCAGTAGACGTCCGCCTCGGTGACCGCGGGTCCCTGCGGGCGGCCGTCCACCTGCCAGGTCTCGGGGGTGCGGCCGATGCGGTAGCCGAGCCGCGTCAGGCCCTCCGCGAAGCCTTCCGTGTCGTCGGAGCGGAGCGGGCGGACCAGGGTGGTCACACCGTCGGCCGCGGCGGCCAGGAAGAGGGCGCGGGCGGTGATGGACTTCGAGCCGGGAAGGGCGAGGGACCGCGGGGCGGACGTGTCGACGGGCATACCCCTCATGATCGCCCCGCACCGGACTCCGACGCCGGAACGTCCACGAACTGGACCCACGCCGGTACCTCCTCCGGCCCATCAGCCCCCGGCCCATCAGCCCCGGCTCACCGCCCCGCCCGCCGCCTCCACCGGTCGTCCGGCAGCGGGTCCTTGCGGTGCGCCTGCACCTGGAGTTCGTAGTAGGAGTCCGCCGCCGTGCCGTGCCACACCTCGTCGTGCGCCGCCAGGGCCCCGCGCAGGCCCGCGCCGGCCGTGCCGCGGCGGCGGACGTGGCGGGCCAGCAGGGTGAGCAGGGCCAGGGTGGCGGCGAGCCCGGCGAGGACCGCCAGGAGCGGGAGGAGCCGACTCATGCGCCGACCCTACGCCGGGAACGCGGCCGGCTCCACGGGGTCGACTCCACGTCGGCGGCCCCACCCGGTCGACTCCACGCCGTCGGTCCCACGCGGCCGCCTCCACGCCGTCGACTCCACGCCGTCGGTCCCACGCGGCCGCCTCCACGCCGTCGGCCCCACCCGGCCGGCCCCACCCGGCCGGCCCCACGCGGCCGCCTCCACGCGGCTGGCCCCGCAGGATCGGCTCAACCGCCCCATCCGCCCCGGCCCCACCAACTTCCGTGAATCGGGGGGCTGCCGGGAACCCGTCCCCGCCCCCGCTCGTCCAACCCGCAAGCTGCCGGAGAGTCACCGCGGTACGGCGTCGGCCTCGCTGCTGGCTGCGAACGCTGACCAACCCTCTCCTCCGTACCGCGGCCGGCAGCACACGCCGCCATCGGCGCGCCCCCCTCCACAGCGCCGATGGCGGCGCCCTCACCCCCAGGACCGGGTTACTGTGCACTCCCTTGACTGGCAGAAACTTCCCGGTTATTGCTGGCTTCTCGGAAGTTTCCTTCAGCGGATCACCTCCGGAAGGAGCGCACGTGCCCTCCAGACGTACCGTCCTCGCCGCCACGGCGGGGATCACCTCGGTCCTCGCCGTCGGCGGCACCGCCCACGCGGACGAGAAGCAGGACGCCAGGAAGGACTCCAGGAAGGACGACGACAGGCTCCGCTCCCTCATCTCCCGCATGACCCTCCCCGAGAAGGTCGGTCAGCTCTTCGTGATGCGGGTCTACGGCCACTCCGCCACCGCCCCCGACCAGGCGGACATCGACGCCAACCTCCAGGAGATCGGCGTCCGTACGGCCGCCGAGATGATCGCGAAGTACCGGGTCGGCGGGATCATCTACTTCACCTGGGCGCACAACACCCGTGATCCGCACCAGATCGCCGACCTCTCCAACGGCATCCAGCGGGCCTCGCTGGCGCAGCCGCGCGGACTGCCCGTCCTCGTCTCCACCGACCAGGAGCACGGGATCGTCTGCCGGGTCGGCGAGCCCGCCACCCTCTTCCCCGGTGCGATGGCGATGGGCGCGGGCGGTTCCCGGGGGGACGCCCGCACCCTCGGCCGGATCGCCGGACAGGAGCTCAGGGCGATCGGCATCCGGCAGAACTACTCCCCCGTCGCCGACGTCAACGTCAACCCGGCCAACCCCGTCATCGGCGTCCGCTCCTTCGGCTCAGATCCCCGGCAGGTCGCCGCTCTCGTCGCCGCCGAGGTGGCCGGGTACCAGGGCGCCCGGGTCGCCGCCACCGCCAAGCACTTCCCGGGGCACGGCGACACCGCCGTCGACAGCCACTACGGCTTCCCGGTCATCACCCACAGCCGCGCACTGTGGGAGGACCTGGACGCCGTGCCCTTCCGGGCCGCGATCCGCGCCGGCATCGACTCGATCATGACCGCGCACATCCAGTTCCCGGCCCTCGACGCCTCCGGCGACCCGGCCACCCTCTCCCACCCGATCCTCACCGGCATCCTGCGCGGCGAACTCGGCTACGACGGCGTGGTCGTGACCGACTCCCTCGGCATGGAGGGCGTCCGCACCAAGTACGGCGACGAGCGCGTCCCCGTGCTCGCCCTCAAGGCCGGTGTCGACCAGCTCCTCAACCCGCCCTCCCTGGACGTGGCGTGGAACGCGGTCCTGAACGCCGTACGGGACGGAGAGCTCACCGAGGCGCGGCTCGACGAGTCGCTCCTCAGGATCCTGCGGCTCAAGGCCCGGCTGCGGCTGTTCGAGGAGCCGTACGTCAGCCCGTCCGGTGTCACCCGGACCGTCGGCACCCCGCCCCATCTCTCCGCGGCCGACCGGATCGCCGAGCGCACCACGACCCTGCTGGTCAACGAGAAGCGGCTGCTGCCGCTGTCCCGGCGCACCCACCGCAAGCTGCTCGTGCTGGGCGCCGACCCGGCCTCCCCGTCCGGCACGACCGGCCCGCCCACCGGTGTCCTCGCCGCAGCCCTGACCGGACTGGGGTTCACGGCGACCGCCCTGTCGACCGGTACGGCCCCCTCGGCGGCCGTCGTCGCGCAGGCGCTGGCGGCGGCACGGGACGCTGACGCGGTGATCGTCGGGACGTACAACGTCGCCGCCGCCCAGAAGTCGCTCGTCGAGCAGCTCGTGGCGTCGGGGAAGCCGGTCGTGGCACTCGCGATCCGCAACCCCTACGACGTGGCCCAACTGCCCACCGTCCCGGCGTACCTGGCGACCTACTCCTGGACCGACGTCGAACTGCGGGCGGCCGCGCGGGTGATCGCCGGGAGGGCGGCACCGCGCGGGAGGCTGCCGGTGCCGGTGCAGCGGGCCGACGATCCGGCGAAGGTGCTGTACCCGGTCGGGTACGGGCTGTCGTACGGCCGATAGCTCGCGGGACGTAGATCCGGTACGCCTCGCAACTCGTACATCACCCCCGAAAGGCGCAAAGGACCCCAGATGTCTGGCGTGGCCCCGTCGCGGCGGTCACGCTGGACGGCGGGGGCAGTGCGGGGGGATTGCGATGCGTGAGAAGTGTTCCGCGGGGGTGGTGTGCGTACTGACCGCACTGCTCGCCGCCCTGCTGACGGGGTGTACGCAGCCGGCGGCCGACGGGGAGAGCGGCGACGGTCCCCGGGCCACCGGCCCGGTCTCGCCGTCCGCCGCCCGGCCCTCCGGGTTCGGGGCGGTGTTCCTCGGGGTCGACGAGTGCAGTTCCTTCGGCAAGGCCAGCTTCACCGAGGTGCCCTGCACCAGCGAGCGGGCGGCGGCCCGGGTCGTGGCGCGGCACGACGGCACCACGGCCGCCGGGCCGCCGTGTCCCGCGACCACCGACTTCGTACTGCACATCAGTGAGCGGAGCCGGATCTCCGACGAGGACGGCGACGGGGCGGTGCACCAGGGGTACGCATGCATGCGCAACCTGGAGCCGCCGCACCCCGGCGACCCCGGGGGCGGGGGCGGGCCCCGGACCATCGTCGGGGACTGTGTGTACGGCTCGGGCGACGGGCAGGTCCGCGAGACCGCCTGCGACGGCGCGGGCGCGCGGAAGCCGCAGTACCAGGTGGTGAAGGCGGTCGCCGAGCGCACCCGGTGCCCGCTGTCAACGGCCCTGTACGTGCAGCTCGGCGGCGCCCGGCCGGTGGGCTGCGCCCGGCCGTTGTGAACCCGGCCGGGCGCGGCGGGCGGATCAGGGACGCAGCGTCGGCTCGCGCTCCACGTCCCGTACGTCCAGCTTCCGGTCGAACTTCGCGAGCGGCTTGGCCGCGGTGGCGGTCGTGGCCGGGACGCCTGCCCAGGCGAGGATCCTGGCCGTGGCGAACGCCTTCTGGTCGGCGACCAGTCCGGCGACGTTCGCCCCGTGGTTCATGCCGGGGGCGGTGAACACGTACGCGTCCTTCGCGCCCTTGTCGACGCGGAACCGCTCCGCGCCCCACGGGTCGTTCTGGCCGTAGACGTACAGCATGTGCCGGGCGTTGCTGCGCACCCAGGTGTCCACGTCCCGCATCGCGTACGGCTGGAACTTCGTCGGGATGCTGCGCGGGACGAAGTTGCGCGGCGGCTGGTAGCCGTACCGGATGTACTTCTTCTCGATGTGCGGGAACTTGATCGTCGGGGCGCCGAGCTGGGTGGCCGCCTGGTAGTAGTACGGCGTGTACGTCTCCAGGCCCTGGTCGGCGTAGGCGGAGAAGCCGGAGATCGTGTCGATCGAGTTCCAGATCTGGTCGTCGGTCGCGGTCTTCGCGTCCGGCGGGATCAGCGCGTCGTCACCGCAGTTGGCGAGCAGGTTGTACTGCCAGAAGCCCCAGACGTAGTCCAGTACGACGGCCTCGTACGCCTTGTCGAGGCTGCCGATGGTGGTGAAGGTGAGGCCTTCCGCCGTCGCGTAGTCGGCGTACTTCTTCTCCAGGGACTCGCGCCGGACCAGGGCCTCGCGCTGCACCGCGTTCAGCCGGTCGCGGCACTCCTTGGTGCCGACCTTCGTGAAGAACCGGTCGTAGGCCGAGTCCTCGTCGTTCACCACGTCGTTGGGGGCGACGTACGCGACGACGCCGTCCATGTCGTGGGGGTAGAAGCGCTCGAAGTAGGTGGCGGTCATGCCGCCCTTGGAGCCGCCGGTGGCGATCCAGTTCTTGGTGTAGATCTTCTTCAGCGCCTTGAAGATGCGGTGCTGGTCGCTGGCGGCCTGCCAGATGTCCAGCTTGGACCAGTCGGCCGGGGCGGGCCGGGAGGGCGTGAAGAAGCGGTACTCCATGGAGACCTGGTTGCCGTCCACGATCTGGGTCGGCTCGCTGCGGCGAGGCGTGGTGGAGACGTTGTAGCCGCCGGTGTAGAAGACCGTCGGCCGGCTCACGTCCTTGTGCAGCACGGTGATGCGCTGCTGGAACGTGCCCTTGGACGGGTGCCGGTGGTCGACCGGCTGGGTGTAGTTCAGAACGAAGAAGCGGTAACCGGTGTACGGCTTCTCCTCGATCAGGCTCATCCCCGGGACGGCGAGGAGCTGATCCTTGATGTCGGTGGTGGCACCGGTGCCTTTGGCCTCCGGCTCGGCGGCGGTGGCCGCGCTCGCCGTGCCGACCGTGCCTATGAGCACGACCAGCGTGAGAAGCCATCTGAGCGCCTTGCGCATGCACCCTCCCCTGTGAGTACAGATGTCCGCCGGACGCTAGCGGCGCAAGTGCGTTCCGCACCAGGGGAGATGGGACCTCGATGGGGAAAACCCTGTGAGGAATCTGTGCGTCAGAGCCGGATCCAGCCCTCGGTGTCGAACGTGCCCCGGCCGACCGCGCCCTTGATCCACAGCTTGCGCTGCCCGGCGTGCACGGTGACCGGGCCGGCCCGGTACTTGTACCGTCCGGCGTCCTCGACCGGCTGGAGCGCGTAGGCGCGCAGGCTGACCCGCATGTACTGCCGTGCGCCGGGGCGCTTGGGCAGGGTGACCGCGCAGACGTAGCCGCCCCGCCGGTAGACCTCGACGGTGCCGGTGTCGAACGGGAACGTCCGCACCTTGCGCCCCTCGCACGACGAGGCCGCCGCCTGCGCCTGTCCCGGTACCGCGACCCCGAGCACGCCGGCCGCCACCGTCACGGCCAGCCCCACCGCCAGCCGTCGTATCGCTCCACTCTTCACTGCCGTCCCTCCCGCAGCTGTCGGGCGTACAGGTGTACGGACGCACAACCTATGTCCGACGGTTGCACACCCGACACCGGCCCCGGCCAACGGCTCCCCTGCGGTCCGGTCAGAACCTCCCGCCGACGCCCACTCAAGCCGCCGCGGGCGTGTCCTCCCCCACGAAGGTGCGCCACAGCTGCGCGTACCGGCCGTCCAGGGACAGCAGTTCGTCGTGGGTGCCGTCCTCCACGACCCTGCCGTGGTCCATGACGACCACTCGGTCGGCTCGGGCGGCGGTGGTGAGGCGGTGGGCGACGACGAGGGTGGTGCGGCGGCCCGCGAGGCGGTCGGTGGCCTGGTTGACCTGGGCCTCGGTGGCCAGGTCGAGGGCTGCCGTGGCCTCGTCCAGCAGGAGGATGTCCGGGTCCACCAGCTCCGCCCGGGCCAGGGCGATCAGCTGGCGCTGGCCCGCCGAGAGGTTGCGGCCCCGCTCGGCCACCTCGTGGAGGTAGCCGCCCTCCAGCGTGGCGATCATCTCGTGGGCGCCGACCGCGCGGGCCGCCGCCTCGACCTCGGCGTCGCCGGCGTCCGGGCGGCCGTAGGCGATGGCGTCCCGGACCGTGCCCTGGAAGAGGTACGCCTCCTGCGGGACCACGCCCAGGCGGTGCCGGTAGGAGGTGAGGTCGAGGGAGCGCAGGTCGGTGCCGTCGACCGTGACCCGGCCGCCCGTCGGGTCGTAGAACCGGGCCACCAGCTTCACCAGCGTGGACTTGCCCGCGCCCGTCTCCCCGACGAACGCGACCGTCTGGCCCGCCGGAACCTTCAAGTCGATGCCGCCCAGCGCCTCTTCGTCGTCGCCGTAGGCGAAGTGCACGTTCTCGAAAGCCACTTCGCCACGCAGTGACAGGACCTCCAGCGGCTCCTCGGCCGCCTTCGTGGACGTCGGCTCCTGGAGCAGCTCCTGAATGCGGCCCAGGGACACGGTCGCCTGCTGGTAGCCGTCGAAGACCTGCGAGAGCTGCTGGACCGGGGCGAAGAACAGGTCGATGTAGAGGAGGTAGGCGACCAGCGCACCGGTCGTCAGCGTCGCCGCGTCCACCCGTCCCGCACCCGCGATCAGCACGGCGGCCGCGGCCACGGAGGACAGCAGCTGCACGAAGGGGAAGTAGATCGAGATCAGCCACTGGCCCCGGGTGCGGGCCCGGCGGTAGCTGTCGCTGCGCTCCGCGAAACGCCGGCCGCCCTCGCCCTCGCGCCGGAACGCCTGCACGATCCTGAGCCCGGACACCGACTCCTGGAGGTCCGCGTTGACCACCGAGACGCGCTCCCGGGCGAGTTCGTACGCCTTCACGCTCGCCTTGCGGAAGAAGTACGTGGCGACGATCAGCGGCGGCAGCGTCGCGAAGACGACCAGCGCCAGCTGCACGTCGATCACCAGCAGGGCGACCATGATGCCGAAGAAGGTGACGACCGAGACGAACGCGGTGACCAGACCGGTCTGGAGGAAGGTCGACAGGGCGTCGACGTCCGTCGTCATCCTCGTCATGATCCGGCCGGTCAGCTCCCGCTCGTAGTAGTCCAGTCCGAGCCGCTGGAGCTGGGCGAAGATCTTCAGGCGGAGAGAGTAGAGGACCCGTTCACCGGTGCGGCCGGTCATCCGGGTCTCGCCGATCTGCGCCGCCCACTGGACGAGCACCGAGAGCAGGGCGAGCAGGGTCGCCGTCCAGACCGCGGCCATGGCCATCCGCGAGACACCGTCGTCGATGCCGTGCCGGATCATCACCGGCAGCAGCAGTCCCATGCCGGCGTCGACGGCGACCAGGCCGAGGCTGATCAGCAGCGGGCGCCCGAAGCCCCGCAGCAGCCGGCGCAGGCCGTACGACTCCTCGGGCGTGACCGCGCGGGCCTCGTCGATGTCCGGGACGTCGGTGGCCGGGGGCAGCGCGTCGACCTCGGCGAGGAGTTCGGGGGTGGCCGGGGTGCCGGCGAGGGCTGTGTCCTTGCGCTCGCGGTCGCCGGTCCACAGCCGGGGCGTGACTCCGCGCTCGGCGTCGAACTCGGCGTCCAGCTCCTCCCGTACGGAGGTGTCCTCCCGGACGGCGACCGGCTGGGCGTGGCCCGGCGAGACCCCGCCGAGGCCGTCGGGGTCGGTGAGCAGACGGCGGTAGAGGGCGGAGCGCTTCTCCAGCTCCTCGTGGGTGCCGACGTCGGCGAGGCGGCCGTCGTCCAGGACGGCGATGCGGTCGGCGAGGTTCAGGGTGGAGCGGCGGTGGGCGATGAGGAGGGTCGTGCGGCCCTCCATGACGTGCTTGAGCGCCTCGTGGATCTCGTGCTCGACCTGGGCGTCCACGGCGGAGGTGGCGTCGTCGAGGACGAGCAGCCGCGGGTCGGTGAGGATCGCCCGGGCGAGCGCGACGCGCTGGCGCTGGCCGCCGGAGAGGGTCAGGCCGTGCTCGCCGACCTTGGTGTCGTAGCCCTCGGGGAGCTCGGTGATGAACCGGTCCGCCTGGGCGGCGCGGGCGGCCTTCTCGATCTCCTCCTGGGTCGCGTCGGGACGGCCGTAGGCGATGTTGTTGCGGACCGTGTCCGAGAACAGGAAGGAGTCCTCGGGGACCAGGCCGATCGCGGCCCGCAGCGAGTCCAGGGTGAGCTCGCGGACGTCGTGGCCGCCGACGAGGACCGCGCCGTGGGTGACGTCGTAGAAGCGCGGGAGCAGGAGCGAGACCGTGGACTTGCCCGAGCCGGAGGAGCCGACGACCGCGAGGGTCTCGCCGGGGCGGATCTCGAAGCTGAGGCCTCGCAGCACCGGCCGCTCGTGGTCGTATCCGAAGGACACGTCGTCGAACTCGACCGTGGCCGGGGCGTCGGCGGGGAGCTCCTTGGTGCCGTCCTTCAGGTACGGCTCGGTGTCGATCAGCTCCAGGACGCGCTCGGTGCCCGCGCGGGCCTGCTGGCCGACCGTGAGGACCATCGCGAGCATGCGGACCGGGCCGACGAGCTGGGCGAGGTAGGTGGAGAAGGCGACGAAGGTGCCGAGGGTGATGTGTCCGCGGACGGCGAGCCAGCCGCCGAGCGCGAGCATCGCGACCTGGCCGAGGGCCGGGACGGCCTGGAGGGCGGGGGTGTACTTCGCGTTGAAGCGGATCGTGCGCAGCCGCCCCGCGTAGAGGCGGCGGCCGACCTCCCTGAGCTTCCCGGTCTCCTGGTCCTCCTGTCCGAAGCCCTTCACCACCCGGACACCGCCGACGGCCCCGTCGACCACGCCCGCGACGGCGGCGGCCTGGGCCTGGGCGTACCAGGTGGCGGGGTGCAGCTTGGCCCGGGAGCGCTTGGCGATCCACCACAGGGCCGGGGCGACCGCCAGGGCGACCAGGGTGAGCGGGACGGACAGCCAGGCCATCACGACCAGGGAGATCACGAAGAGCGCGAAGTTGCCGATCGTCATCGGCAGCATGAAGAGCAGGCCCTGGATCAGCTGGAGGTCGCTGGTGGCGCGGCCGACGACCTGGCCCGTGGACAGCTCGTCCTGGCGGCGGCCGTCGAGGCGGGTGATCGTGCCGAACATCTCGGTACGGAGGTCGTGCTGGACGTCCAGGGCGAGGCGGCCGCCGTAGTAGCGGCGGATGTAGGTGAAGACGTAGACGAGGACGGCGGCGGCGACCAGGGCGCCGGCCCAGGGGGCCATGTCCCGGGTGTGGTCCCCGATGACGTCGTCGATGATCACCTTGGTGATCAGGGGGACGATCGCCATGACGGCCATGCCGCCGAGGGAGGAGCCGAGGGCGAGGACGACGTCCTTCGGGTACCGCCAGGCGTACCCGGCCAGTCGTCGTGCCCATCCCCGTTGCGGATCCACGCGGGTGTCCTCCGTCGCTCAGAAGTCCTGGTCCACAGTCCTGATCTACAGTCCTGATCTGCCGGAAGACACCAACGCGGACCGAAGCGGATTTCATCCCTCCGCAACAAAGTCGGCGGACGGATCCGGTCAGATCCGGACCCTCAGGTCGTAGAAGCGGGTCGTCTGTGTCGCGTTCTGGTTGTCGTCGCTGACCAGCAGGACCTTCAGGCGGCCCTTGTCGCGGCCGGTCACGACCATGCCCTCGATGTTGTCCAGGAGGGGGTTCGGCTGCGGCTGCTTCGCCGTGGCACCGAGCGTCGGGCAGGCGGCGATGTCCGTGAGCAGGGTCTTCCTGGTCAGGCGTACGTCCTCCTGGCCCGTGAGGTGCTCGATGTCCGCCGTGTCCGTGGCGTGGCGCGGGTCGGCGAGGTAGAGACGGACCGTGTTGCCCACGCCCGACGTGAAGCCGCGTTCCAGGACGAGGAGGCGGCCGTCGGGGAGGGCCTGGACCTCGGGGACGCCGAGGAAGGCGGCGTCGGTGCGGTACGCGTACTGGGCGGCGGGCCTGAAGTGGCCGTCCTTGGTCCGGGTCCAGGTCTGGAAGCGGACGATACCGGGCGTGTCACCGGAGAGGGCGTACTCCATGGAGGCGAGCAGGGTGCGGCCGCCGTTCAGGAGGGTCAGGCCCTCGAAGGTCTGGTTGGAGGTGGCGCGGCCGGCCGGGGCGACGAGGAGCGGGGCCGGGACGGGGAGGCGGTCGAGGATCTTCCCGTCCGCGCCGTAGCGGCGGATCGACGGCTCGGTCTCGGAGGTGACCAGCCGGGTGCCGTCCCTGTCGACGACCAGACCCTCGGAGTCCAGCGGGGCCCCGTTCTCGTCGGCGAGCGGGACCACCTTCTGCGGCCTGAGGCTCCGCGCGTCCAGGTCGAAGAGGGCGGAGCGGTCGGACAGGGCGGCGAGGGTGCCGTCCCGGTCCAGCGCGAGCGCGGAGAGGTTGCCGACGAAGGTGCCGTCGAACGTCGTCTTGTCGAGCGCGTCGGAGAAACGGTCGAGGGAGACGGAGGGGGAGCAGGCGTGACGGTTCGGGACCGAGGCGACGGCGGGCCCGGCCGCGGTGGGACAGGCCGCCGTGGCGAGGGCCGCGGTGACGGTCGCGAGTACGGTTCTCAGCTGCATGCGCGCCACGGTAGGACGGCTGCGTGACGCCTGGGAGGCGCGGTGGTGAAGGACGGGGCGGGCCGGTGAGACACGGGAGCCCGTGCCGTCACGTCCGTATCCGTACGGGGACGAGACACCGGCGACCGCCCAGGCGTCGCCCGGGCGGTCGGGTGGGTCAGCTTGCTGCCAGGTCCTTGTGGATGACCTTGGCTACGCCCTGGATCGTGGTGATGCCGTAGTTCATGGTGCTGTTGCCGTGGGTGAGCACGGTGATCATGTAGTCGTGGCCGCCGCCCGTGAAGGTGCCCACGCTGTGGACCCGCCAGCCGTGCGTGGAGCGCTGGAGCCAGCCGTTCTTGACGTGCCAGGAGATGTTCGACCCGACGCCGTACGGGGTCCCCCAGCGCTGCGAGGAGATGACCTGGCCCATCAACTTCAGGATGTAGGCCCGGGAGTTGTCGCTCAGGACGCTGTTCTTCGCGGTGATCAGCTTGAGCAGCTTCTGCTCGTCGGTGACGGTGATCTGGGTCAGGCCCCAGTAGTTGTTCGCCCCCGGCTTGGTCTGGGTCATGCCCGCCGCGGAGAGGAACCCCTTGATCTTCGTCAGCCCGAGCTGCTTCCACAGCTTGCTGGTGGCGTCGTTGTCCGACTTGGTGATCATGGCCTTGGCGAGAGTGGTCTCACGGTCGGTCAGATACCGGTTGTGCTTCTTCGCGTCCCACAGCAGCGTGGCGAGCACGGTCACCTTGACCACGCTCGCGGAGTCGTACGCCGTGGAGGAGCGCAGGGTGCACGTGGTGTTGGTCGTACGGTCGTAGAGGCCGACGGCGATCGTGCCGGAGCGGTTGGAGACGGCGGACGTGATGTCCCGCTTGAGTTTGTCGGCGAGGCCCGCCTTGGCGGACGTGCAGCTGACGGTCGGTGCGGTGGCCGCGGCAGCCGGAGTGGCGGCGGCGACGCAGGCGGCCAGCGCACCGGCCGCGACCCATTTCGTGTGTCTGAATATCCCCCGTGTCATGCCCAGTTGACTCTCGGGCACGGGGAAACGGTTGTACGCATGGGGAATGGTTGTGCGAGTCGTTACCTGACCCGTTGCGAATTCACAGGATGGCGCCAGGTACGTCACAGCTCCCGCCCAAGCCGCCTCCGCACGATGCCGGGGTGACATCTGCCACCGATCCCCATCCCCACACCGAGACCGTCTCCGCTGACTGGCCGCCGCCGGCCCCGTCCGCCGCGCCCTCGGACAAGGCCCCCCGCTGGTCCCTGCCCGCGCTGCTCGCGATCCTGGTCCTGGCCGGCGTCCTGTACGGCTGGAACCTGAGCGGCAGCAGCCTCAACAGCTTCTACAGCGCCGCGATCTACAGCGGCACGCAGAGCTGGAAGGCCTGGTTCTTCGGGTCGCTCGACGCGGGGAACTTCCTCACCGTCGACAAGCCGCCGTTCGCCCTCATGGTCATGGGCCTGTCCTGCCGGGTCCTCGGCTTCGGCACCTGGCAGATGATGGCCCCCGAGATCGCGGCCGCCCTCGGCACGATCTGGGTCCTGCACTCCTCCGTGAAGCGGGTGTTCGGACACGTGGCGGCCACCGTCGCCGCGCTGGTCCTCGCGCTCACCCCGATCACCGTCGCGATCAACCGGGACAACAACCCGGACACCCTCCTGGTCCTGCTGATGGTCGGCGGCGCGGCCCTCGCCCTGCGCGCGGTGCGCACCGACCGGCTGCTCCCGCTGATCGGCTCCGCCGTCCTGTTCGGGCTCGCCTTCAACACCAAGATGCTCCAGGGCTGGATCGCCCTGCCCGCCGTCTTCGCGGTCTACGTCTACGCCTCGAAGCTCGGCTGGCGGAAGAAGGCCGTCAATCTGGCCCTCGCGGCAGTGGCGTTGGCGGTCTCCAGCTTCTGGTGGGCGACCGCGGTCTCCCTCGTCCCGGCCGACGACCGCCCCTACATCGGCGGTTCGACCGACGGCTCCGCCTGGAACCTGATCATGGGCTACAACGGCCTGGGCCGGGTCCTCGGCGGCGAGGGCAACGGCGGCGGTGGGGGCGGAGGCGCAAGCTTCGCCGGCACCGCGGGCATCGGCCGGATGTTCAACGACGTCCTCGGCGGCCAGATCTCCTGGCTGATCCCCTTCGCCTTCCTCGCGCTCGCCGCCGGTCTGGTGCTGTGCGGCCGCGCCCCGCGCACCGACCCGACGCGGGCCGCGCTCGTCCTGTGGGGCGGCTGGCTGGTGCTGCACTACCTGACCTTCGCGATGGCCGAGGGCACCATGCACCCGTACTACACGACCGCCCTGGCCCCCGGTATCGCGGCGCTGTGCGGTGGCGGCGGGGAGTTGCTGTGGCGTGCCTTCCGCGGCGGTGACGGGCGCTGGTCCTGGGTGCTGCCGACCGGTCTCGCGGTCACCGGGGTCTGGGCGGTCATGCTGCTGCGCCGGGCCACCGACTGGAACACCTGGCTGTGGCCCACGGTCGCCGTGCTGACGGTCCTCGCGGTCGTAGGACTGTTCGTCTTCCGTACGGCGACCTCGGGGACGAAGGCCCGGCTACTGGCCGTGTCTGTGGCGGCGGCGTTCGTGGCGGCCCTCGCGGGCCCGACGGCGTATGCCGTCTCGCCGGCCTTCTCCGCCACGGGCGGCGGCATGGGCGGCACCAACCCGACGGCGGGTCCGCCGACCGGGGGCGGCATGGGCGGCCCCGGTGGCGGGGGCGGCCGGGGCGGCTTCGGCGGCGGGCCGGGCGGGCAGCAGGGCGGTACGCGACAGGGCGGCCAGGCGAACGGGGAGTTCCCGGGCGGTGCCAACGGCCGGCCCGGTGGCGGCAACGTCGAGCTTCCGCAGAGCGGCGGCGCACCCGGCGGCACGAACGGGGAGCTCCCGGGCGGCGGCACGGCTCCCGGCAGCCGGAACGGCGAGTCCGGTGCCTCCGGTACGGCCCCCGGCGGCACCGGCGGCATGAGCGGTGCCCCAGGCGGTGGCATGGGCGGCAGCCTCGACAGCGCGCTGATCTCCTACCTGGAGAAGCACCAGGACGGCGCCAAGTGGCTGCTCGCGGTGTCCAATTCACAGAGCGCGGGCCAGCTGATCCTCAGCACCCACAAGCCGGTCATCTCCATGTGGGGCTTCACCGGCAGCGACCGCGCGATGACCCTGGCCAGGCTCAAGGAGCTGGTGAAGAAGGGCGAGCTGCACTACATCCAGCTCGGCGGCGGAGGCATGGGCGGCAACAGCAGCCTCAACCAGGAGATCACCAGCTGGGTCCAGAAGAACGGCACGGCGGTGAAGGCGAGCGACTACGGCACGAGCGCGAGCAGCGGCTCCGCATCGGAGACGACCACCTCGACGATCTACCGCCTGGACCCGTCCGACGTCAGCTGACCCAAGAGCCGGTCAAGTCCCGGTCAACGGCCCCCGATCACGCGTCGGGGGCCGCTGCGCGTGTCAACTCGCGTAGACACACCCCGATTTGCCGTTTCGCGACACTCAATGGACACGTGCAATCCATTTACAGGGCCGCATGCACATGTCACGCTCCCAACTGCCGCCTCCGTTCAACCCGCGTAGATGGGACCCCCTTTATGCTGGCGACACGCATCCGCAGCTGGAAGTCGGTGGCGCTGACCACCGCAGCCGTGCTGGTCGGTCTGGCCGCGCCGGTCGTGACCACGACCCCGGCCGCCGCCACGACGACGGCGTACGACTCGACGTACTACAAGAACGCGATCGGCAAGACGGGGACGACCCTCAAGTCGTCCCTGCACACCATCATCAGCGCCAACGTCACGAAGATCTCGTACTCCGCGGTCTGGAACGCCCTCAAGGTGACCGACCAGGACCCGAACAACAGCAACAACGTGATCCTGCTGTACAGCGGTGTGTCCCGCGCCAAGTCCCTCAACGGCGGGGACGTCGGCGACTGGAACCGCGAGCACGTGTGGGCCAAGTCCCACGGCGACTTCGGCGAGGTCACCGGCCCCGGCACCGACCTGCACCACCTGCGTCCGGCCGACGTCCAGGTCAACAGCATCCGCGGCAACCTGGACTTCGACAACGGCGGCAGCGCCGTCACGGGCGGCGGCGGCTCCACCGTCGACTCCGACTCCTTCGCGCCGCGCGCCGCGGACCGGGGGGACGTGGCCCGCATGATCCTCTACATGGCGGTGCGTTACGACGGCGGCGACGGCTTCGCCGACCTGGAGCCCAACGAGAAGGTGGGCAACGGCTCCGACCCGTTCATGGGCAAGCTCTCCGTCCTCAAGGCGTGGAACGAGGCGGACCCGCCCAGCGCCTTCGAGGAGAAGCGCAACCAGGTCATCTACGACACCTACCAGCACAACCGCAACCCGTTCATCGACCACCCGGAGTGGGTCGAGGCGATCTGGTAGCCATTGCCGTGGCTGGGCTCCTGTCTCGATGAAGGGAGTCCAGCCCGCCCTACCGAATGTCGCCCATCCAGAGCCGTCGCCCCAGCTCGTCGAGGTCCGCCCGCCGCTCCTCGTACTCAGGCAGCGCTACCCGCAGCAGCCGCCAGAAGTCCTCCCGGTGCCCGGACACCTTCACGTGGGCCAGTTCATGGGCGATGACGTAGTCGATCAGATGCATGGGCAGCTGGAAGAGCGGCCACCCGAGACTCATCAGACCCTTGGCACCCGCCCCAGCCTGTGGCGGCCGGTACGAACCCCATCGGTCCCCCAAGTCCCGCACGTCGAGTTCCGGCTCGGTCACCCCCATACGGGCCGCCCACGGCTGAAGCCGCTGTCCCGTCCACCTCAGGCCGGCCCGGCAGTACCAGTCCACCAGCGCCGCCCGACCCGCCTGCGGCTCCACCGCCAGATCCGGGCCCATGACGAGGCGCCCCGCGATCAACCGGACCCCTCCGCCCGTCCCCTCCTCACCCGACACAGTCAGCCGGTACGTCCTCCCCAGATAGCGGAAGACCTCTCCGTCGGCGAGCTGCTTGACGGGGCTGAGCGGGCGGGTGCGTTCCCGCTCCCGCCGCTTGGTCAGCAACCAGTCCCGGTGCGCGCGGACGAACTGCTCCGCCTCGGCCGTCGAGCGCCCGGTTGGGGTGTGCAGGGTGAGGGTCGCGTCGGTCTCGACGGTCAGGGCGAACCGTTTCCTGCGGGCGCTGACACGTACCCGCAGAGACAGTCCATCCACAGTGAGGAGGGCTTCGGGGGCGGAACACGTCGAGGGGTCGGCCGGAGCGGTCACCCGCCTATTCTCCCCTCGCCCTGCTCCGGAACTGCCGCAGGTTGTTCTGTGCGAAGGACGCCAGGCGCTCCGCCGCGTTCCCCAACGACGCCCAGTCCCCGTCCACGGGCCGGACATCGTTACCAAGCAGGACGTCCTGGAGGTCCCCGGCCAGCGCGCTGATGTCCTGGTGCTGCCCCTGGTACGACGCCCTGGCCATGGCTCTGGTAGCCACGTCGCACACCCTGCCCGTGAGCCGCCTGACGTCTCCGTCACCGGCGAGCCTGATTCCGGGGGTGTCCTCCAGGATCTGCTCCACCAGCCGGTACACCCGCTGTTCGAGCGGCGTGAGTCCGGCGAGTTCCGGGGACTCCTCCTGTTCCTGCCGGGCCTCCTCGATCAGCGGGCCGAACTCCTCGATCTGCTCCTCGAAGCGGCCCGGCATCGTGCGCAGGATCTCTTCCAGGCGCTTGGAGAGCCGCTCGTACTTCGCGGGGTCCTCCCGCTTAGTCCGCTCCTCCAGGTGGAAGCGGAGCGCATGGCCCATCTCCGCCGCAGCCTCCTGCGGCGGCAGCCGCCGCACGGCGTCGTCGAAGGTGAGGGCGGTGAGCGAGACGGGTGGGATGACCTGGTCGATCTCCGGCCCTTCGAGGTGGTCGGCGATCATCGCCCGGACCTTGCGCCCGTACCGGCGCAGGGTGAACGTGCCGCCCTCGGCGTCCCGGCACAGCCGCCGCACCCGCTTCTGGAGCAGGCTCCAGCGCCGGGCGTCCGCGACGTAGTCCAGGGCGTCCTCGTGCGGAAGGACACGTTCAAGGGTGGCGAGGAACTCGTGCAGCACCTCGTCGAAGTCGAACCGCAGGTCTTCGGGTTGGAGTGCAAGGGCCGCGGGTCCCAGCTTGGCGAGCTGGTCGAGCTGCGCGTCGTCGATGCCGTTGCGCCGCAGGAAGTCGCGGACCTCCTGGGCGGCGGGCCCGAGTTTGCCCACCTCGTAGGACAGATCGCGCATGGTGTCGGTGACGTCGGCGTTCCGGTACCCGGCGAGTGCGCTGGAGAGGTGCTCGAAGACGCCGTAGTAGTCCACGACGTAGCCGACTTCCTTGCCGGGCGAGGTGCGGTTGACGCGCGCGACGGCCTGGAGCAGCTCGGCATCACGGATGGGCCGGTCCAGATAGAGCACCTGCTCGCGCGGGGCATCAAATCCCGTGAGCAGCATGGACTTCACGATCAGGAAGGCGATGGGGCTGTCGGGGTGCACGGGGTCGGGGACCGAGGTGGGGAGCGGCGACGGTTCGCTGTTCGCGGCCTCGGACCACGGGGCGTTCATACCGCCGACGGGACCGGTGGGAGGGGTCGGGGCCTGCGGCAGGCTGAAGGGGGTCACCGCGACCCACTCCGAGTCGGGCGCCAGCTCGGGGAAGGCCTTCTGGAAGCGCTCGGTGTACGCCTCCTGGCGACCGGAGTCGGTCCACTCCCTCCATTCCCCCCGCTTGTGGCCGGAACCCGGGGAGATGACGGGAACGAAGTCGATCCGCCGCAGCAACGCCCGGAACTGGTAAGCCTGGTGGAGATAGCGCTGTCTGGCGGACAGCTTCTCCAGCGGTGTCCCCGCCACCGACTCCGGATTGAACTCGGCCAACTGCGCCAGCAGTTCGTCACGGGCCTTGCGCAGGGCGTGGTGGTACTGCACGGCCGCCTTCCGGCTGACGGCGGCGACCTGTGCCTTGAAACCGCCGGGCAGCACCGTGGTCACCCAGTGCTCCAGCATGTCCTCGGCCTTCGCCTCGATCATGGGAACGGACTCGGCGACGTCCCGCTCGGTGGGCCACCGCTTGAGGAGCGCGGCCCGCTCCTCGGGGGTGCGGTCCCGGACGAGGTCGTCGAACCCCCTGTCGAGGACCTCCCCGTCACGGACCTCACCCTCCCCCGTCCGTCCCTCGTAGCGGATGCGGACGACGACGCCGTCGTGCTCGGCGTCCTCCATCCGGTACTCGTCGAGGAAGCCACGCGGTGAGTCGCCCCGCCCGAAGATCCGGCGCGTGTCCTCCTCGCGCCCGGTGATGATCGGCGTCCCCGTGAACCCGATCTTGGCGGCGTTCGGGATCGCCTTGCGCAGGGCCGCGTGCAGGACGCTGGTGTGGGAACGATGCGCTTCGTCGACGAGGACGAGGATGTCCGGCGACCTGTTGCACTCGGGGAAGTCCGGTACGGGTCCGGGGCTTTCGTCCTCGCCCCCGCCCGTTCCCTCTCCCGTCAGATCCCGGTCGTCCCCGCTGCCTTCCGCCTCCCCGGCGAAGGTGAACCCGGTCCCGTACTTCTGGATCATGCCGAAGACGACGCGCCGCCCACCGTCGCGCAGCAGCCCCTCCATCTGCGTCCGGGTCTTCGCCGTCTCGACGTCCGACTCGCTGAGCTTCAGCGTCCGTGAGAGCTGGGTCTGCAACTGGGTGCGGTCGGTGACCACGACCACCATGAACTCACTGAGTTCATGGTGCAGGTGCACCCGCCGCACCAGGAAGGTCATGGTCAACGACTTGCCGGAGCCCTGCGTGTGCCAGATGACACCGCCACGCTCGTCCTCGGTGTCACGCCCGGCGCGGGCCCGCCCGGTCAGCAGCCTGCGTACGGCCTTCTCGGCGGCCCGGTACTGCTGGTGCCGGGCGACGGCCTTCACGGTCCGCACGGCACCGCCGTCCGCATCCGACTCGACGGCCATCGGGATCACGTAGTGCCGTACGACGTTGAGCAGGGCGGTCGGGCGCAGCACCACGCCGACGAGCTTCTGCTGCTCCCCGAGCGGCGGGGGCGCGGCCGGGTCGGCGCCGTCCGCGAGCAGGCCGGCGGAACGCAGCTCCCGCCGCAGCGTGCTCTCCTCCTCCGGTTCGACGCTGCGCCACGGATGGAAGTGCTCGGGCTCGGAGGTGACGGTACCCAGGTAGGCGGTTTCCCCGGCCGCGGCGACGAGGAGCTGCACGGTCCGGAACAGTTCCGGCACACCGGCGGGGACCGGAGTACCGGTGGCGTCGAGGTCCAGAACGGGATTCCCTGCGTAGTGCCGAAGGTCGAGCACGGCACTGCGGACGGGCTCGGCAAGATCGGGGCTCTTGCACTCGACGGCAACGAGCGGGATGCCGTTCACGAAGAGGACGACGTCGAGTATCGACAGCTCGCCGGAACGGCTGCGCACGCGGAGCTGGTCGACGACGGTGAAGGTGTTGCGCGCGACGAGGTCCGGATGCCACTCGACGTACTGCACGGTGGCGGACGGGCCGCCGTGCGCGGCTGAGGGCGAGGGAAGCGTCCAGCCGTGGAGCAGCATGTCGGTGGCGGCAAGGTTCGCCTGCACGACGCCGCTGCCGAGGGAGAGAGAGGCGAGCTCGCCGACCGCCCGCCGGATGTCGTCCTCACCCATCCAGGGCTGGCCGTCACTGCCCCGGAGGTTGATCCGCCGCAGCGCCGGCCCGAGTTGGTCGACGAGCAGCGGCACGGCCGCGTCGAGCGTGTCCAGCTCCAAGCCCGGGACGTGCGTCCACCCCATGGCCTCCAGTTGGGCCACTAACGGCCGCTCCACCTCGTCCCGCTCGACGTGCACCACCACAGCCCCGCGCCTCTCCGTACGTCCCGCTGTTCCCCGGAGATCCATTCTGCGCCGAGGGGGTGGGCTGAGGGAAAGGGATGCAGGGAGTACGTGGCAGATCGTGCGGACGTAGGGGGGCTTTACGCCGGTACGTCCGCACCATCGGCGGAGGCGGGTGGGTCAGGTGCCGGGGTCCTCCTCACGAGCTTCGTCGTCATCGTCCGGGACAGGGAGGCGGGCGCCCCGGCTACGAGCGATGCGGTGCACGTCGTGCAGAGATTCGGTCAATCGGGCTGCGATACAACGGAGTTGAGGCGCAGTGGCCTTGATGTCGGCAAGGAGATCGGCGGCATGGTCGAGAAGGTCGCCGGCCATGCCGAGCTGGACGGCCTCGACATTGTCGGCCACACGGGAGAGAGGACCGGTACCGGAGGCGTCGGCTACGAGGTAGCAGGGGTTGCCGTCGGGGCTGGACCACGGGAGGAGGCGGGGGCGCGTGGCTGTGGAGGCGGCGTCGTGGCTCATGTAGATCATGCGGCGGCCACCTCGGTGCTCCGGGTCCGGCGCGAGCCGACCTCCACACCGTGGATGTGCCGTGGCCCTACATCGATGCCGTGCACAGCGAGCCAGAGGGTTCGACGACGGGCGCGCTGCTGCCTGGCCTGCACACGCTGTTCGTGGGTGAGGAGGTAGGGGCGGACGAGCGGGGAGTCCTCGCCACGGATGAGGGCTTCGTGCGGGGAGGGGTCACGGCTGGGGGCGGCGGCTCCCGGTGCAGGGGCGGGCCGCACCCTTCCCTCGGCACGGTGCCGGTTCTGGTGCCGGTGGCACCCGGAGGCGGGCAACAGGAGCCGCAGCAGCGGCTCAAGGAGGCAGGCAATAAGGTTTAACACGTCTTCAACTCCGTTGCGGTTGAGGGCCATGCCCCCGGGCCGTCGGTAGCGGTCGCGGGGGTCTTCCGTACCCGAGGGCAGGTCGACATGCATGAACGTCGCTGTGTAGCGATCCACTCACAGAGTGAGATGAGTCGGACTAGGCTCGCCAGAGGGCTGGATGTGACAACGCATCTGTCACACGGGAGTTGACGATGAGCAACATCTATGGGGAGTGGTTGAAGGCTCAGCGCGAGGCGGCCCGGCTGACACAGCAGGAGCTGGCGACGGCCGCTGTCATGACGCGTTCGCACATCGCGCACATCGAGGCGGGCCGACGCACCCCGTCGAAGGAGGACGCGAGACGGCTCGACAGGGCGCTGAACACGGGCGATGTGCTCAGCAGCTTCCTGCCGGACGACGACACCGCTGTCGCGGGGTACTTCGAGGCAGCCCTTCAGCTCGAACAACAGGCGACGATGATCCGGGAGTTCGCCCTGTCGTTCGTCCCCGGCATCCTCCAGACGGAAAGGTACGCACGTGCGGTTCTGAGCACGTCGTTCCCTCCGGTGGGTGAAGTGGAATGTGACAGGCTCGTTGTCACACGCCTTGAGCGGGCGAAGATCCTGGAGGACCCGGTGACGCCCGTAGTGTGGGCGCTACTGGATGAGGCCGTGCTGCGGCGGGTGGTGGGCGGGCCGGAGGTTATGGCGGAACAACTCCGCCACATCGTGAAACTGGTGGAATCAGGACGCGTACGCATCCACGTGTTGCCCTTCGGGCTGGGAGTCCACCCCCTCATGCAGAGCATGCTCACCCTACTCAGGTTCGAGGATCAGCCGCCGGTGGCGTACTCCGAAGGCATCCAAGTGGGCAAGATTCACGACTCCCCCGCCATGGTCGACCGCCTTGAAGGCACCTACGATCTCGCGCTAGGTGACGCAATGCCGCTCAAGGAATCACTGACCCTGATGAGGGCGACAGCAAAGGACTATGAACATCGTGAATGAACCCACCATCCCCAACGCCTCGTCCCAACACGGCTGGCGCAAGTCGACGTACAGCGGCAACGAAGGCGGCAGCTGCATCGAGGTCCTGGACGGCTACCCGACCGGCGTCCCGGTACGCGACTCCAAGGTCCCTCAAGGGCCCGCGCTGGTCTTCCCATCAGCCAGCTGGACATCGTTCGTCACAGCAGTCAAGGACGGATACCAGTCCGCCTGACTGCTCACCGCCACGATTCATCCGGCCCGCATCCCTTGGGCGGGCCGGACACCGTTCCCTCAGGCAGCCACGCCAGAAGCTGTGACTCGCCGCCCCGACAACAGATCGTCCACAAGCCCTCGCTTAAGCTCACGGAGCTTGTTCAGCTCTTCGTTCTCATGCTCGATCTGCTCGTCACAGGCCTCCAGCATGGCTACGATGCGACGCTGTTCAGCCAGGTCGACCGGGAGATCAATCTCCAACTCCCTCAAGCGGGTTGGATTGACATTTACCTGCTGCACGGCAACCGTCGAAATCGATCGCACCCGTTGGCGAACGAGAGGGTGCATCAGCCATTCGACAAGGTACTCCGGTGTCACACGTTGCAGGTCCGGGACGAGGCGAACCAAATACGACGCGAAGGTCGCGCTCGGCAGTTCATCACGCCACATGGCCGCTTTGCCAATATGTTCCATACTGTTCGTCCTGTTGAATAGGACGTCCCCACTCCGGAGAAACAACTTCGCAGGAACTGGCACCGGACAGTACCGGAGGTCATCCGCATCAATCCTGCCACTCTGAATATTGTTCATACGCAGAACCGGCACACCGCGAGCATCCCTGTCGAGAGCCTCAGAGACCCCGTATTCAGCTGACGGAACAATACTTTTCAACGGTACGCGCGCCCATCCTGACGCCGGATTTTCACTGCCGACAGAAGCCATGGAGGTCAGCAGAGCGCCATGCCGCACGTTACGGAATTTACTGATGGACGCATCGATCCCCTGCTCCGCTGCCTCGAAACCAGCAAGAATCTCCACGATTCTCGCCTGCTCATGCATGGGCGGAATCCACAGCGACTGCTTCAGGTAGTCCCCGAGCTTCAGGTTGACTAGGCCCGTAGTCTGCTGCTGATACCGCCAAATGCGAGGCGAACGGTAAGCAGCCACCAGAAGATGGGCCAGATATGCTGGATGCACTAGATCAGCATTCGGGCGAAGCACACGAAAGAAGTTTGAGCAGATGTAATCCAACTCGTCAGACTGGACGTTATGAACAGCCACCCTACCAACTGGAGTTCCCGGACCTCCACCAGATGCTTCCAGTAGGAGATCACCGGGATGAAGTCGCTTGCGCGAGATCTCGCGAGTCTCCAGAACCCTAAGGGCCGGATGGCTATAGTCAACTCGCCCTTCCGAATCGATATTCGTGGCCCTCAGGACGCGCACATTGGGTTTCCGAAAATCTGTCGGACTCTCGCCCCAAGCTCCTGCAAAGACTGAATCAAGGACATCCTCTAGCTGAACCGAATTCCACCCTCTATTCGGCATATCCCAGCTCCTTCAGAAAACCATCCAGCCGATTGACTGAACGCTCCCGCCCCGCCCGAATCTCCCTCAACGAGACGGCGTACTTCTGCTCCCACGTCTCGTAAGACGCCGCCAACTCCCGCTGCCACCGCACCACATGCCCGCCCAGCTTCGCCGCCAAGTCGTCCCGCAACAGATCGAGCACGACCCGGCGCTCCCCCTCCGCGTCCAATTCCTTCCGCGCCCGGAACAAGCGCGGCGGCTCCTCCCCCAGCATCGGCGGATCGCTCGGGTACGGATGCCGGTGGAAGTCCGCCTCAAGGCGTTTGATTTCCGCGCCCGCCTTCGTGCGTGCCTTCTTCACCTTCGCAAGCTCAGCCGTGAGCCGGTCCAACTCCTCAACGCTCAAAGCGACTTCCGCCGAGTCTCCCTCACCGTCGGCTGACTCACCGTCGGCCTCCGGCTCGTCCCCGCCCCCAGAAAGACGCGCACTAAGCTCCTTGAACCGCGCGTCCGCCTCCGCCTTGCGCGCGTCAGCCTCCGCCAGCTCCTCCAAGAACCGGGGAGCGATCGCGGCAACCACCTTGTGGTCGTACGCCTGACGCCGCTCCGCCGCCGTCCGCGTCCGCAGCTTCTTCGTCCGCGCGTCCTGTTCGGGCGAGAGCAACGTGTCGACGTTCTCGACCCACCCGTCGACGACACCCCCGAACCCGTTCTCCGACAGGGCGAGCAGGTCGTATTTCGCGTCCCACCACCATCCCGCGACCGCGCCGGACAACGCATACCGATCCAGCAACTCAACCCGACACAGCCGTTCCACGAACGACCCCATCAACTGCCCCCGCACCGCCATCAACGCGGCCTTGCGCTCGGAGGATGTGGAGGAAGCGAGAGTCTCAGGCGTAGCCGCCACCGCCTCCAATCGCAGGGCGGCCTCCTCCTCCCACCACTTGCCGAACTCCGCCCGCAGCGCCTCCTCCCGAGGCCGGGCCAGCTCGCCCAGCTCGGGACGGCCGCCCGCCGCCTCGTCACGGAAGTCGACGTACGCCGGGTCCGCCGGCTCCCGCTCCACGAACAGGTCGGTCACCCCGATCCCGTACGAGTCGAGCAGCGGCTTCTTCGCCTCGATCTCCGCACGCGGCACCCCGCCCACCAGGTGGGCCCGCACGTCCTGCGGCTCGGGCGGCGGCGTGTTGTCGACGTACCGGCGGATGTTCAGGTTGTCGTCGTTGGCGGCGAGTTCCTCGCGGGTCACAATCCGCGAGAAGCCGGGTACCTCCTCGTACGCGTGGAACGTCGAGACGATCTTCTCGGCGTGCTCGGGGAGCAGGATGTTCTGCGCCCGCTCCGCGTGGAACTCGCGATCGGCGTTGATGAACAGCACCTTCCGCTCCCGGTCCCTGTCCTTCCGCCCTGGCGGGCGCAGCACCAAGATGCAAGCCGGGATACCCGTCCCGTAGAAGAGGTTCGGCGCGAGGCCGATGACCGCCTCGATGGCGTCCTTCTCCAGCAGCTCCCTACGGATGGCCTGCTCACCGCCACCCCGGAACAGCACCCCGTGCGGCATGACCGTGATCACCATGCCGCCGCGGGAGCCCTCCCGCTTGGCCTCCCACAGCATGTGCTGGAGGAACATCAGGTCAGCCTTGCCGCGCTCGCTCGTCGCCCCGTACTTGGCACGCTCGGCCGGGTGTGCCAGGTCCGCGAGGGTGTAGTCCAAGGAGAACGGGGGATTGCTGAGCACCCCGTCGAACCGGTCCTCGTCCGAGCGCGGGACGTGCGCCGGCTGCGAGAGCGTGTCCCCGGTGGCCAGGTCGAAGCGGCGCACCCCGTGCAGGACCATGTTCATCGTCGACATGATCCAGGAGCCAGAGTTGGCGTCCTGACCTGCGAAGAACATCGACGACGTGTCGCCGCCGTGCTCCTCCACGTACTCCGCCGCGTGGATCAGCATGCCGCCCGAGCCGACGCACGGGTCGTAGATCCTCATGTTCTCGGTGGGAGCGAGGAGTTCGACCATCATGCGGACCACGGCGCGCGGGGTGTAGAACTCGCCGCCCTTGCGCCCGGCCGAGTCCGCGAACTCCTTGATCAGGTACTCGTACGCGGCACCGATCAGATCGGGGAACTCGAAGTCCTCCGTGCGCAGCCGGATCCGCCCGAAGTGCGCGATGAGGAGTTTCAGGCGCTGGTCGGCGAGCTTGGCCGCGCCGGACGCGGCACCCGACCCGCCGATGCGGTTGAAGTCCAGGTGGTCGAAGAGGCCCTTGAGCTTGCTGTTCTGCCCCTCAAGCGCTTGTAGGGCGGGACGCAGGGTCATCTCGTTGATGTTGTGGGTGGCGGCGGAGACCTCGGCCCAGCGAGCGTCCTCCGGCACGTACAGCACATCGCGCTTGCGGTACGGACCCGGCTGCTCCAGATAGCCGGGAAGGTCCTCGTCGGCGAGCTTCAGCTCCTCTGTGGCGTACTGCCTGAGCCTGTCCCTGGCCGCCTCGAACTCGTCGTTGGCCCGCTTCAGGAAGAGCAGTCCGAAGATGTAGTCCTTGTACTCGGAGGCGTCCATCGAGCCGCGCAGAATGTCCGCGGCGGCCCACAGATGCCGTTCCAGCTGGGCGAGCGTCAGCTTGGCCACGTACGACTCCCTACGACCCGACCTGTGATGACGGAGAGACCCTATGACCCCGCTCGGGCCATACCGAAATCAACGCATGATCATGGCCGAGAAAGGTCAGTAGCTGTCGATGTGCAGCGCCTTCTCCACGAACTCGTGTACGTCCGTGTAAGGGTCCCTGTCCCACTTGCCCACATGGGCCGGATGCTGGCCGTTCATCCGCTCGGCGTTCTTCCGGGCCGTCTTGTAGCTCCCCAGGATCTGGTGCGGCAGGACGACCTTGGGAGTCTTGGCATCCTGGGAGCCCCGCTGGAACGGGAGCCGCCCGGCCGCCCCGTCACACACCCCGGCGAACGAGCCGCTGACCGGCTTGTAGTGGGCGAGGCGCCACACCTCGAAGCACGGATGTGAGAAGGCGACACCGATGCCTGCCTTCTCCGCCTGGTCCAGCGCGTCGCGGACGTACTTGTAGTTGTCGTGGTCGAAGAGGCACCAGACCTGAGGGAGGTACTTCTCCTCCAGTTTGGCCCGCTTCGCCTTGCGGTCCTCTTCGCGCTTCAGCCTGATCGCCTGCTCGACCAAGTCGAGCGGCTTGCGCCCGCTGTCGGCCCTGCGGTTGGCGATGTGCATCTCCACCGGGACCATGTCTGCGAGCGGAACGCCCTGGTCCTTGAGGATGTCGAGATACGAGGGCTCGGTCACCTTGCCCTCGGTGAAGATGAAAACCTGGCGCTTGCGCTGTCCGCCCCGTCGGGCCGGACGCTCCCACGAGTCCCTGCCCTTTTGCGCCCGCCCCATCAGTCGCGCCCCGCCCCGTCCGCTCGCTCGCCTGTCTCGTCGTACGTGCCGGCCTCGCGCGCCACCAGCAGCCGCCGCGCGATCTGCCCCTCCAGGAGGGCCGGAACCCCACCGAAGGCTCCCGCGAGATAGGACTGTGTGAGGTCCTCGTCCTCACCCGGCTCCGCATCGGTGAGGGGATAAAGCGCGGTCGCCCCGCCCTTGTCCTTCTCCGTCAGCCACACCTGCGCCGGGTCGAGGAGCCGTTCGCCGCTCGGGGTGGTGAGCACCGTCGCGTCGTGCGACGTGAAGACCAGCTGGGCGCCCTTGGGGTTCGCGTACGGGTCGTGGAAGAGCCGGACGACCTCGGCCGCGAAACGGGAGTGCAGGCTGGCGTCGAGTTCGTCGACGAGGAGGACCGCGCCTTCGTCAAGGGCGAGGAGCAGTGGACCCAGGAGGGCGTACCAGGACCGGGTGCCGTAGGACTCCTCCTGCCAGTCGAAGGAGACGTCCCCGGCAGCCGAGTGGTGCGTCAGCTTCACCGTGTCCTGGCCCGGGCCGTCCTGGACGACCGTCGCTCCGGTGATGCCGAGGTCGGCGACCCTCAACAGTTCCTGGATCCTGGTGGCCCTCGGACCGGACAGTTCCTTCGTGGTGTACCGCGCGCGCTCGTCCCGCTCGACCTCCGGGCTGATCATCCAGAAGTTGCGGCGGAACCAGTGGAAGAGCGGAGAGAGCTGCGGGTGGTTGTCCGTGCCGGCCGTGGAGAGCAGCAGGGCGTTCGGCCGTGTACGCCGTACGAGCTGAGCCCGGTCCCTGACGCGGCTGCCGGGCCATTTGAAGACGTCCGCCCGGGAGGCGTCGCGGTCGAGCCACCCCTGACGGTGGCCCTTCGGATAGCTGTACAGCCATTCGGACTCGACACGGGTGGCGCCGAGCTCGAAGCCGTACGTCCAGCGGACCGAGTCGATGACGACGTCGACCTCGAAGAAGGAGGGTTCGTCCTCACTTTTGGGACTGAGGGCGAAAACCTGGCGCGGGATGCCGTCGTAAGAGGCCCAGCGTGCATACGAATTGAGGACCGCGTTGCGCATGTCCGTCATCGCGGTCAGCACGTTCGACTTGCCGGAGGCGTTGGCCCCGAAGATGCCGATCAGTGGGAGTACGGAGAGGGATCCGCCACCTGCAAAATCCACCGGGCTCGCCGACCCGCCCGGGTCCCCGCCAGGTGCGACGAAGGACAGCTCCTGCTCGTCTCGCAGGGACCGTACGTTCGCGACGCGGAACCTCAGCAGCACGCTGTCCTCCTCTCCTGGCTCAGACTAGTGGCCGCATCTGACATCGGCCCGGCTGGGGATGCCAGCGACCTCACGGAACATATCCCGTCAAGGTCATCGCGAACAGCCGATCGGTTGATCAGTCGGAGCCCAGATGCGTGGGTGCGAACATCCGCAGCACCGCCGGGAGGACGACCACCGAGGGCCCCGGTGCGGCCAGCGCCTTCGCCAGGTCGTCCGCCAGGGCCTGAGGGGTCGTACGGACCCCGGGGACGCCGAAGGACTCGGCCAGTGCCACGTAGTCGGGGCGGGACAGTTCCGTCGCCGTGGCCTGGCCGAAGGCGTCGGTCATGTACTCGCGCAGGATGCCGTAACCGCCGTCGTCGACGATCAGCCAGGTGACGTTCAGGTCGTACTGGCGGGCCGTGGCCAGCTCGGCGATCGAGTACAGGGCGCCGCCGTCCCCCGAGACCGCCAGGACCGGGTGCGAGGGGTCGGCCACCGCCGCGCCCAGCGCCGCCGGGAAGCCGTAGCCCAGACCGCCGGCGCCCTGGGCGGAGTGGAACAGGTTGGAGCCCTTGGCGTCGAACGCCGACCAGGCCCAGTACGCGAGGATCGTCATGTCCCAGAAGGACGGGGAGGTGGCGGGCAGGGCCCGGCGGACGGACGCCAACAGGTCCTGTTCCAGGGTGAGTTCCTGTGCGGCGATGCGCTCCGAGACGCGCGCCAGCACCTCCCGGACCCGGTCCGGCGCCTGCGCGTCCTCCCTCGGCGACACCGTCTCCAGCAGCGCCTGCAACGCCAGACGCGCGTCCGCGTGGATGCCCAGCGCCGGGTGGTTGGCCTCCAGCTTGCCGAGGTCCGCCTCGATCTGGATCACCCGGCCGCGCGGCTTGAACGTGTGGTAGTTGGACGACAGTTCACCCAGCCCGGAGCCGACGACCAGGAGCACGTCCGCGTCCTCCAGGAAGTCCGTCGTGTGCCGGTCCTCGATCCAGGACCGCAACGACAGGGGGTGCCTCCAGGGGAACGCCCCCTTGCCGCCGGGGGTCGTGACGACGGGCGCCTGCACGGCCTCGGCCAGCTGCCGCAGTTTCCCGGCCGCGTCGGCCCGTACGACTCCCCCGCCCGCGATGATCGCCGGGCGCTCGGAGCGGGACAGCAGGTCGGCCGCCACCGCCGTCAGTTCGGGGCGCGGGGGCAGTTCCTCCGGGAAGGCGTCGCCGCCCGTCACCACCGGGATCGGCGTCTCGGCGAGCAGCACGTCCTGCGGGATCTCCACCCACACCGGGCCGTGCGGGGCCGTCAGCGCCGACTTCCAGGCCGCCTCGACCGCGGAGGGGATCTGGGACTGGGCGCGGACGGTGTGGACCGACTTGACCACGCCCCGGAACGAGGCCGACTGGTCCGGGAGTTCGTGCAGATAGCCGTGCCGGCCGCCGCCCAGACCGGCGGTGGGGATCTGGCTGCTGATCGCCAGGACGGGGGCCGACGCGGCGGCCGCCTCCTGGAGCGCGGCGAGCGACGTCAGCGCCCCCGGGCCCGTCGACAGCAGCAGCGGGGCCGCCTCCCCGGTGATCCTGCCGTACGCGTCCGCCGCGAAGCCCGCGTTGTTCTCCACCCGCAGACCGATGTAGCGCAGGTCGGAGCGGCGCAGCGCGTCGAACATGCCGAGCGCGTGCTGGCCGGGCAGGCCGAAGACGGTCGTCGCGCCGAGCGCCGCCAGTGTCTCCACGACCAGGTCTCCGCCGTTGCGGCCGGGAGGAGGGTTGAGAGCAGCGGAAATCTGCGCCTCCGTCGGACGGAGCACCAGGTCGTGGTCGTGAGTCACTGCGCGCGGGCCTCTGCAATCTGGCGGGACATGATCGTGGTCAGTTCGTAGGCGGTGTGGGAGGCCGCCACCGAGGTGATCTCCGCGTGGTCGTACGCGGGGGCCACCTCGACGACGTCCGCCGACACCAGGTTGCACGATGCCAGACCCCGCAGGATCTCCAGCAGCTCGCGGGAGGTCATGCCGCCCGCCTCGGGGGTGCCGGTGCCGGGCGCGTGGGCCGGGTCCAGGCAGTCGATGTCGATGGAGATGTAGAGCGGGCGGTCCCCGATGCGCTGGCGCAGCTGGTCGGCGACCTCGTCGGCGCCCCGGCGGTAGATGTCCGCCGAGGTGACGATGCCGAAGCCCATCTTCTCATCGTCGGTGAGGTCCTGCTTGCCGTACAGCGGGCCGCGGGTGCCGACGTGGGAGAGCGCGGAGGTGTCGAGGATGCCCTCCTCCACCGCCCGCCGGAACGGCGTGCCGTGCGTGTACTCGGCGCCGAAGTAGGTGTCCCAGGTGTCGAGGTGGGCGTCGAAGTGGAGCAGGGCGACCGGGCCGTGCTTCTTCGCGACGGACCTGAGCAGCGGGAGCGCGATGGTGTGGTCGCCGCCGAGGGTCATGAGCCGGGCGCCGGTGCCGAGCAGGTCGTCCGCCGCCGCCTCGACGGTGTCGACGGCCTCGTTGATGTTGAACGGGTTCACGGCGATGTCGCCGGCGTCCGCGACCTGTGCGAGGGCGAACGGGGAGGCGTCCTGCGCCGGGTTGTACGGGCGGAGCAGCCGGGAGGCCTCGCGGATCGCGTTGCCGCCGAAGCGGGCGCCGGGCCGGTAGGAGACACCCGAGTCGAACGGGACGCCGACCACGGCGACGTCGGCCCGGCCGACCTCGTCGAGGCGCGGCAGCCGGGCGAAGGTCGCGGGCCCGGCGTAGCGCGGGACGCGGGAGGAGTCGACGGGGCCGCGGGGGGTCTCGGGGGAGCTCATGGTCGTATGCCTTCCTTGTGGTGCTGTGTTCGGTCTACCGGGGTGCCGGAACCGGTTCGGGGACCTCACGCCCGGCGAGTCGTTCCCGCCAGGCCGCGAGGACCGCGGTGTCGGTCGCCGGGGTCGCCAGGGATACGGCGACGTAGACGACCAGGGAGGCCAGCAGGCCGTAGTACACGGGCTCGTTGGCGAGGATGCCGTAGCCCGCCATGAGGCCGATCACGGCGAGACCGCCGATGGCCACGGACGCGAGGGCGCCCTGGGCGGTGCCGCGCTTCCACAGCAGGCCGCCGAGGATGGGGACGAGGAGGCCGCCGACGAGGAGGTTGTACGCCACCGTCAGCGCCTCGACGACGTTGTTGAGAGCGATGGCCGTGGCGATGACGGCGATGCCCATGACGAGGATGAAGGCGCGGTTGCCCTGCACCTCGTCGTGTTCGCCCTCGGCGGTCCTTCCGCGCAGCCGCGACCAGATGTCGTTGTTGGCGACGGTCGCGCAGGCGATCAGCGCGCCGGAGGACGTCGACATCACCGCGGCGAGGGCCGCGGCCAGCACCAGACCCCGTACGCCGACGGGGAGTTCGTCCTTGACGATGGTCGCGAAGGCGTCGTCCGCGTTGGCGAGGTTCGGGTAGAGGACCTTGGCGGCGGTGCCGATGACGGCGCCTGCGAGGGCGTAGGCGAGGCAGTAGGTGCCGGCGACCGTGCCGCCCCACTTCGCGGTGGTGTCGCTGCGGGCGGTGAAGACGCGCTGCCAGATGTCCTGACCGATGAGCATGCCGAAGGTGTAGATCAGCACGTAGGTGAAGATCGTCTCGCCGCCGATGCCCAGCGGGTCGAAGTACTCGGTGGGCAGCTTCGCCTTCATCTCGCCGAAGCCGCCCGCCTTGACGACGGCGATGGGCAGGAGCAGCAGCAGGACGCCGATGGTCTTCACCACGAACTGCACCATGTCGGTGAGGGTGATGGACCACATGCCGCCGAGGGTCGAGTAGGTGACGACGATCGAGCCGCCGAGGACGATCGCGAGGGTCCGGTTCATGTCGAAGAGGACGTCGAAGATCGTGGCGTACGCGATGGTCGAGGTCACCGCGAGCATCAGGGTGTACGCCCACATGACCACACCGGAGATGACCCCGGCCCGGCCGCCGTACCGGAGGTCCAGCATCTCGGAGACGGTGTAGACCTTGAGGCGGGCGATGCGGGCGGAGAAGAAGACGGACAGGGCCAGCAGGCCGAGGCCGATGGTGAAGACCATCCAGGCGCCGGAGAGGCCGTACCGGTAGCCGAGGCCGACCCCGCCGATGGTGGAGGCGCCGCCGAGGACGATCGCCGCCATGGTGCCGGAGTACATCGCGGGGCCGAGGCGGCGCCCGGCGACCAGGAAGTCGCTCTTGGACCTGGCGCGGCGCATGCCCCACCAGCCCATGGCCAGCATGCCGGCCAGATAGACGACGATGACGGTGTAGTCGACGGCCATGAGAGCCCTCCTCCTGCCGGTCTGAGCCTGCCGGTCTGCGTCGACAGTAGGTGGCCGGATAGCGACTGCGAAGTGTACGTTTCATCCATTCGAGCCGCCCTGGATGGAGGGAACGTCCACCATGCCGGACCCGGCTGTCCCACCCACCCCACCGGTCCCGCTGGCCGCGCTGCTGGCCCGCGAGGACCTGGGGCTGCGCCAGATCGCGGGGCCTTCGGATCCGGACACGGTGATCCACTGGGCGCACACCTCGGAGATGGCGGACCCGTACCCGTATCTGCTGGGCGGGGAGCTGCTGCTGACGGCGGGGGTGCACATCCCGGAGGCGGCGGGCTCGGGCACCTACTTCGACGACTACGTCTCCCGGATCGTCACGGCGGGCGGCGTGGCGCTCGGCTTCGGCCTGGCGCCCGTGCACGACACCGTCCCCCGGGCCCTGGTCGCGGCCTGCGACATCTATGAACTGCCCCTGATCGAGGTGCCGCCCCGGACCACCTTCTCCGGTGTGGCCCGCGCGGTCTGGCAGCTGATGGCCCAGGCCCGGCACGCCGAACTCCGCCGTGTGACGGAGGCCCAGCAGAGCCTGGCCGCCGCCGCGTCCCGCCCGGACCCGGTGCCGTCCGTGCTGCGACAGCTGGCCCAGCGGGTGGGCGGCCGGGCGGTGCTGTTCGGACCGGACGGGGCGGAGGTCGCGGCGGCGGGGCGGGGTGCCGAGCGGGCGCAGGCCGCAGGGGGCTTCGACGGCCGGCAGGTGCGGGACGCGTTGGCCGCGCTGGCGCGCGTCGTACGGCCGACGGCCCCGGTCCCGCCCGCCGGACCGGCACCGGCAGCGGCCGGGCCGGGCGCCGGGGCCGGGCCGGCCGCCGGGGCCGGGCCGGGCGCCGGGGCCGGGGCGGGCGCCGGGGCGGGCGCCGGGGCCGGGGCCGGGCCGGGCAGCCCCACCTCCCCGACCGCCGCACACAACACCCCCTCCTCGGCCCCCGCCTCCGCCACCGACACCGTCTCCGGCCTCCACCTCGCCGCCTGGTCCCTCGGCGCCGGGCGCGGGTTCGTGCTCGGGGTCGTCAGTCCCCGCCGTGAGCCCGGGGACCACACCATCGCCTCCGTCGCCGCCGTGCTGCTGTCCCTGCTCACCGGTGAGCATCAGAGCGGGTCGGGGGCCGCGCGGTCGTCCGCTCTGGTACGGCTGCTGCTGGGCGCGCCGGCCGAGGACGTGGCCCCGCTGCTCGGTGACGGCCGCTGGGTCGTCGTGCACGGCCGGCCCGACGCGGCCCCTCCCGACCCCGTGTCCGCCTCCGCCCTCGGTGCCGCGCTCGGGTCGCCGCTGGTCGACGTGGCCGGGGACGTCGTACGGGTGCTGCTGCCCGCCGAGCGGGAGCCGGGCCCGCAGCCGGGGTGGACGCTCGGGGTCAGTGCCGTCGCCGGTCCCGCCGAGTGGGCCGGTGCCGACGTCCAGGCGGGCCGGGCGCTGGCCCGCGCCCGGGCCGTGCGCGCCGGGCTGGTGCGGTACGGGGACCGCCCGGCACTCGCGGACCTGGTGCCGCCGGCAGACGCCGAGGCGCACGCCCGGGCCCTCCTGGCACCGCTGACCCCCGCCCTCGCCGAGACCCTGCGCACCTGGCTGTCCCTGCACGGCGGCTGGGACCGTACGGCGGTCGCCCTGGACGTGCACCGCAACACCGTGCGGCAGCGGATCGCGAAGTGCGCGGCGCTGCTGGAGCTGGACCTGGACGACCCGGACGTACGGATGGAGCTGTGGTTCGCGCTGCGGCGGCCGTGATCGCGTGACCCGCGTCCCAGCGTGCGGGATGCGCGGCGGCGGTGTGAAGGCGTGCATCAGAATGGGAGACATGCCGATACCCGGGACACCCAGCCGCGCCGAGCTCGTCGACCACCTTGTGAGAACCCGTATCGCGGGCGAGGTCGCCACCCCGCGGGAGAACAACCTCTCGCACTACCGCCAGCTGGCGAACGGCAACCGCCACTACTGGCTCGGGCTGGAGCTGGGTGACCGCTGGAGCGACGAGCAGGACGTGCTCGCGGTGATGGCGGAGCGGGTGGGGGTCAACGACGACCCGGAGTACCGGTACGGGCAGGACACCATCGACCCGGAGCTGACCGTCGGCGGTCTGGAGCGGATGGCGGCGCGGCTGCGCAAGGCGGCGGACGGGCAGCAGGCGGTGCTGTTCGCGACCGGCCACCCCGGCGGCCTCCTCGACGTCCACCACGCCACCGCCGCCGCGCTGCGCTCGGCCGGCTGCGAGATCGTGGTCATCCCGGACGGGCTCCAGACGGACGAGGGGTACGTCATGCAGTTCGCGGACGTGGCGGTCCTGGAGCACGGCGCCACGCTCTGGCACACCCACTCCGGCGACCCGATGAAGGCCATCCTCACGGCCCTGGAGCGCGAGGGCCGCCCGCTGCCGGACCTGGTCGTCGCCGACCACGGCTGGGCGGGGTACGCCGCCCAGCACGGCGTGGACTCCGTCGGGTACGCCGACTGCAACGACCCGGCGCTCTTCGTGGGCGAGTCGGAGGGCACGGTCCAGGTCACGGTCCCGCTCGACGACCACGTGGTGAGCCCGCGCCACTACGACCCGATGACGGCGTACCTGCTGAGCGAGGCCGGCCTGCGCTAGACCTCCGGCTCACCTGGCCGCCGAGGCCCGCCTGTGCCGGGCCCGGGGTCACCTGGGGGCCCGGACCACGCCCTCCTGGATCACGGAGATGGCCAGGCGGCCGTCCTGGGTCCAGATGCGGGCCTGGCCGAGGCCGCGCCCGGCGGAGGCCGACGGGGACTCCTGGTCGTACAGGAGCCATTCGTCGGCCCGGAAGGGGCGGTGGAACCACATCGCGTGGTCCAGCGAGGCACCGACGACGTCTCCGGTGGCCCAGCCGCCGCGGCCGTGCGCGAGGAGCACCGAGTCGAGGAGCGTCATGTCGGAGACGTACGTGGCGAGGACGACGTGCAGAAGTGGGTCGTCGGCGAGCTTCCCGTTGGTGCGGAACCACACCTGCGAGTGCGGTTCGCGCGCCTCGCCGAACTTCCCGTACGGCGGCTCCTCGGCGTAGCGCAGGTCGATGGCCTCACGGGCCTCCAGGAACCGCTCCACGACCGCCGGGTCCAGGTGGTCGTAGCCGCGCAGCCGCTCCTGCGAGGTGGGGAGCGTGGCCGGGTCGGGAGCGGCCGGCATGGCGGCCTGGTGCTCGAAGCCCTCCTCGTACCGCTGGAAGGAGGCGGAGAGGGCGAAGATCGGCTGGCCGTGCTGGACCGCGAGGACCCGGCGGGCGGTGAAGGACCGGCCGTCGTTCATGCGGTCGACGGTGTAGACGATCGGCGCGCCGGGGTCGCCCGCGCGCAGGAAGTACGCGTGCAGGGAGTGGGCGAGCCGGTCCTCGGGCACCGTCCGCCCGGCGGCGACCAGCGCCTGCGCGGCGACCTGCCCGCCGAAGACCCGGGGGACGACGGCGGGGCGGGAGGCGCCGCGGAAGATGTTCTCCTCGATCTGCTCGAGGTCGAGCAGATCGAGGAGGTCCTGAAGTGCCTGGCTCATGGAGCTGTTGTACCGGTCGCTGATTCCGCGCCGACTACAGGCCCATGTCCTTCGCGATGATCGACTTCATGATCTCGCTGGTGCCGCCGTAGATGCGGTTGACGCGGTTGTCCGCGTACAGGCGGGCGATCGGGTACTCGTTCATGAAGCCGTAGCCGCCGTGCAGCTGGAGGCAGCGGTCGATGACGCGGTGCGCGACCTCGGTGGCGAACAGCTTGGCGCTGGCGGCCTCGGCGGGGGTCAGCTCGCCCGCGTCGAGGGCCTCCAGGGCGCGGTCCACGACGGCCTCGGCCGCGTCGACCTCGGCCTTGCAGGCGGCCAGCTCGAACTTGGTGTTCTGGAAGGACGCGACCGGCTTGCCGAAGACGGTGCGCTCCTGGACGTACTGCTGGGCGAACCGGACCGCGGCCTTGGCCTGCGCGTAGGCGCCGAAGGCGATGCCCCAGCGCTCGGAGGCGAGGTTGTGGCCGAGGTAGTAGAAGCCCTTGTTCTCCTCGCCGAGGAGGTCCTCGACGGGCACCTTGACGTCGACGAACGCCAGCTCGGCGGTGTCGGACGTCTTCAGGCCGAGCTTGTCCAGCTTGCGGCCGACGGAGTAGCCCTCGGACTTGGTGTCCACGGCGAACAGGGAGATGCCGAAGCGGCGGTCCTCGGCGGTCGGCGCGGAGGTGCGGGCGCAGACGATCACACGGTCGGCGTGCACGCCACCGGTGATGAAGGTCTTGGCGCCGTTGAGGACGTAGTGCGTGCCGTCCTCGGAGAGCTTGGCGGTGGTCTTCATGCCCGCGAGGTCGGAGCCGGTGCCCGGCTCGGTCATCGCGAGGGCCCACATCTCCTCGGCGGAGACGAACTTCGGCAGGAAGCGCTTCTTCTGCTCGTCGGTGGCGAGCATCTTGATGTACGGCAGGCCCAGCAGTACGTGCACACCGGAGCCGCCGAACTGCACGCCCGCGCGCGCGGTCTCCTCGTACATGACGGCCTCGAACTTGTACGAGTCGATGCCGGCGCCGCCGTACTCCTCGTCCACGCGGATGCCGAAGACGCCGAGCTCGGCGAGCTTGTAGTAGAAGTCGCGGGGGGCCTGGCCGGCCGCGAACCACTCGTCGTAGACGGGCACGACCTCGGCCTCGATGAAGGCGCGCAGGGTCTCCCGGAACGCCTCGTGGTCCTCGTTGAACACAGTACGGCGCACCGCCGCCACCTCCACCTGACTGAAAGAGTGCATGTCTAAGCGCTTGCTCAGATCAACCGTACCGGCGAGTACGAAGGGGCGTCCAGAGGTGATCCCGTAACGCTCGTCACGCCCCGGCGGCCGCGAAGGCGCCGCGCGCCATCCGGTGCAGCAGGGCGGCCGTCGCCGCGCGGCCCGGGAGCGAACCCGGGCGGCCCAGGTGCGGGGTGGAGTTCAGGAGGCCGAAGACGGAGTGCACGGCGGAGCGGGCCGCGGGCTCCAGGAGGCCGGGGTAGACCTCGCGCAGGACCTCCACCCACAGCTCGACGTACTGGCGCTGGAGCTGGCGGACCAGCTTGCGGTCGCTGTCGCGCAAGCGGTCCAGCTCACGGTCGTGCAGGGTGATCAGGGGGCGGTCGTCGAGCGCGAAGTCGATGTGGCCCTCGATCAGGGAGTCGAGCAGCGTCTCGGGGTCGCCGCCGTCCGACTCGGCCACCCGCCGCTTCCCGCCGGTCAGGAGCTGGCCGCTGATGCCCACCAGCAGCTCGGCGAGCATCGCGTCCTTGCCCGCGAAGTGGCGGTAGAGGCCGGGGCCGCTGATGCCGACCGCGGCGCCTATCTCGTCCACGCCGACACCGTGGAACCCGCGCTCGGCGAAGAGCCGCGCGGCTTCCTTGAGGATCTGCTCGCGACGGGTGGGGGCGTCGGTTCTCGTGGCCATGCGAGCAATTCTAGACAGGGAGGTTAGCGGTCGTTAACCTGAAGGAAATGGTTAACGCTCATTAACAGGCGATCACTGGGTGAGGGGACCACCGGACATGGATCAGGCACCGGAGCTGACGAGCGCGGCAGACCCCGCGTCGGCGGCCTGGAAGGCCAACGAGGAAGCCCACCGGGCCCTCGTGGACGAGCTGCGCGGCAAGCTCGCCGCTGCCGCGCTGGGCGGCGGGGAGCGGGCGCGTGAGCGGCACACCGCGCGGGGCAAGCTGCTGCCCCGGGACCGCGTCGACACCCTTCTGGACCCGGGCTCGCCCTTCCTGGAGCTGGCTCCGCTCGCGGCCGACGGGATGTACGACGGACAGGCCCCGGCCGCCGGGGTCATCGCCGGGATCGGGCGGGTGAGCGGGCGCGAGTGCGTGGTCGTCGCCAACGACGCCACCGTCAAGGGCGGCACGTACTACCCGATGACGGTGAAGAAGCACCTGCGGGCCCAGGAGGTGGCGCTCGACAACCGGCTCCCCTGCATCTACCTGGTGGACTCCGGCGGTGCCTTCCTGCCCATGCAGGACGAGGTCTTCCCGGACCGCGAGCACTTCGGGCGGATCTTCTACAACCAGGCCCGGATGTCCGGCGCGGGCATCCCGCAGATCGCCGCGGTCCTCGGGTCGTGCACGGCAGGTGGCGCCTACGTCCCGGCCATGAGCGACGAGGCCGTGATCGTCCGCAACCAGGGCACGATCTTCCTCGGCGGCCCTCCCCTGGTGAAGGCCGCCACCGGCGAGGTCGTCACCGCGGAGGAGCTCGGCGGCGGCGAGGTGCACGCGCGTGTGTCCGGCGTCACCGACCACCTCGCCGAGGACGACGCCCACGCCCTGCGGATCGTGCGGAACATCGCCGCGACCCTGCCCGCGCGCGGACCGCTGCCCTGGTCCGTCGAGCCCGTGGCGGAGCCCAAGGTCGACCCCTACAGCCTGTACGGCGCGGTGCCGGTGGACTCCCGCACCCCCTACGACGTCCGCGAGATCATCGCGCGCATCACCGACGGCTCCCGGTTCGCCGAGTTCAAGGCCGAGTTCGGGCAGACCCTGGTCACCGGGTTCGCCCGCATCCACGGCCACCCGGTCGGGATCATCGGCAACAACGGCATCCTGTTCTCCGAGTCCGCCCAGAAGGGCGCCCACTTCATCGAGCTGTGCGACCAGCGCGGCATCCCGCTGCTGTTCCTCCAGAACATCTCCGGCTTCATGGTCGGCAAGGACTACGAGGCAGGCGGCATCGCCAAGCACGGCGCCAAGATGGTGACCGCGGTCGCCTGCACACGCGTGCCCAAGCTGACCGTGGTCGTCGGCGGCTCCTACGGCGCCGGGAACTACTCGATGTGCGGCCGCGCCTACTCCCCCCGCTTCCTGTGGATGTGGCCCAACGCCAAGATCTCCGTGATGGGCGGCGAGCAGGCCGCCTCCGTCCTCGCGACCGTCAAGCGGGACCAGCTGGAAGCCCGCGGGGAGGCCTGGGCCGCCGAGGACGAGGAGTCCTTCAAGGACCCGATCCGCGCCCAGTACGAGCGCCAGGGCAACGCCTACTACGCCACCGCCCGCCTGTGGGACGACGGGGTCATCGACCCGCTCGACACCCGTCAGGTGCTCGGCCTGGCCCTGACCGCATGCGCCAACGCGCCACTTTCCCAAAGGGACTACGACGCCCCCCAGTTCGGCGTCTTCCGGATGTGAGGACCCATGTTTGACACAGTGCTTGTCGCCAACCGGGGCGAGATCGCGGTCCGCGTCATCCGCACGCTCAGGTCCCTGGGCGTACGCTCCGTCGCCGTCTTCTCCGACGCGGACGCCGACGCCCGGCACGTCCGGGAGGCCGACACCGCCGTACGGCTGGGACCGGCACCGGCATCGGAGAGCTATCTGTCCGTGGAGCGGCTCCTGGAGGCGGCCGCCCGCAGCGGCGCCCAGGCCGTCCACCCCGGCTACGGCTTCCTCGCGGAGAACGCGGCCTTCGCGCGCGCGTGCGTCGACGCGGGCCTGGTCTTCATCGGCCCGCCCGCGGACGCCATCGCGCTGATGGGCGACAAGATCCGCGCCAAGGAGACCGTCCAGGCGGCCGGAGTACCGGTCGTCCCCGGCGGCCGTGACCCCGAACTCGCCGAAGCCGCGCGCGCGTTGGGCGCCCCCGTGCTCCTCAAGCCCAGCGCGGGCGGGGGCGGCAAGGGCATGCGGCTGGTCCGGGACCTCACCGTCCTGGAGGAGGAGATCGCCGCCGCCCGCCGCGAGGCCCGCTCCTCCTTCGGCGACGACACCCTGCTCGTGGAGCGCTGGGTGGACCGGCCCCGGCACATCGAGATCCAGGTCCTCGCCGACGGCCACGGCAACGTGATCCACCTCGGCGAGCGCGAGTGCTCCCTTCAGCGCCGCCACCAGAAGATCGTCGAGGAGGCGCCCAGCGTCCTCCTGGACGAGGCCACGCGCGCGTCCATGGGCGAGGCGGCGGTCCAGGCGGCCCGCTCCTGCGGCTACCGGGGCGCGGGCACCGTGGAGTTCATCGTGCCCGGCGACAACCCGTCCTCGTACTACTTCATGGAGATGAACACCCGCCTCCAGGTGGAACACCCGGTCACCGAACTGGTCACCGGCCTCGACCTGGTGGAGTGGCAGCTGCGGGTCGCGGCGGGCGAGCCGCTGCCGTACGGGCAGGAGGGCGTCCGGCTGACCGGCCACGCCGTCGAGGCCCGGATCTGCGCGGAGGACCCCGCGCGCGGGTTCCTCCCCTCCGGCGGCACCGTGGTGAGGCTGCGCGAACCCCAGGGCGACGGCGTGCGCACCGACTCCGGGCTCAGCGAGGGCACGGAGGTCGGCAGCCTGTACGACCCGATGCTGTCCAAGGTCATCGCGTACGGCCCCGACCGGGAGACCGCGCTCAGGAAGCTCCGGGCGGCCCTCGCGGAGACGGTGACGCTGGGCGTGCAGACCAACGCGGGGTTCCTGCGGCGGCTGCTCGCCCATCCGGACGTGGTGAAGGGCGAGTTGGACACCGGGCTCGTGGAGCGGGTGGTGGACGACCTGGTCCGCACGGACGTACCGGAGGAGGTGTACGAGGCGGCGGCGGCCGTACGGCTCGACGGGCTGCGACCTCGTGAAGGGGGCTGGACCGATCCGTTTTCGCTGCCGAGCGGGTGGCGGATGGGCGGCTCTGGTTTCACGAAGGCCGTTGGCTTCCCGCTGAGGGTGCCGGGACTCGAACCCGTCACTCACCGGAACCGCGGCACCCACACCCTCACCGACGACCAGGTCACCGTCACCCTCGACGGCGTCCGGCACACCTTCCACCGCGCCGCCGACTGGATCGGCCGGGACGGTGACGCCTGGCAGGTCCGGGACCACGACCCGGTGGCCGCGTCCCTCACCCGGGCCGCCCACGCCGGCGCCGACTCCCTCACCGCGCCCATGCCCGGCACGGTGACGGTGGTGAAGGTGGCGGTCGGGGACGAGGTGGCCGCGGGGCAGAGCCTGCTGGTCGTCGAGGCGATGAAGATGGAGCACGTCATCTCCGCCCCGCACGCCGGCACCGTCGCCGAACTGGACGTCAGGCCCGGCACCACGGTCGCCATGGACCAGGTGCTGGCCGTGATCGCACCCCAAGAGGAGGTGTCGTGATGACCCTGCCCATGACGGTCCCCGAACCCGGCCTCCCCGCCCGCGTCCGCATCCACGAGGTCGGCGCCCGCGACGGCCTCCAGAACGAGAAGTCGACCGTACCGACCGAGGTGAAGGCGGAGTTCGTGCGCCGCCTCGCCGAGGCCGGGCTGACGACCATCGAGGCGACCAGCTTCGTGCACCCGAAGTGGGTGCCCCAACTGGCCGACGCCGAACAGCTGTTCCCGCAGGTCAGCGGCCTTCCCGTGGATCTGCCGGTGCTGGTGCCGAACGAACGCGGCCTGGACCGTGCCCTCGCGCTGGGCGCGAGCCGCGTGGCCGTGTTCGCCAGCGCCACCGAGTCCTTCGCCAAGGCCAACCTCAACCGCACGGTCGACGAGGCGCTGGCGATGTTCGAGCCGGTCGTCGGCCGGGCCAAGGCCGAGAGTGTGCACGTGCGCGGCTACCTGTCGATGTGCTTCGGCGACCCCTGGGAGGGCGCGGTCCCGGTCCCCCAGGTCGTGCGCGTGTGCCGCGCGCTGCTCGACATGGGCTGCGACGAACTGAGCCTCGGCGACACCATCGGGGTGGCGACCCCGGGCCACGTCCGCGCGCTGCTGACCGCACTCGACGTCCCCGTCGAGAAGGTGGGCGTGCACTTCCACGACACCTACGGCCAGGCGCTCGCCAACACCTACGCGGCCCTCCAGCACGGCGTCACCACTGTGGACGCCTCCGCGGGCGGCCTCGGCGGCTGCCCCTACGCCAAGTCCGCCACCGGCAACCTCGCCACCGAAGACCTCGTGTGGATGCTTCAGGGCCTCGGCATCGACACCGGTGTCGACCTCGGCCGTCTCGTCGCCACCAGCGCCTGGATGGCCGAACACCTGGGCCGACCCAGCCCGTCCCGCACCGTCCGCGCCCTCTCCCACCAGGAGTGAACCGCCCATGGACCACCGCCTCTCCCCCGAGCTGGAAGAACTCCGCCGTACCGTCGAGGAGTTCGCCCATGACGTAGTGGCGCCCAAGATCGGCGAGTACTACGAGCACCACGAGTTCCCGTACGAGATCGTCCGCGAGATGGGCCGCATGGGCCTGTTCGGGCTGCCGTTCCCCGAGGAGTACGGCGGCATGGGCGGCGACTACCTGGCGCTCGGCCTCGCCCTCGAGGAACTCGCGCGCGTGGACTCGTCGGTGGCGATCACCCTGGAGGCCGGCGTCTCCCTGGGGGCCATGCCGCTGCACCTGTTCGGCACCGAGGAGCAGAAGCGCGAGTGGCTGCCCCGGCTGTGCTCGGGCGAGATCCTGGGCGCCTTCGGCCTCACCGAGCCGGACGGCGGCAGCGACGCCGGGGCGACCCGGACCACGGCCCGCCTGGACCCCGACACCGACGAGTGGGTCATCAACGGCACCAAGTGCTTCATCACCAACTCCGGCACCGACATCACGGGGTTGGTCACCGTCACCGCGGTCACCGGCCGCAAGCCCGACGGCAAGCCCCTGATCTCCTCGATCATCGTCCCCTCGGGCACGCCCGGCTTCACGGTCGCGGCGCCGTACTCGAAGGTCGGCTGGAACGCCTCCGACACCCGTGAGCTGTCCTTCGCGGACGTCCGGGTCCCGGCGGCGAACCTGCTGGGCGAACAGGGCCGCGGCTACGCCCAGTTCCTGCGCATCCTCGACGAGGGCCGGATCGCCATCGCGGCCCTCGGTACCGGGCTCGCCCAGGGCTGTGTGGACGAGTCGGTGAAGTACGCGAAGGAACGGGAGGCGTTCGGGAGGCCCATCGGCGCCAACCAGGCCATCCAGTTCAAGATCGCCGACATGGAGATGAAGGCCCACACGGCCCGGCTCGCCTGGCGCGACGCGGCCTCCCGCCTGGTCGTCGGCGAGCCCTTCAAGAAGGAGGCGGCCCTCGCCAAGCTGTACTCCTCCACGGTCGCCGTGGACAACGCCCGGGACGCCACCCAGATCCACGGCGGCTACGGCTTCATGAACGAGTACCCGGTGGCCCGCATGTGGCGCGACTCCAAGATCCTGGAGATCGGCGAGGGCACGAGCGAGGTCCAGCGGATGCTGATCGCAAGGGAGTTGGGGCTGGCCGGTTAGACCGGGGGCGGCAGGGCACCCTCGGCCCGGACGGGGCGACGCACCCACCCTCTGGACAACTGATGAGGTTAGGCTAACCTACCTTGGAACTTGTCCGGCGGGCGCTTCGCCCCGTTCGAAAGCAGCCACACATGTCCCACGCAAGAGTCGCCCACCTCACCCGCCGCGGCATCCTCGCCGCGGGTGGCGCCCTCGGCCTCGGCGCCGTGCTCGCAGCCTGCGGAGACGACGACTCCAGCGCGACGGGCAGCGACAAGGGGACCACGGCCGCCAAGTCCGGCCCCTGGTCCTTCAAGGACGACCGCGGCACCACCGTGAAGCTGGACAAGGTCCCCACGAGGATCGTCGCCTTCACCGGGGTCGCGGCCGCGCTGTACGACTACGGCATCGAGGTCAAGGGTGTCTTCGGCCCCACCAAGACCAAGGACGGCAAGGCCGATGTCCAGGCCGGCGACATGGACGTCAGCAAGCTGACGGTCTTCGGCAACGTCTGGGACCAGTTCAACGTCGAGCAGTACGCGGCCTTCGCGCCCGAGGTCCTCATCACCACGATGTTCGACAGCGCCGGCACGCTCTGGTACGTCCCGGCCGCCTCCGCCTCCAAGATCGCGAAGCTCGCGCCGAGCGTCGGCATCTCCGTGTACGACCGTCAGCTCACCGCTCCGCTCCAGAAGGTGTGGGAGCTGGCCGAGTCCCTCGGCGCGGACATGACGGCGGCCAAGGTCACCGACGCGAAGAAGCGGTTCGAAGCGGCGTCGGAGCGACTGCGGGCGGCCGCCAAGGCCCACCCCGACATCAAGGTGCTCGCCGGGTCCGCCGCGCAGGACGTCTTCTACGTCTCCGGCTCCAACCTCTCCGTCGACCTCGAGTACTTCAAGGCGCTCGGGGTGAACTTCTTGGAGCCGTCGGCGTCCGTGCTGAAGGCTTCCGGCGGCTGGTACGAGTCGCTGAGCTGGGAGAACGTCGACAAGTACAAGGCCGACATCATCATGATGGACGACCGTACGGCGACGATCCAGCCGGCCGACATCACCGAGGCGACCTGGAAGAAGCTGCCTGCGGTGAAGGCGGGGCAGGTCATCTCGCGGTCTCCTGAGCCGATTCCGTCGTACGACAAGTGCGTGGCGATGGTGGAGAACCTGGCGAAGGCGATCGAGAGCGCGAAGAAGGTCAGTTAGGCGCGTACTTGGCTGCCGGTCCGTTGTGGCTGGTCGCGCAGTTCCCCGCGCCCCCAGGTGGGCGCACCTGACGTCGATTCAGGAGTTGACCGATGACTACGGCCGTAGCCGCTCCGTTCCGTTTCTTCTCACTCCAGGTAGTACGGACGAGGCGGCTTGGTCCGTCCTTGGTCCGCGTCACCTTCACCGGAGACAGCCTCAGCGAGTTCCACTCGCACGGGCACGACCAGTCCCTGTCCCTGTTCCTCCCCGCAGAAGGGCGGACCGAGCCCGGGGTGCCCGTGGAGCTCGGGGACGGGTGGTGGCAGGCCTGGCGGGAGCAGTCCGATGACGTGCGGGCGGTGATGCGGTCCTACACCCTGCGGAGCCTGCGCCGCGAACCCGACGAGATCGACATCGACTTCGTGCTGCACGAGCCCGCCGGGCCCGCGTCCCGCTGGGCCGCACGTGCGGTCGCCGGTGACCGGGTGCAGCTGCTCGGGCCCGCGATCGCCGACAACCGGGCCATCCGGTTCCGGCCGCCCGCGGACACCGATCTCGTGCTGCTGTGGGGCGACGAGACCGCGCTGCCCGCCGTCTCCGCGATCCTCGAAGCGCTGCCCGCCGGGCAGCGGGCCCGGGTCTGGCTGGAGGTGCACGACGCCGGGGACATCCAGGATCTGGCGACCGACGCGGACGCCGAGATCACCTGGCTCGTCGGGGAGAGTGCGCTCGACGTCATCCGGGAGGCCGAACTGCCGCCCGCCGCGCACCCGTACGCCTGGATCGCCGGGGAGTCCGGGTGCGTGAAGGAGCTGCGACGGCACTTCGTGCGCGAGCGCGGGGTCGACCGGCGCCGGGTCACGTTCGTGGGGTACTGGCGGCTCGGCATGACCGAGGAGCAGCTGCGCGCGGCCGAATGACCGCCGTCGACGTGACGGCGGTCACGGCAGGGGCGGGTTTCACCCGTGACTAGTTAGGTTAGGCTTACCTAAGTTGAAGCCGGGATCATCACCCCGCTCCTGCCCCGTCCCGCACGGATCGTCCCCACCGGAGGACCCCAGCATGCGCTCGCACCTGCTCAATGACACGACCGCGGAGACGTACCGCCGCTCCGTGACCGAAGGAATCGAGCGGGTGGCGGCCAAACTCGCCACCACCACCAAGCCGTTCACCGGCGTCGGCGTCGACGCCCTCTCCCCCCGCATCGACGCGATCGACCTCGACAAGCCCCTGCTGGACACGACGGCGGTGCTCGACGAGCTGGAGGACGTCTACCTCCGGGACGCGGTCTACTTCCACCACCCCCGCTACCTCGCCCACCTCAACTGCCCGGTCGTCATCCCGGCGGTACTCGGCGAGGCGGTCCTCTCCGCCGTCAACTCCTCCCTGGACACCTGGGACCAGTCGGCCGGCGGCACCCTCATCGAGCGCAAGCTGATCGACTGGACGACCGCGCGCATCGGTCTGGGCCCGGTCGCCGACGGCGTGTTCACCTCGGGCGGCACCCAGTCCAACCTCCAGGCCCTGCTGCTGGCCCGCGAGGAGGCCAAGGCCGACAACCTGGCCGACCTGCGGATCTTCGCCTCCGAGGTCAGCCACTTCAGCGTCAAGAAGTCCGCCAAACTCCTCGGCCTGGGCGCCGATTCGGTCGTCTCCGTCCCCGTGGGCGCCGACAAGCGGATGCAGACCGTCGCGCTCGCCCGCGAGCTGGAGCGCTGCGAGCGGGAGGGCCTCGTCCCGATGGCCGTCGTCGCCACCGCCGGCACCACCGACTTCGGCTCCATCGACCCGCTGCCCGAGATCGCCGAACTGTGCGAGCAGTACGGCGCCTGGATGCACGTCGACGCGGCCTACGGCTGCGGACTGCTGGCCTCCCTGAAGTACCGGGACCGCATCGAGGGCATCGAGCGCGCCGACTCCGTCACCGTGGACTACCACAAGTCCTTCTTCCAGCCGGTGAGTTCGTCCGCCGTGCTGGTGCGCGACGCGGCCACCCTGCGGCACGCCACCTACCACGCCGAATATCTGAACCCGCGCCGGATGGTGCAGGAACGCATCCCCAACCAGGTGGACAAGTCCCTCCAGACCACCCGCCGCTTCGACGCCCTCAAGCTGTGGATGACCCTGCGCGTGATGGGCGCCGACGGCATCGGCGAACTCTTCGACGAGGTCTGCGACCTGGCCGCCGAGGGCTGGCGGCTGCTGGCCGCCGACCCGCGCTTCGACGTCGTGGTCGAACCCAGTCTCTCCACCCTGGTCTTCCGCTACATCCCGGCCGCCGTCACCGACCCGGCCGAGATCGACCGCGCCAACCTGTACGCCCGCAAGGCCCTGTTCGCCTCCGGTGACGCGGTGGTCGCGGGCACCAAGGTGGGCGGCCGCCACTACCTGAAGTTCACCCTGCTCAACCCCGAGACGACGGTCGAGGACATGTCCGTCGTCCTCGACCTGATCGCCGGCCACGCCGAGCAGTACCTGGGAGAGTCCCTTGACCGCGCGTCCTGAAGTCCCGACCAAGACCTACGACTTCGTGGGGATCGGGCTCGGCCCGTTCAACCTCGGCCTCGCCTGCCTCACCGAGCCCATCGACGAACTCGACGGGATCCTCCTGGAGTCGAAGCCCGACTTCGAGTGGCACGCCGGCATGTTCCTGGACGGCGCCCACCTCCAGACCCCGTTCATGTCGGACCTGGTCACCCTCGCCGACCCGACCTCGCCGTACTCCTTCCTCAACTACTTGAAGGAGAAAGGGCGGCTGTACTCGTTCTACATCCGCGAGAACTTCTACCCGCTGCGGGTGGAGTACGACGACTACTGCCGCTGGGCCGCGAACAAGCTGAGCAACGTCCGCTTCGGCACGAGGGTCACCGAGGTGACGTACGAGGACGAGGTGTACGTCGTACGCACCGACACCGGTGACGAGTTCCGCGCCCGCCACCTGGTCCTCGGCACCGGCACCTCCCCGCACCACCCGGAGGCCTTGCGCGGTCTGGGCGGCGACTTCTTCCACAACTCCCGCTACATGCAGCACAAGGCGGAGCTCCAGAAGAAGGAGTCGATCACGATCGTCGGCTCCGGGCAGTCCGCCGCCGAGATCTACTACGACCTGCTCTCCGAGATCGACGTGCACGGGTACCGGCTGAACTGGGTCACCCGCTCCCCGCGCTTCTTCCCCCTCGAATACACCAAGCTCACGCTGGAGATGACCTCCCCGGAGTACATCGACTACTACCGCGAGCTGCCCGAGGCCACCCGCTACCGGCTCACCGCCGAGCAGAAGGGCCTGTTCAAGGGCATCGACGGCGATCTGATCAACGAGATCTTCGACCTGCTCTACCAGAAGAACCTCGGCGGCCCGGTCCCCACCCGGCTGCTCACCAACTCCTCGCTGCGCAGCGCCCGTCACGACAACGGCACGTACACGCTCGGCTTCCGCCAGGAGGAGCAGGAGAAGGACTTCGAGATCGAGACGCAGGGCCTGGTCCTCGCCACCGGCTACAAGTACGCCGAGCCGGAGTTCCTCGCCCCGGTCAGGGACCGTCTGGTGTACGACGCGCACGGCAACTTCGACGTCTCCCGCACCTACGCGATCGACGTGACGGGCAGAGGCGTCTTCCTCCAGAACGGCGGAGTCCACACCCATAGCATCACCAGCCCCGACCTGGGCATGGGTGCCTACCGCAACAGCTGCATCATCCGAGAGCTGCTCGGCACCGAGTACTACCCGGTCGAGAAGACGATCGCGTTCCAGGAGTTTTCCGTATGAGCACCCCCGCAGTGGGCCCCTTCACCCCCGCAGTGGGCCCCTTCGCCTTCCGCCCCCTCGACCCCCTGAAGGACGCCGAGTTGCTGCACGGGTGGGTCACGCACCCCAAGGCCGCGTTCTGGATGATGCAGGACGCGACACTGGAGGACGTCGAGCGGGCCTACCTCGACATCGCGGCCGACGAGCACCACCACGCGCTGCTCGGCCTCGGCCCGGACGGCGAGCCGGCGTTCCTGATGGAGAAGTACGACCCCGCCCACCGCGAGCTGGTCGGCCTGTACGAGCCGCGGCCCGGTGACATCGGGATGCACTTCCTCACCCCGGCCACCGACACGCCCGTCCACGGCTTCACCCGGTCCGTCATCACCGCCGTCATGGCCCACCTGTTCGAGGACCCTGCCGTCCAGCGGGTCGTCGTGGAACCCGATGTCGGCAACAAGGCCGTCCACGCCCTGAACGCGGCGGTCGGGTTCGTGCCCGAGCGCGAGATCCAGAAGCCGGAGAAGAAGGCCCTGTTGAGCTTCTGCACCCGGGATCAGTTCCTGGCCGCGACGGGGGTGGACGCGTGAGCCTCACCGACGCCGTCGCCCACCTCTCCCCCGAGCGCTGGGACACCGCCAACCGTCTGCTGATCCGCAAGGGCCTCGCCGAGTTCGCGCACGAGCGGCTGATCGAGCCCGAGGAGACCGACAAGGACCAGTACGTCGTCCGCAGCGACGACGGCAAGACCCGCTACGACTTCACCGCGGTCCGGCGTTCCCTCGACCACTGGCAGGTCGACGCCGACTCGATCACCCGGCACCGCGACGGCACCGAACTCCCCCTCGCCGCCCTGGACTTCTTCATCGAGCTCAAGGACACCCTCGGCCTGAGCGACGAGATCCTGCCGGTCTACCTGGAGGAGATCTCCTCCACCCTCTCCGGTACCTGCTACAAGCTCACCAAGCCCCAGGTCCCGGTCACCGAGTTGGTGAAGGCCGACTTCCAGGACATCGAGACCGGCATGACCGAGGGCCACCCCTGCTTCGTCGCCAACAACGGCCGGCTCGGCTTCGGCGTCCACGAGTACCTCTCGTACGCCCCCGAGACCGCGAGCCCGGTCCGCCTGGTCTGGCTCGCCGCCCACCGCTCCCGCGCCGCCTTCACGGCCGGGGTCGGCATCGAGTACGAGTCCTTCGTACGCCAGGAGCTGGGCGAGGAGACCGTCGAGCGCTTCTACGGCGTCCTGCGCGACAAGGGTCTCGACCCGGCCGACTACCTGCTCATCCCGGTCCACCCCTGGCAGTGGTGGAACAAGCTCTCCGTCACCTTCGCCGCCGAGGTCGCCCGTGACCTCCTGGTGTGCCTGGGCGAGGGCGACGACGAGTACCTGGCCCAGCAGTCCATCCGGACCTTCTTCAACCGCTCGCACCCCGAGAAGCACTACGTGAAGACGGCCCTGTCCGTCCTCAACATGGGCTTCATGCGCGGACTCTCGGCCGCGTACATGGAGGCGACCCCGGCCATCAACGACTGGCTCGCCGGGCTCGTCGAGGGCGACCCGGTGCTCAAGTCCACCGGTCTGTCGATCATCCGCGAGCGGGCCGCGGTGGGCTACCGGCACCTGGAGTACGAGGCCGCCACGGACCGCTACTCGCCGTACCGCAAGATGCTCGCCGCGCTGTGGCGGGAGAGCCCGGTGCCCTCCCTCCAGGACGGCGAGTCCCTGGCCACCATGGCCTCGCTGGTCCACGTCGACCACGAGGGCCGCTCCTTCGCGGGCGCGCTCATCGAGCGCTCCGGCCTGACCCCGGCGGACTGGCTGCGCCGCTACCTGCGCGCCTACTACACCCCGCTCCTGCACAGCTTCTACGCCTACGACCTGGTGTTCATGCCGCACGGCGAGAACGTGATCCTGGTCCTGAGGAACGGCGTGGTCGAGCGGGCGGTCTACAAGGACATCGCCGAGGAGATCGCCGTCATGGACCCGGAGGCGGTGCTGCCGCCGGCGGTCGAACGGCTGCGGGTCGAGGTCCCGGACGACAAGAAGCTCCTGTCGATCTTCACCGACGTCTTCGACTGCTTCTTCCGCTTCCTCGCCGCGATCCTCGCCACCGAGGGGATCCTGGAGGAGGAGGACTTCTGGCGCACGGTCGCCGAGGTCACCCGCGACTACCAGCGCTCGGTGCCCGAACTGGCTGACAAGTTCCGGCAGTACGACATGTTCGCGCCCGAGTTCGCCCTCTCCTGCCTCAACCGCCTCCAGCTGCGCAACAACCGGCAGATGGTGGACCTGGCGGACCCCTCGGGCGCCCTCCAGCTGGTCGGCACGCTGACCAACCCCATCGCGGGCCTGTAGGACCGCGCACCGCCGAAGACGGTCGAAGGGTGGCGGGCAGAGCCAGCTCTGCCCGCCACCCTCGACGTGTGTCCGAAGGACGTACGGCCTACGACCGAAGACGCCTTCCTCTCCGGTCACCCCCGCCGAAGCGGGCTACTTCGCCTTGCGTGCCACCGTGAAGTGGTCGATGCGGTCGCCGGTCTCGGCGATGCCCGACACCTTCAGCTTGGCGTAGTGGCCGCGGGCGGCGGGCTCCACGTCCACGCGCAGGAAGGAGTAGTTGAGGTAGCGCACCCGGGACCAGGCGACGGTCTCGCTGACCTTGCCGTCCTTGGTGTTGATGAAGGAGGCGACCGAGTCGACCTCGTTCAGGTGCCCCTCGTAGGAGTCCGGCGCGGTGAACGCGTAGAGGCTGCGGCCGGCCGCGCCCGCCGTCACGTAGACGACACCCTCGGTCTCGGGGTACGCGGTCTCGCCGATCGGGAGCTTCTTGACGACCTTGTCGCCCTTGATGACGTCGGTGCGCTCGTACTGGTGGTTGTGGCCGTTGATGACCAGGTCCACCGTGTACTTCTCGAACAGCGGCACCCACTCCTGGCGCACGCCCCCCTCCGAGGCGTGCGCGGTGGAGGTGCAGTACGCGCAGTGGTGGAAGAACACCACGATGAAGTCGATGTCCTTCGCCGCGCGGTACTTCTTCAGCTGGGCCTCGAACCACTTGGTCTGGGTGCCGCCGGAGATGCCGAGGTTGGCCGGGATCTCGAAGGAGACGTCGTTCGGGTCCAGCGAGATGATCGCCGTGTTGCCGTGGACGAAGGAGTAGACGCCCGGGAGGTTCTTCTTGTCCGGCCCGTTGTCGGGGAGCGTGAAGCGGGCCTCCTCGCCGCCGTAGCCGTTGGGCGAGTACCAGGCCTCCATGTCGTGGTTGCCGTAACTGACCATCCACGGCACGGACTTGGCGACCGACTCGGTCTGGGCGAGGAACTGGTCCCACACCCGCGAGTCGAAGCCGGTGTCGGCGGACTTGCCCTGGCCGGCCGGGTCGGCGTAGGCGATGTCGCCGGCGTGCAGGTGGAAGGCCGGGTTCTGGCCGAGGATGAGGCTGTCGTTGGCGAGGCCGTGGTAGCTGACGCCCTGGTCGCCGAAGGCCGTGAAGGTGAACGGCTTCTTGTGCGCGGGGGCGGTGGTGAAGGTGCCCAGGGTGCCCGCGAGGTGTGCCTCGGCCGGGTCGAAGCCCTGGTGGCCGACGCCGTAGTAGTAGGTCCGGCCCGGCTTGAGGTGGCTCAGCTTGGCGTGGACGTAGTACTGGGTGTGGTCGCCACTGGCACCGACACCGGCCGGGGTGTACAGGGTGCGCACCTCGGCCTCGATCTTGCGGGAGAGGTCCCAGGGGTGGGCGCCGATGCGGACGAAGGGCTTCTTGACGGCGACCGGGACCTGCCAGGAGATCGTCATCTCGGTGCGGGCATCGGCGCCGTAGGCGAGGTGCCGGCCGAAGGGGGCGACCAGGGAGCCGTCGACGGTCGCGGCGGAGGCGAAGGTCCGGGTGGGCGTGGCGGCCTGGGCGACGGCGCCCGGCACGAACGCGCCACCGGTGACGGCGCCGAGCGTGACGGCGCCGCCCCTGATCATGGTGCGCCGGGAGAATCTGGCGCGCAGGTACTCGTGCTGTTCGGCCATGCTCATGCGCTCGGCGAGCTGGTCCGGTACTCCCATGCGAGGAATGTCCATGGCGTCTGAAACTCGTCTCCGCGGGCAACGGGGTGTGGGACGGAGGATGGACAGCTTGCGAACAGACGTTCATAAGAACATCAACAGCCATCTGCCCGATATCGGGCAGGATTCTTGCGAAACGGCTCCCGGTCCCCCAGGATCTACCGGGTGCACGACGAACTTGTTGATCATCTGACGCGGTCCACGCCCCTCAGCCGGGGCGAGGCGCTACGGGTGATCCAGGACGTGCTCGCGTTCTTCGACGAGACGACCGAGGAGTACGTCCGTCGCCGCCACCGCGAACTCCAGGCCCAGGGCCTGGTGAACGCGGAGATCTTCGGACGGATCGAGGCGGACCTGAAATATCGAGCGGTGGCGCCGCCGGAGCTGACACTGAGGCAGCTGCGCCGCATGGTCTACGGCTAGGGGACACAAGCTATATGTGCGGAATCGTCGGTTACATCGGCAAGCGTGACGTCGCCCCCCTCCTCCTGGAGGGCTTGCAGCGCCTGGAGTACCGCGGGTACGACTCGGCGGGCATCGTCGTCACCTCGCCGAAGACGGCGGGCCTGAAGATGGTCAAGGCCAAGGGCCGGGTACGTGACCTGGAGGCCAAGGTCCCGGCCCGCTTCAAGGGCACCACCGGCATCGCCCACACCCGCTGGGCCACCCACGGCGCCCCCTCCGACGTGAACGCCCACCCGCACATGTCGGCCGACCTCAAGGTGGCGGTCGTCCACAACGGCATCATCGACAACGCCTCCGACCTGCGCCGCAAGCTGGAGGCGGACGGTGTCGAGTTCCTCTCCGAGACGGACACCGAGGTCCTCGTCCACCTCATCGCGCGCTCCCAGGCCGAGAAGCTGGAGGACAAGGTGCGCGACACCCTGCGGGTGATCGAGGGCACCTACGGCATCGCCGTGATGCACGCCGACTTCTCCGACCGCATCGTGGTGGCCCGCAACGGCTCCCCGGTCGTCCTGGGCATCGGCGAGAAGGAGATGTTCGTCGCCTCGGACATCGCCGCCCTGGTCGCCCACACCCGGCAGATAGTGACGCTGGACGACGGCGAGATGGCCACCCTCAAGGCCGACGACTTCCGCACGTACACCACCGAGGGCACCCGTACGACGGCCGAGCCCACCACCGTCGAGTGGGAGGCCGCCTCCTACGACATGGGCGGCCACGACACCTACATGCACAAGGAGATCCACGAGCAGGCCGACGCCGTGGACCGCGTGCTGCGCGGCCGCATCGACGACCGTTTCTCCACCGTGCACCTCGGCGGCCTCAACCTGGACGCCCGCGAGGCCCGCCAGATCCGCCGGGTGAAGATCCTCGGCTGCGGCACCTCGTACCACGCGGGCATGATCGGCGCCCAGATGATCGAGGAGCTGGCCCGCATCCCCGCGGACGCCGAGCCGGCCTCGGAGTTCCGCTACCGCAACGCGGTCGTCGACCCCGACACCCTCTACATCGCGGTCTCCCAGTCCGGCGAGACCTACGACGTCCTCGCGGCCGTCCAGGAGCTCAAGCGCAAGGGCGCGCGGGTGCTCGGCGTGGTGAACGTGGTCGGCTCGGCGATCGCCCGCGAGGCCGACGGCGGCGTGTACGTGCACGCGGGCCCGGAGGTCTGCGTGGTCTCCACCAAGTGCTTCACCAACACCACGGTGGCCTTCGCGCTGCTCGCCCTGCACCTGGGCCGCACCCGTGACCTGTCCGTCCGGGACGGCAAGCGGATCATCGAGGGCCTGCGCAAGCTGCCCGCGCAGATCACCGAGATGCTGGAGCAGGAGGAGCACATCAAGAAGCTGGCCGAGCAGTACGCCGAGGCCCGCTCGATGCTCTTCATCGGCCGGGTCCGGGGCTACCCGGTGGCCCGCGAGGCCTCCCTGAAGCTCAAGGAGGTCTCGTACATCCACGCCGAGGCCTACCCGGCGTCGGAGCTGAAGCACGGCCCGCTGGCCCTGATCGAGCCCGCCCTCCCCACGGTCGCGATCGTCCCCGACGACGACCTGCTGGAGAAGAACCGCGCCGCCCTGGAGGAGATCAAGGCCCGCAGCGGCAGGATCCTGGCGGTGGCCCACCAGCACCAGGAGAAGGCCGACGAGACGATCGTCGTGCCGAAGAACGAGGACGAGCTGGATCCGATCCTGATGGGCATCCCGCTCCAACTCCTCGCCTACCACACGGCGTTGGCGCTGGGCCGGGACATCGACAAGCCGCGGAACCTCGCGAAGTCGGTGACGGTCGAGTAGACGCTCACCCCGCAAAGGGACGGACCCCTCGTGACGCCACCGTGCACGGGGGGTCCGTTCGATCGCGCCGGGGCCGCCCAATGCCCCGGCGCCGACTGCCACTTGGCCGGTGACCGTCACGCCCCGGCCGGCAGCCCATGACGGCTATATGCCCTTCACAAAGGCACAAACACCTCTGCGCGGGGGCGGATTCACCCATCTCACCAGGGAGTACCGGGCGTTACGGAATGACGATGACGGGCCGCTTCGCCCGCTTGGCGAGCCGCCCGGCGACGGAGCCGAAGATGCGCCCGACGATGCCGTGGGTGGAGCCGACGACGATCGCGTCCGCCTCGTACTCCCGCCCGACCTCTTCGAGTTCATGGCAGATGTCGCCACCGCGCTCGACCAGGATCCAGGGCACCTCGGCCAGGTAGTCCGCGCAGGCGAGCTCCAGGCCGAGCACCTCGGTGCGGTGGTCCGGCACGTCGACGAAGACCGGTGGCTCGCAGCCGGCCCACACCGTGGTGGGCAGCCGGTTGGCGACATGCACGATGATCAGGCCCGAGCCGGAGCGATGGGCCATGCCGATCGCGTACGCGAGGGCGCGCTCGCTCGATGTGGAGCCGTCGAACCCGACGACGACGCCGTGCTTGAAGGCGGGGTCGCAGGAGTGGCGTGGCTCTTCCGCCGCCAGGGGCTCGGCCGCCGTGGGATCGGCGACGGGCCGCTTGCGGTCCGCTGGTTCGGAGAATTCGTGACCGGCCATGGCTGTCTCGGCGTTGTGATCCTTGTATGGGAGGGACGGCCTGTGCGGCGGAGCTGTGTCCGGGAATCGTCTTTCCCGGCCCATACCCCCAAGGGTACGGCGCCACGCTTCCTAAGCCCAGATCCCGCCCTCGCGCTGTGGGGTTCCAGGGAGCATGCACGAGGGGGCGCCCGTAACGCAATGGTTGCTGCGCTGTACAGGCGGTTTGCACAGGATTCAAGCGCCCGTCGCCCACCCGCCCCCGGACGTACCCACCGGACGGCCCCTCGACACAGTGACCGACGGGTCGAACACGCGTTGAACCCATGAGCCACGCCAGGGGGAGACGCCACAGGGAGCATGCGATGACCGGACACCGAACGCCCTCCGAGGACTCCAGGGACTCCAGCACGGACGTGGTCCGCTGGGCGGTCTTCAGCTGCGCCCTCGTCCCCGTGGTGCTGCTCTGGTACGGCACCTCGCTCGCCGGAGCCGCCGGCACCGCGCTCGGCCTCGCCGCCGTGACAGCCGTCTGCCGTATCCTCCTGCGCCAGTCGGAACGCGGCGCGGCCCGTCTGCACACGGAGGAGGGGGCGCCGCAGCGCGGCCGCCGGCACCGGGGTGGCGCCGGGTCCCACCGAGGCGGTCGTCACACCGGCGGAAGCACACCGGTCGGCTGACCGGTTTCCATGCACCGGGACGATTCTTTTCAGCCAACTTCCGCGTTGGGCGTGTCCCGTGCCTCCACCACCCTCCAACCCCCGTTCCACCTGCACGAATAGGGTCTCGGGGGTCCCGCGCACCCTACGTGGATTAGCCACTGCCACAAGGCGCACTTCCCTGCACGGCCCCTGAGTGCAACGCTTCGTGATCGAATGCTTTACGCCAAGTTGCCAAGTCGACAATGTGCCGGATGACGAACTGGTCACCCCGGCACCACGGGACACAGTAGATTCGATCTTGACGTCTTACGGCGGGGGACTCGTGCCGGACCGAGGGGAAACGTGCTGGAGCGACATGCCCGACAAGTTAGGGGCGCCGCGACCACCAAGGGGGGCTTAGCAGGATGAGCCACGACTCCACTGCCGCGCCGGAAGCCGCGGCCCGGAAGCTCTCCGGGCGACGCCGCAAGGAGATCGTCGCGGTGCTGCTGTTCAGCGGCGGCCCCATTTTCGAGAGTTCCATACCGTTGTCGGTGTTCGGGATTGACCGCCAGGACGCCGGCGTACCGCGCTACCGACTTTTGGTGTGCGGCGGTGAAGAAGGCCCGCTGCGGACCACAGGGGGCCTGGAACTCACCGCGCCACATGGCCTGGAGGCGATCTCCCGCGCGGGCACGGTCGTCGTGCCGGCCTGGCGCTCGATCACCTCACCGCCTCCGGAGGAGGCACTCGACGCACTGCGCCGGGCGCACGAGGAGGGTGCCCGCATCGTGGGCCTGTGCACCGGCGCGTTCGTGCTGGCCGCAGCGGGCCTGCTGGACGGCCGCCCCGCGACCACCCACTGGATGTACGCGCCGACGCTGGCCAAGCGCTACCCGTCGGTGCACGTGGACCCACGAGAACTCTTCGTGGACGACGGCGACGTACTGACCTCGGCCGGTACCGCGGCCGGCATCGACCTCTGCCTCCACATCGTGCGGACGGACCACGGCAACGAGGCGGCCGGCGCGCTGGCCCGCCGACTGGTGGTCCCGCCGCGCCGCTCGGGCGGTCAGGAGCGCTACCTCGACAGGTCTTTACCGGAGGAGATCGGCGCCGACCCGCTCGCCGAGGTCGTCGCCTGGGCGCTGGAGCACCTCCACGAGCAGTTCGACGTGGAGACGCTCGCCGCGCGCGCGTACATGAGCCGTCGTACGTTCGACCGCCGCTTCCGCTCCCTGACGGGTTCGGCCCCTCTCCAGTGGCTGATCACCCAGCGGGTGCTCCAGGCGCAGCGGCTGCTCGAGACCTCGGACTACTCGGTGGACGAGGTCGCGGGGCGCTGCGGTTTCCGCTCCCCGGTGGCGCTGCGCGGGCACTTCCGGCGGCAGCTGGGCTCGTCCCCGGCGGCCTACCGGGCCGCGTACCGGGCGCGCCGGCCGCAGGGCGAGCGGCCCGTGGACAGCGACGGTCCGGTGGGAGGACCCACGGGTCCCCCGCCCGGTCCGCCGGTGCAGCTGCACCCGGAGGGCGGCCCGGTACCGCTCCAGACCCGGCGTACCCCGGCCTCCGTGGGCCCGCCGTCGGAGAACGGCCGCGAGCTGTACGTCGGCGGCCGGGCGAGCCTGCCGGGGCAGCGCAGCGGAGCGTGACTTCTCGGCGCCGGGCGGGCACTTCAGCCCGTCCGGCGTTTGAGGACGAGGCCGTTCAGGCCGAAGCGGGGGTCCAGGGGGCGGCAGCCCCCTGGTACGCCGACCCCGACACCGGGCATCCCAAAAGCCGACCTCAGCTTTAGGGTGGTCGCATGAACGATCGCATGGTGTGGATCGACTGCGAGATGACCGGCCTCTCGCTGTCCGACGACGCGCTCATCGAGGTTGCCGCCCTCGTCACCGACTCCGAGCTGAACATCCTCGGCGACGGTGTGGACATCGTCATCCGCCCGCCGGACCAGGCGCTGGAGACGATGCCGGAGGTGGTGCGTCAGATGCACACCGCGTCCGGGCTGCTCGACGAGCTGTCCGGCGGCACCACGCTCGCCGACGCCGAGGAGCAGGTCCTCGCCTACGTCCGCGAGCACGTCAAGGAGCCCGGCAAGGCCCCCCTGTGCGGCAACTCCGTCGGCACCGACCGCGGTTTCCTGCTCCGGGACATGCCCACCCTGGAGGACTACCTCCACTACCGCATCGTGGACGTCAGCTCCGTCAAGGAGCTCGCCCGCCGCTGGTACCCCCGGGCCTACTTCAACAGCCCGGAGAAGAACGGCAACCACCGCGCCCTCGCCGACATCCGCGAGTCCATCGCGGAGCTCCGCTACTACCGCGAGGCGATCTTCGTCCCGCAGCCCGGGCCGGACTCCGACACCGCCAAGACGATCGCCGCGAAGCACGTCCTGCCTGCGCAGTAGAGGCGCGCGGCCTGCTCAGTGGAGGCCCGCGGCCTGCGCGATTAACGCGGGCGCGAGCACCCCTTCGGACCCTGTACACTTTTTCTCGGCCGGTCGGGGAAACCCGGACAGCCGAACATGGTGGGTGTAGCTCAGTTGGTAGAGCACCTGGTTGTGGTCCAGGTGGCCGCGGGTTCGAGTCCCGTCACTCACCCTCATCACCTCAGCCGGTGATCCTGGAGACAGGGTCACCGGCTGAGGCCGTTTCAGAAGCCAGTCGCCTCAAGACGGGTCCGGGCCGCCCTGCGGAACGCCGTGAGCAGTCGGCCTCGGTCGCCGGCCCGGGTCGCCAGGACGACGTGGGCCGGGTCGACGCCCTCCAGCGGGACCACCGTCAGATCGGGGCGAAGGGCGCCCGGGCGAGGTGAGGCCATGATGGCCAGGGCCTGTCCGGAGGCCACGAGTTCGAACTTGTCCTCCAGCGCCGTGACCAGAGGGCCGTCGGGTGCCGGGCTGCCGTCCGGGCGGGGGTCGATGCGCCAGTACGCGTTCCAGTCCGGGTCGGCCACCCTGATCATCGGCTCGTCCGCGATGTCGTCGAGCGTGACGGACTCCTTGCCGGCCAGACGGTGGCCGACCGGGAGCAGCAGCACCCTGGGCTCGTCGTAGAGGACCGTCACATGGGCCCCGTCCGTCGGGAAGGGCAGCCGGGTCACCAGCGCGTCGACCTTGTGGTCGGCCAGGGCCGTCCGGCGGTCGCCCCAGTCGACGTGCACGCTGGAGACGTCGGCCTCCGGGAAACGTACCCGCAGTTCGCGCACTGCCGGGGTGACGATGATCCCCGCCGTGTAGCCCACGGTGATCCGGCTCGGCTCGGCCGCCGCCCGGGTCAGCGCGGCCGCCTGTCCGGCCGACCGCAGCAGCGCTTTCGCCCGGGGCAGGAAGACCTCCCCCGCCTCGGTGAGCCGGCTGCCCTGCGGGGTCCGCTCCAGCAGCCGCGCGCCCAGCTGCTGCTCCAGACGGCGGACCTGCCGGCTCAGGGACGGCTGGGTGATGTGCAGCGCTTCGGCGGCCCGGCCGAAGTGCCGGTGCTCGGCGACGGCGGTGAAGTACCGGACCAGGCGCAGATCGAGGTCGGTCATGCCGGAAGCGTACGCCCGCCTCGACGGCGTCCGGCGCCTTGCAGGGCATCTCACCTGGGGTGATGCCTGATGTGTATTGCGCGATGCGAAACAGGCTTTGGACCGGCCCTGGCTCTCCTTCGCACGCTGGAGGCGCTGGAAACATCACTCGTCACCGCGAAGGACCCTCATGCGTGTATTCGTCACCGGCGCCTCCGGATTCATCGGTTCCGCCGTCACCCGCGAACTCCTCGACGCCGGGCACGAGGTTCTCGGCCTGGCCCGTTCGGACCGGTCGGCCGAGGCGGTGAGGGCCGCCGGGGCGGAGGTGCACCGCGGCGATCTGGACGACCTCGACAGTCTCCGCCGGGGCGCCGAGGCGGCCGACGCCGTCGCCCACCTGGCCTTCATCCACGACTTCACGAACCTCGCCGCCTCCGGTGAGGCCGATCTGCGGGCGATAGAGGCCATGGGCGAGGTGCTCGCAGGCACCGGGAAGGCTCTCGTGGTCACCTCGGGACTGCTGACCGCGCCGGGGCACGTCGGCACCGAGGAGGACCCGGCCGACCCGGACTCCCCCGCCAAGCACCGGCACGCCTCGGAGTCCGCGACGCTCGCACTGGCCGGACGCGGGGTGAGTTCGTCGGTGCTGCGGCTTCCGCCGAGCGTGCACGGCGAGGGCGACTACGGCTTCGTGCCCATGTTCATCGACGTCGCACGGCAGAAGGGTGTCTCGGCCATGGTGGGCGACGGCACCAACCAGTGGGCGGCCGTCCACCGCCTGGACGCGGCCCGGTTGTTCCGGCTCGCCCTGGAGCAGGCGCCGGCCGGCGTACGGCTGCACGCGATCGGCGACGAGGGGGTGCCGTTCCGGGAGATCGCCGAGACCATCGGGCGGGGGCTCGACGTGCCGGTCGCGAAGGTGGCCGCCGAGAACGCGACGGACCACTTCGGCTGGCTCGGCCGCTTCGCCGCGATCGACATGCGCGCCTCGGCCGCACTCACCCGCAAGCTGCTGGGCTGGCAGCCGGAGCACCCCGCCCTGATCCCGGACCTGGAGGCGGGCCACTACTTCAGGACGAGCTGAGCACCACGACACCGGCCGCGACACCCCGGTCAACTCCCGCACACCGCCGTACCGTTCGCGAAAGAGCCGGCGTGCCCGTTCGCGGACGGAACGCCGGACCCCGCCCGCGTCCGGACCTGAGTGATCCTTGCGTTCAACCTCTTTAGGCGGCTCGGGGCGGCCTGGCCCGTGTCAGGACGACGTCCGGTGGATCAGTTCCGTCGCCAGGACGACCTGCCTGCGCTCCAGGCCCCGGGACACCGCCGGGCGGCGGTCGGCGATCTCCGAGAGGAGCAGGTCGATCATGCGGCGGCCCATCTCCTCGATGGGCTGGCGGACACTGGTGAGCGGCGGGTCCATGTGGCGCGCTATGGCGGAGTCGTCGTAGCCGATCAATGCCACGTCCGAGGGGATGCTGCGGCCCTCCTCGCGCAGCACCTGGCGGGCGCCCGCCGCCATGACGTCGGAGCCGGCGAAGACGGCGTCCAGGTCGGGGCGGCGGGCCAGCAGCTTCGTCATCGCGCGGCGGCCGCCCTCCTCCGTGAAGTCACCGGGCTCGATCAGGCGCTCGTCCACCTCGTGGCCCGCGTCGAGCAGCGCGTCGCGGTAGCCGTCGACGCGGCGCTGGGCGCCGTACACGTCGAGGCGGCCGGTGATGTGGGCGATCGCGCGGCGGCCGCCCGCGAGCAGGTGCTCCACGGCGGAGCGGCCCCCTCCGTAGTTGTCGGAGTCCACCGAGGGCAGCGTCTCCCCCGCCGAGCGCGGGCCGCTGATCACCGCGGGGATCTCCAGCTGGGACAGCAGGTCGGGGAGCGGGTCGTCGGCGTGGACCGAGACCAGCAGGACGCCGTCGACCCGGTGCGCGGCGAGGTACTGGGCCAGCCGTTGGCGTTCGCGGTCGCTACCCGCGAAGATCAGCAGGAGCTGCATCTCGGTGTCCGAGATCTCCGCGCCGACGCCCTTGAGCATGTCCGAGAAGTACGGCTCGGCGAAGAACCGGGTCTCCGGCTCGGGCACCACCAGCGCGATCGCGTCCGTACGGTTGGCCGCCAGGGCGCGCGCGGCCGTGTTCGGGACGTACCCGAGCTCCGCCACCGCCGCCTCGACCGCGGCACGGGTGGCGTCACTGACCCGGGGCGAACCGTTGATCACCCGGGAAACGGTGCCCCGGCCGACGCCGGCGCGCGCGGCGACCTCCTCGAGGGTGGGCCGGCCCCCGCTCCGGCTCCGCGCTCCGTGGCTTGCCATGGGCTCCGCCTTCCGCCGTTGTCTTGCGCTGGCCTGGAATTTAACAGCCCCGCCTGCTCCAGTGACGGTCGCGGGGGCTCAGCCCCCGGCCCAGGTCCGGGCCGAAGTGCCCGCCCCTGAGCGCCGGGCGGGTCGGGCCGGTCCAGTTAACAGGCTGATAACTGAACGCATCTCTCCGCGTCGACTCCCTTGACACCCCCGCCCGGACCCGCGAACCTTCAACACATCACCGATGGGAGCGCTCCCACGGTACCTGACACATACATTTCCCGCACGTTCCCCGCCCGAGCCGCAGCTAGAACGAACGGGCCCAACAACGCAGTTGGCCGGGGGGTCGGCACGTCAGGGCAACAGGAGGACGCAATGCGAGCACATACCCGATCCGCCCGCAACAGGGCGGTAGTCCTCGCGGCTGTCGCATCGCTGGGCGCCGGGCTGCTGGCCGGCTGTGCCGACGACGGCGGCGACGACGACGGCTCGTCGTCGGGCGGCGGCAAGACCACGATCACCCTCGGTCTGTTCGGCACGCAGGGCTTCAAGGAGGCCGGACTCTACAAGGAGTACGAGAAGCTCAACCCGAACATCAAGATCCAGGAGAACGTGGTCGAGCGGAACGAGAACTACTACCCCGCTCTCGTCAACCACCTCACCACCAACAGCGGTCTCCAGGACGTCCAGGCCATCGAGGTCGGCAACATCGCCGAGGTCGTCTCCACCAACGCGGACAAGCTGGTGGACATGTCCAAGGTCGCCGGGGTGGACAAGAGCAAGTGGGTTGACTGGAAGTGGCAGCAGGCCACCACCAAGGACGGCCAGACCATCGGCCTCGGCACCGACATCGGCCCGATGGCGATCTGCTACCGCAAGGACCTCTTCGAGCAGGCCGGTCTGCCCAGCGACCGCGAGGCGGTCGGCAAGCTGTGGGCGGGCGACTGGAACAAGCTCGTCGCCGCGGGCGAGACCTACAAGAAGAAGGCCCCCGCGGGCACCACCTTCATGGACTCGCCCGGCGGTCTGCTCAACGCGATCGTCAGCAGTGAGAAGGACAAGTACTACGACGCCTCCGGCGAGGTCATCTACAAGACCAACCCGGCGATCAAGAACGCCTTCGACCTGACCGCGAAGGCCGCCAAGGAGGGGCTGGTCGGAGCGCAGACGCAGTTCCAGCCGGCCTGGGACACCACGATCGCCAAGAGCAAGTTCGCCGCGATCGCGTGCCCGCCGTGGATGCTCGGCTACCTCAAGGGCAAGTCGTCGCCCGACTCCGCCGGCAAGTGGGACGTGGCCGCCGCGCCCAAGTCCGGCAACTGGGGCGGCACCTTCCTGTCCGTGCCCAAGAACGGCAAGCACGTGAAGGAGGCGGAGAAGCTGATCACCTGGCTGACCGCGCCGGAGCAGCAGGCCAAGCTGTTCAGCGTGCAGGGCAGCTTCCCGAGCTCGACCGCCGCCTACGACCTGCCCCAGGTCACCGGCGCCAAGAACACGATGACCGGTGACGCGCCCATCGGCAAGATCTTCGCCGAGGCCGCCAAGGCCATTCCGACGCAGGTGATCGGCCCGAAGGACCAGATCATCCAGCAGGGTCTGACCGACAACGGCGTCATCCTCGTCACGAAGGGCAAGTCGGCCAAGGAAGCCTGGGAGACGGCCACCAAGACCATCGACAACAACCTGGAGAAGTGACCGGTATGGCCACCCGGCACGACACCGCCGCGCTCCCCCTCGAGGAGGGGGGCGCGGCCCCGGGCCGCCCGCCCGCGGACGCCGTACCCGACGAGAAGGAGCAGCGGCGCCGGGCCCGGCTGTCCCGCCGCTGGCAGCGGGACATGCGCTGGAGCCCGTACGCGTTCGTCTCGCCGTTCTTCCTGCTGTTCCTCGCCTTCGGTCTGTTCCCGCTGATCTACACGGGCTGGGCCTCGCTGCACACGGTCGAGCTGACCGATCCCACGGACATGCAGTGGGCGGGCATGCGCAACTACACGCGCATCTTCGACGACGACTTCTTCTGGAACGCGGCGAAGAACACCCTGACCATCGGCATCATCTCCACCGTCCCGCAGCTGGCGATGGCCATGGGCCTGGCGCACATCCTCAACTACAAGTTGCGCGCGTCGACCTTCTACCGGGTCGTGATGCTGGCGCCGTACGCGACCTCGATCGCCGCCGCCTCGCTGGTGTTCGTGCTGCTCTTCGGCCGCGACTACGGCATGATCAACTGGGCTCTGCACTTCGTCGGGGTCGACGCCATCGACTGGCAGAACGACAAGTGGCCCTCGCAGATCGCGGTTTCGTCGATCGTCATCTGGCGCTGGACCGGCTACAACGCGCTGATCTACCTGGCGGCGATGCAGGCGATCCCGCAGGACCTGTACGAGTCGGCGGCCCTCGACGGGGCCAGCCGCTGGAAGCAGTTCCTGCACGTCACCCTGCCCTCGCTGCGGCCGACGATCCTGTTCACCGTCGTCGTCTCGACGATCGGGGCGAGCCAGGTGTTCGGCGAGCCACTGCTGTTCGACGCCAACAAGGGTGCGTCCGGCGGCGCGGAGCACCAGTTCCAGACGCTCGGCCTGTACCTGTACGAGCAGGGCTGGGTGAACATGCACCTGGGCCGCGCCTCCGCGATCGCCTGGACGATGTTCCTGATCCTCATCGTGATCGGGATCGTCAACTACGTCATCTCGCGCCGGCTGCGCGCCAGTAGTTAAGGAGACCGGCCGTGACGACGACCCTGACGAAACCCGCGGCGGACGCGGGTTCCCCGCCCCCGAAGCGGGTGCGCCGGCCCAAGTCGGCGCGTGCGGGCGGGCAGATGCACGCGGGACCCATCGCGTACGTCATCCTCGCCCTGTTCACCATCGGCTCGCTGCTGCCGCTGGTATGGACGGCGATCGCCGCCTCGCGAGACAACCAGCGGCTGGCGCAGACCCCGCCGCCGTTCTGGTTCGGCGGCAACCTCTTCCACAACCTCGACATCGCCTGGAACGACGCCAATCTGGGCGAGGCGTTCATCAACACCACGTTCGTGGCCGGTGTGTCGGCGCTGACCATCGTCTTCCTGTCCACGATCGCCGGGTTCGCCTTCGCCAAGCTGCGCTTCCGGGGCCGCGGCGCGATGATGCTGATCGTCATCGGCACGATGATGGTGCCGCCGCAGCTGAGCGTGATCCCGCTGTACATGATGGTCGCCAAGCTCGACTGGACGGACCAGCTCCAGGCGGTGATCCTGCCGTCGCTGGTGAGCGCGTTCGGGGTGTTCTTCATGCGGCAGTACCTGATCCAGGCGCTGCCGGACGAGATCATCGAGGCGGCCCGGGTGGACGGCGCGAGCAGCTGGCGGGTGGTGTGGCACGTCGTGTTCCCCGCCGCCCGGCCTGCGATGGCCGTCCTCGGCATGCTGATGTTCGTGCAGACCTGGAACGACTTCCTGTGGCCGTTCCTGGTGCTGACGCAGAACGGCAACCCGACCGTGCAGGTCGCGGTCGCGCAGCTCGGCCGGGGCTACACCCCGGACCAGTCCCTGATCATGGCGGGCGCGCTGCTGGGCACGCTGCCGCTGCTGATCGTCTTCGCGATCTTCGGCAAGCAGATCGTGGGCGGCATCATGCAGGGTGCCGTGAAGGGCTGACCTCGGCTTCCCCGGGGGCCGGACCGACGCCGCTCCGGCCCCCGCCCCTCTCTTCTCCTCTCCTCCTCGCCCTCTACCAGTCGGTCTCACGACCTCCGATGGGAGCGCTTCCATGCCCGATTCCGCATCTCCGGAGACCCCGGTGACCTTCCCCCCCTCCTTTCTCTGGGGTGCCGCGACCTCCTCGTACCAGATCGAGGGGGCGGTGCGGGAGGACGGCCGTACGCCCTCCATCTGGGACACCTTCAGCCACACGCCCGGCAAGACCGCCGGCGGCGACCACGGTGACATCGCTGTCGACCACTACCACCGCTACCGCGACGACGTGGCGCTCATGGCCGACCTGGGCCTGACGGCGTACCGCTTCTCGGTCTCCTGGTCCCGGGTGCAGCCGACCGGCCGGGGCCCGGCGATCCAGCGGGGGCTGGACTTCTACCGGCGGCTGGTGGACGAGCTGCTCGCGCACGGCATCAAGCCGGCCGTGACGCTCTACCACTGGGACCTGCCGCAGGAGCTGGAGGACGCGGGCGGCTGGCCGGAGCGCGACACCGCGTACCGCTTCGCCGAGTACGCGCAGATCATGGGCGAGGCGCTCGGTGACCGGGTGGAGCAGTGGATCACCGTCAACGAGCCCTGGTGCGCGGCCTTCCTGGGCTATGCCTCCGGGGTGCACGCACCGGGCCGTACCGACCCGGCGGCCTCGCTGAGGGCCGCGCACACGCTCAACCTCGCGCACGGCCTGGGCACTTCGGCCCTGCGCGCCTCCATGCCGGCCCGCAACTCGGTGGCGCTGAGCCTCAACTCCGCGGCGGTCAGGCCCTTCTCGCAGGACCCGGCGGACCTGGCCGCGGCGCGGAAGATCGACGACCTCGCCAGCGGGATCTTCCACGGCCCCATCCTGCACGGGGCGTACCCGCAGACGCTGTTCGCGGCGACGGAGTCGATCACCGACTGGTCGTTCGTGGAGGCCGGCGATCTGGAGCTGATCAACCAGCCGCTCGACGCCCTGGGCCTCAACTACTACACGCCCGCGCTGGTGTCGGCCGCCGACCCGACGGCCAGCGGGCCGCGCGCCGACGGCCACGGCAGCAGCGACCACTCCCCGTGGCCGGGCGCGGACGACGTCACGTTCCACCAGACGCCGGGCGAGCGTACGGAGATGGGCTGGACGATCGACCCGACCGGGCTGCACGACCTGATCATGCGCTACACCCGCGAGGCCCCCGGTCTCCCCCTCTACATCACCGAGAACGGCGCGGCCTACGACGACAAGCCCGACCCCGACGGCCGCGTCCACGACCCGGAGCGGATCGCCTACCTGCACGGCCACCTCGCCGCGGTCCGCCGCGCGATCACCGACGGCGCGGACGTCCGCGGCTACTACCTCTGGTCGTTGATGGACAACTTCGAGTGGGCGTACGGCTACGAGAAGCGCTTCGGCGCGATCTACGTGGACTACACGACGCTGGAACGGACACCCAAGTCCAGTGCCCTGTGGTACGGCCGGGCAGCCCGCACGGGCACCCTCCCGGAGGTGGAGGAGACCCAGGGCGTCTAGCCACCACGGAGCCGGGGGAGCCGGGGCGCGGCAGCCGAGGGGGGTGCCGCGCCCCGGCGCATTCGGCGAGCCGCGACAGCGGCTCGCCTCCTCCCGTGACGGACGTCCTCGGGCTACGGCTCGGGGTTCTGGTCGCCGCCGTGGGCGATGCCCGCGGGGGTCATCGCCCGTCCCCTCCGAGCAGCCGGCGGGTCGTCTCCACGCCCCACTGGTCCAGCGACAGCAGCCGGTCGCTGGAGGCCATCAGTCCGCCGGTCGCCTGCACGTGGGCGGCCCAGCGCTCGCGGGTCTCCACGGCCGGGCGGGCCATCAGGCAGTCGGGGTCGTTGACCCACAGGACGCCGTGCTGCCACTGGCGGCCGACGCCGGTGAACTCGGCCGGGTCCTGGCCGGGCTGGCTGAAGTCACCGGCCTCGGGGCGGCGGTGCGGGGCCGTGTCGGGGCTGACCCGCATCGCGTCGAACAGGCCGACGGAGGGCAGGATCGGCGCACCGCAGCCGAGCAGGTAGGCGTCCGGGCCGATGGCCTCGCGGATCAGCCGGATGCCGTCGCGGTACGCGGTGAGACCGTCCGCGTCGGTGTGCCGTACGCCCTCCAGGGCGCCCGCGTAGAGGAAGTCGACCTTGAAGTAGTCGTAGCCCTCGGACCGCAGCGTCCGGAAGACGTCCGCCAGGTAGGCCGCGGCCTCCGGGTGGGTCGTGTCCAGGACGCACAGGTCGTGGCCCCAGTTGCGGCCGGCATGCAGGAAGCCGCCGCTGAGGTCCTCGACCAGCCAGTCGGGGTGCTCGGCGGCCAGGTCGCTCGCCGGGTCGACGAGGAAGGGCGCGGTCCAGATGCCGGCCCTGCGGCCCCGCGCCCGGATCGCGTCGGCGATGCCCTCGCGGGAGCGGAAGCGGCCCGAGAGGGTGAGCCAGTCACCGAGGGCCTTCTGGTAGCCGTCGTCGATCTGGACGACGTCGATCGGCAGGTCGAGGGTGTCCATCGCACGCAGGTTCTCGTGGATGTCGTCCTCGGTGACCTCCGTGAAGTACTCGTACCAGGAGCACCAGACGGTGGGCGCCGGACGGAGGGCCTCGACCCCGAGCCCGGCGGCCCACTCGGCCAGCGTCGCCTGGACGTCCGTGCCCGTGAACTCCTTGACCGGGCCGTCGGCGGTGACCTCGGCGTGGCTGCCGTCGACGGTCAGGCGGATCGACGGAACCGCACGGGTCGGTTCCGGCGCCGCCCACAGCCGTACCGGCGACCCGTCGCCCGGGTCGAGCGCCAGCAGCCCCTCGCCCTGGAAGACGCCCTCCGGGACGGTGACGCCCGGCCGGTAGCAGACCGTCGCCCAGTTGTCGTTCGTCGGGCGGTACGGCTTGTCGCCGAGGGCGTACGCGCCACTGGGGCTCCAGGACTGCCAGCCCTCCTCGTGGACGCGGGCCCCGCGCGGGTCGACGGGCACGGAGGCGACCGGAGTGAAGGGGTGGGGCACGGTGGTTCTCTTTCGAACGGGGTGGTGGTCAGCCCTTGTTGGCGCCGAGGGTCAGTCCGCTGACGAACTGGCGTTGGAGGACGAAGTAGACGATCAGGGTGGGGATCG